>NZ_BAAGRP010000001.1:0-421685 GCF_054782895.1 Promicromonospora xylanilytica
CCCGCGAGACCGGAACACCACCACGAGTCATCCCACACCACCCCTAATCCATCTAGAGTGATGCAACGACCCCCTGACGCCGCCCTACCTCGCGGAGGTGTCTGTGGGGGTCGGGAGGTTCAGGGCCGCGAGCTGGGACTCCAGGTGGAACACCTCGTCCAGGAGCACAAAGCCGTCATCGGGGTTGCCCTCGTCCACGAAGAACCCCGACATGGCCGCCTGCCAGCGTGCGTTGACCTCGGTCGCGGCCATCCCGCGCTGCGCCGCCGCGTAGTCGTCGGTCTCGAGGAACCCGACCAGCAGACCGTCGTCCCGCAGGAACAGGTGGTAGTCGCGCCAGCCCGTGTCCCGCAGGGCCTCCAGCATCTCCGGCCAGACGGCGGCGTGGGCCGCCCGGTACTCCGGGATACGGTCGGCCCGCACCCGGGACGTGAAGCAGACGCGTGCGCCCGCTGACCCGCTCGTCATCTCCGGTCCTCCGGTTCCCCGCCCGCGAACGGGCGACCCGTGTCATGAAACGGTTCATAATGTAGCCCGAAGCAAGGAGGCGCTCCATGACCCAGCCGGCCGCTCACCGACGAGCATCCATCGCCGACGTCGCCCGTGCCGCCGGCGTCTCCGTCGGCACGGTCTCCAACGTGCTCAACCGGCCCGAGCGCGTGCTACCCGGCACCCGCGAGCGGGTCGAGGCCGCCATCGAGGATCTCAGCTTCGTGCGCAACGGGTCCGCCAGGCAGCTCCGGGCCGGCACGATCACGACCATCGGCGCCATCGTCCTGGACATCGCCAACCCGTTCTTCACCGACGTCGCGCGGGGCATCGAGGAGCGCCTGGACCGGGACGACTTCACGCTCATGGTCGCGTCGTCCGACGACGACCCCGACCGGGAGCAGCGCTACCTCCGTCTGTTCGAGGAGCACGGCGTCCAGGGCGTCATGGTCGTGCCGGCGACGAACGACATCGACCACCTGCTCGCCGTCCGCCGCCGCGGCACCGGCGTCGTGCTGCTGGACCGCCCGTCGTCCGACCCGAGCATCTCGTCGGTGGCCGTCGACGACGTCCGCGGCGGTGAGCTCGCCGCCCGCCACCTGCTGGACCAGGGCCACACGCGCATCGCGTTCCTCAACGGCCCGCACACGATCCGGCAGTGCGCCGACCGGCACGAGGGCGTGCTCAAGGCGCTGGTCGCCGCCGGCCTGGACCCGGCGTCCGCGCTGGTCGAGACCACGGTGACCAGCCTGAACGCCGACGGCGGCGAGGCGGCGATCCGCGGCCTGCTGGAATCGGGAGACCGGCCCACCGCCGTCTTCTGCGTCAACGACCTGGTCGCGCTGGGGGTGCTGCGGACGCTCCGCACGGAGAACATCGCCGTACCCGGCGACGTGGCGGTCGTGGGGTACGACGACGTGTCCTTCGCCGCCGAGCTGTCCACCCCCCTGACCTCCGTGCGCCAGCCGACCCACGAGCTCGGCCTCCGTGCCGCCGACCTCCTGCTCAGCGGGACCGACACGGCAGAGCACGTGATGTTCCAGCCGAGGCTGGTGGTGCGTGGGTCGAGCTCGTCCACCCCCCGCTGAGTGCTGGATATGTGCCCCCGATACCGCTGTGGGAGGGCAAATAGCCAGCACTCAACGGAGGTCAGTCGCGGGCTGGGACCGGGATCGTCGACCACGTCGTGTCCGAGGCCAGGTAGAAGCCCGGGTACGACGGCTGGTTGTACGCCGTCTGCTGGCGCGCCACCTCGGCGCGGTACTGCGGGTCCTGCATGAGGGTGTACATCGCGATGTCGGTCGGCTCCGTCGACAGGAACAGCCGCAGCGCGCTCGAGTCGGTGGTCCGCACCAGCACCTCCTCGCGCCAGTCGCCGAGCACGTCGGCCACGAGCGACGGGTTGCCCTTGGTCCCGTTGTTGGTCAGCGTCCCGTCGAGGGTCGCGACCACACCACGCGACCAGTCCCGGATCGTCGGCACCGCGTCGCCCGAGCCCTCGATCACCTGTGTGGTCCCGTCGCCCGCCCAGCGCACCGACTGGTTGGTCCCCATGGTCGACGTCGACACCTGCTCGCCCGTCGCGCTCAGCGTGCCCGACCCGAGGGTGCCGTCCGGCATGGAGGCCCACGCCTCCACACCCGGCACGTCCGGCAGCACGTCGCCGATCATCGCCCGGCCCGTGTCCCGGCCGGAGTACTGCCCGAACAGCACCGCCCCGTCCTCGGCCGAACGCATCGCGGAACCGTACGGCGCCCAGGCGCCCCCCTCGTGCGCGGTCCAGATCTCGAGCCCTGGCCGCGCAGGGTCGATGTCGGTCACGTGCATGGCGTCCCCGTGGCCGAGCCCCGCACTCGCCCCGGGGTTCGCGGACCCCTCGGGCAGCGTGTCCGACGACGAGTACAGCAGCGAGCCGTCGTCGTCGAGCGTCGCGGAGCCGTAGACGATCTCCTGCTTGCCGTCCGCGTCGACGTCGGCCGCCGACAGCGAGTGGAAGCCCTGCGTCGTCAGGCTGCCCCACTCCGGCGAGGTGCCAGGTACCCCGTGCGGGCTGTCGTCGAACGGGTTGCTCATCGGCGTCCAGCCCGAGTCCGCGAGCCAGCGCTTGGTCAGGTGCCGCCCGTCCCAGTCATAGGCGGCGATCGTGGACCGCGTGTAGTAGCCGCGCGCGAAGATCGCGCTGGGCCGGCCCTCGGACAGGTGGGCCACGCCCGCGAGGAACCGGTCCACCCGGTTGCCCGGCTCGATGCGGGACATCGCGTAGTCGCCCCAGAGCAGCCCGTCGTCGGTGCGCCCCGGCTCGTAGTCGACGGTGCCCATCGGCCGGCCGGTGACCCCGTCGAAGACGGTGAGGTACTCCGGGCCGCTCAGCACGAAGCCCTCGAACTGGCGCAGCTGGTTCCGCGCCGAGCGGGCCGGCGCGTAGACGTCGACGAAGTGGTCGGCGGCGGCCCGCGCGTCGGCGTCGGACAGCGGGTACGACCACCTGGCCTCCACGCCCCAGGCCTCCTCCAGCGTGGCGGGCCACTGCCCGCTGGTCACCTCTGACCGCGACGACCAGCCGCGGAACAGGTCGACGAGGTGCTCGTAGTAGTCGTCGGCCGACATCCGGTAGTCGTCGGCGTGGCTGACGCCCGCCGCACGGTCGTCGCGCGGGATCTTGACGTAGCTCCGGCCGGCGGGCTCGCCGTCGTCGTACCTGGTCACACGGGTTCCGGGAGCGGTCTTGACCATCAGCTCGGCACGGCCGTCGCCGTCGTAGTCGTAGACGGGGAACTGCGTGTAGTGCGCGCCCGCACGGATGTTGACGCCGAGGTCCACGCGCCAGAGCTGCGTGCCGTCGAGCTCGTAGGCGTCGAGGTAGGCGTTGCCCGTGTACCCCACCTGGGACACGTCCTTCGAGTTGGACGGGTCCCACTTGACCACGATCTCGTGGTCCCCGTCGCC
Source organism: Promicromonospora xylanilytica (assembly GCF_054782895.1). Lineage (NCBI taxonomy): Bacteria > Bacillati > Actinomycetota > Actinomycetes > Micrococcales > Promicromonosporaceae > Promicromonospora > Promicromonospora xylanilytica. The sequence goes on from NZ_BAAGRP010000001.1 coordinate 3,436, forward strand.
GTCGAGGTCGGCGACGGACGCGTCGTTCGCGCGGTACGTGTACGCCTCGCCGGCAGGGGTGACGCCGTCGGCAGGCTTGTTCAGCGGGATGTCGAGGTGGCCCTCGCCCCAGACACGTGCGGACGCCGCCCTACCCCGGTCCGGTCCGCCGAGCGGCACCACGCGATACCACGCGTCGGCCGACCCCTCCGCGTCGATATAACTGGTCGAGTCCGTCACCCGGGCGATCCGCCTGCCGTCGCGGTACACGGCGAAGCCTGGGCCCGCCAGACCCGAGTCGGTGTGCCCGGTGACCTCTGCGGCCAGCAACCGCCAGCTCAGGAACACTCCCTCGGTGGTCGCTGCCGCCACCAGCCCGCGGTCGAACCGTTCGGCGCCCGACGCCGGCCGCCCGCCCCGGGCGCTCGGGTCACCGTGGGTGGTGGTCAGGTCGGTCGTCGGGTCGGAGGCCGGCGTGAACGCCGCGGCGGAAGCCGCAGCAGACGCGACGCCGACGCCGCTCAGACCGAGGCAGAACGCTGTCGCCAGGACAACGCCCGCCCGAATTCTCCTCGGGACCATGGTGGAATTCCTCTCTGAATTCTTGATCTCATGGATGTCCGCCTCGACCATGCGATCAGGCCTGCTGTCCCGGCGGACTCCAGGCCTGATTGCATGGTCGAAGCGGACCTTTGGTTGCGATACCAGCTAGCGCCTGTCCAGGCGCCGGGTCTCGACGGCGACCGCCGCCAGGTTCAGCAGACCGCCGGTCACCAGGACGAGCGGCGCCAGCATCCAGACCAGCACGCCGCACATCACGAGGGCCGCGAGCAGCAGCGCCGAGCCGGTCAGGTCGTCACGAGACCGAGCGGCCCCGCGGGACAGCACCTGCCGCCAACCCGCGGCGCCGGGCACCCCCGCGGCGCCGGGCACGGGGCCACCCGCCTCGCCGGTCCCGCCGCCCCGCACACCCGCGGCCCCGCCCGCCTCGCCGTCGGACCACGCCGTCGCGGCCCGGACCAGCACCACGGCGGCGCAGGCCGCCGCCAGCCAGGTGACCCACCGGACGGCCGCGGCCCCCGGGAGCGCGCCCGACGCCGTCAGCCCCGTGTTGACGACCACGACCGCCACGGCGCCGAGCAGCAGCAGGCCCAGCACCCAGAGGTCGCGTACCGCCGCGAGCCAGTCGTGCGCGTAGCTACGGACGGACGTGTCGTACCCGCCGACGTGCCTCCGCAGCAGCGCCGCCCCGGCGGCGAGCGCCGCCGGGATCGTCACCACAGGGATGCTCCCGACCAGCACGAGCACCCCGGTCAGCAGAGTCTCGCCGAGCAGGGCGAACCCCTCGCCGCGGACCCTGCGCCGGCCTGCGCGCGGGGTCTCGGGCTCGTCGGCCGGTTCCTCGGTGCTCACGCCGCTCAGCCCTTGAGGCCCTGCGTCGCGACGCCGTCCACGAGGTAGCGCTGGAACAGCACGAAGAACAGCAGGACGGGCACCAGCGCGAGCACGGCCATGGCCATCTGGGCGCCGTAGTCGGACACCGACGTCTGGTCCACGTACAGCCGCAGGGCGATGGGCAGCGGGTAGGTGTCGGGCTGCTTGAGGTAGAGCAGCGGCCCGAGGAAGTCGTTCCACGACCAGATGAAGGCGAAGATCGAGCTGGTGATCACGGCGGGCCGCATCAGTGGGAGCAGCACGAGCCGGAAGATCCCCCAGTGCCCGCACCCGTCGATGCGCGCGGCCTCGTCGAGCTCACGCGGCAGCCCGCGCAGGAACTGCACCATGAGGAACACGAAGAACGCCTCGGTGGCCAGGAACTTCGGGGCCAGCAGGGGCAGGAACGTGTTCACCAGGCCCATGGAGTTGAACAGGATGTACTGCGGGATGATCACCACGTGGAACGGCAGCAGCATCGTGCCGATCATGACCGCGAAGTACACGCCGCGTCCGGGAAAGCTGATGCGCGCGAACGCGTAGGCGGAGACCGTGGCGGACAGGACGATGCCGACCACCGACCCGACCGCGAGGATCAGCGAGTTGAGCACGAAGGTCCAGAACGAGACCCCGCCGATCCCGCCGAGCGCCGAGGCGTAGTTGTCGAGCGTCCAGGTCTCCGGCCACAGGTTGACGTTGCCGACGATGTCGCCGCTCGGTTTGAACGAGCTCATCACCATCCACACGCCGGGATACAGGATCACGACGGCGACGGCGAGCACCAGCACGTGGAACGCCACGGACCTGGTGCGCTTCTTCCTGGTCGCGACCGACCTGGCGGCCGCGCTGACGGTTGTCGTCGCAGTGGTCATCGCACGTCTCCCGTGTAGTGGACCCAGGCACGCGAGGTGCGGAACAGGACGGCGGTGATGATGCCGACGACGAGCACGAGCACCCAGGCCATGGCCGAGGCGTACCCCATGCGGAACTCCGTGAAGCCCTTGATGTAGAGGTAGAACGTGTAGAACAGCGTCGAGTCGGCGGGTCCGCCGGTGCCGCCGGAGATGATGAAGGCCGAGCTGAAGATCTGGAACGCGCCGATGGTCTCGAGCAGCAGGTTGAAGAACAGCACGGGGGACAGCATCGGGATGGTCACGGAGACGAAGCGCCGGACGGGTCCGGCGCCGTCGACGGCGGCCGCCTCGTGCAGCTCCGCCGGGATCTGCTTGAGTCCGGCCAGGAAGATCACCATCGGGGCGCCGAACTGCCACACCGCCAGCAGGATCATCATCGGCATGGTCATGTTGGGATTGCCCACCCAGCCACCGCCGGGCAGGCCGAAGAACTGCTGGACCTGGTCCGCGACGCCGTCGTCGATGAACATGGCGCGCCACACGATGGCCACGGAGACACTGGCCCCGATGAGCGACGGCGCGTAGAACATCGAGCGGTACGCGCCCTGGCCGCGATGCTTGGCGTTCAGCAGCATCGCCACCGCCAGGGCGGCGGCGAGCTTGATCGGCACGCCCACGAGCACGTAGATGGCGGTGACCTGCGCGGACTTCAGGAAGCGCGGGTCGGCGAACAGTGCGGTGAAGTTCTCGATCCCGATGAACTCCGGCGCCCGGAACAGGTTGTAGTCCGTGAACGCGAGGTACAGCGACATCAGCATCGGGCCGGCCGTCAGCAGCACGAACCCCAGCAGCCACGGGGAGAGGAACGCGTAGCCGGCGCGTGTGTCGGCCCGGCTGCGCGACGGCTTTCCGGGGCCGCCCCGTGCGGGGGCCGACGGCACCGCCGTCCCCCGCACGCTGCCGCTCCCGGCCCCGCGGCCGCGCTCGGTAGTGGTAGCTGACACTGTCACTCGCCGCCGAGGTTCGATTCGGCGCTCTGGAACCACTGGTCGGCGAACTCCTCGGCGGTGATGTTGCCGTACGAGAGCTCCTCGCCGAGCCGCTTGAACTCGACCTCGACCACGCCGTAGCCCTCCACGGGGATCGGGGTGTCGGCGGTGACACGCTCGGCCACGTCGTCCTCGTAGGACACGATCTTGTCGTCCACCGAGCCTTCTTCCACCTCCATCGCGTCCTTCTGGGCCGGCACGGCGGGCACGCCCTTCGACGTGCCGAAGATCTTGCCGACCTCCGGGTCGTTCACGAGGAAGTCGATGAGCTTGGCTGCGGCGTCCGGCTCCTGGGTGGCGGCCGACGACGAGAGCAGCATCGACGGCTTCCAGAACTGCTGCGAGCCGTCCGCGCCCGTCGGTACCGGCAGCAGGCCGACGTTGTCGGTGCCCGCGCTCGCCGCGTACCCGGCCGTCATGTTGTCCCAGGTCAGCTCGGTGGCCGCCTCGTTGACCTGGAGACCCGTGAGGGGCTCCACCTGCTTGGCACGCTCGACGGGGTAGAACACGCCGTCGTCGCGCATCGGCTGGGTACGCTCGACCCAGGCGACGAGGTCCGCCTTCTCGAAGGCCGGCGAGCCGTCCTCGGCGAACGCGGTCTTGCCCTGCTGGAGCAGCCACTGGATGAACAGCCAGAGGGTGCCCGTGTAGTCGGTTCCGCCGTAGACCTGCGGGTCGTGGTCGGCGCCGGCCGCCGAGACCTCACGGATCCACGCGTCGTACTCGTCCCAGGTCAGGCCCGCCTCCGGCGGCTCCATGCCGAGCTGGTCGAGGAGGTCGTCATGATGGATCATGCCGAGCGTGTTCGTGCTGGTCGGGATGCCGTACTGCCCGCCGTTGACAGCGCCCGAGCCGAGCAGGGTCTCGTCGTAGTCGCCCGTCTCCAGGTTGACACCCAGCTGGGTCGACAGGTCGAGGAGCTGGTTGTTCGACGCGTACTGATGGATGTAGGCGAGGTCCATCTGGAACACGTCCGGCAGGGTCTGCCCTGCCGCCTCGGTGCTGCGGGCGGTCCAGTAGTCGTCCCAGGCCTGGAACTGCGTCTGGACGTCGATGTTCGGGTACTTCTCCTCGAACAGCGTGACCGCTTCCTCGTAGCGGGAGGCGCGGTCGTCGTCGCCCCACCAGACGAGGGACAGCTCGATGTCCCGGTCGGTGGCGACGGGGGCCGCGTCGGCCGAGGCGGCTGTGCCTCCGGCCCCGCACGCGGAGAGGGCGAGCGCCGATGCCGCCGCGAGGGCCGTGGCGTGGACGGCGGCCTTCCTGGTGGTGGTGCGTGTGCGAACCACGTGAGCCTCCTTGCTCATACTGCTGTTGGCACGCCGGCTGCATCCTCGACGGCCGACTGAATCGATACAATACTCGCCCGGGAAGCGTTGTCCAGGGCCTGGCGGTGAGGAATCCGTAACGATGTACATCGATAGAGGTCGAGGGCAGGCCGGCCGGGAGCCGGCCGGCCTCCCCTCCGACAGGGCGTGTGCGGCGCTCAGCGCCGGAGCGCGTCCAGGTCCTTCACGGGAGCCCACTCGGGGCCGGTGCCGCGCATGGACTCGTGGAACGGGTCACCGGGCCCGATCTCGCCGGCCCGGACCACCGAGCCGGTGAACGCCGAGCGGTAGATCGCGGCGACCAGCTCGAGCGTGCCGCGCACGTCACGCACGGTGACCGGGGGCGCCTGACCCGCGGCGAACGCCCGGTAGGTCGGCACGAGCTGGGCGAGATGCCCCGACGGGAGTGCCGCCGCGTCCGGCTGCCACAGCCGCGCGACGTCGTCCCGGCCGGCCGCGGGCGTGAACGTCCAGTCGGCGTCGGAGTACCCGTACAGGTGCGAGAGCTCCACGGTCGCGGCCTCGGTGTCGAAGCGCAGGTCGGAGGTCTCCCGCGGGGACAGCAGGGAGTTCGTGACGGTGGCCATCGCCCCGCCGGCGAAGCGGACGATCGCCATCGAGACGTCCTCGGTGTCCACGTGCCGGGCCAGGCGCCCTGCCATCGCCGTCACCTCGGTCCACGGCCCGAGCACCGCCAGCAGCAGGTCGAACTGGTGGATGCCGTGGCCCATCGTCGGCCCGCCCCCCTCCGTGTCCCACCGTCCGCGCCAGGGCACCTCGAAGTACTCCGGGGCGCGGAACCACAGGGTGTCGCAGGTCGCGACGAGCGGACGCCCCAGCGACCCGTCGTCGAGCAGGCGCCGGAGCTGTCGCACGCCGTGCCCGAACCGGTGCTGCACCACCTGGGTGAACGACGCGGTCGACCTCGCCTCCACCTCCGCGATCCGGTCGAGCTCCGCGAGCGACAGCGTGGCGGGCTTCTCCACCACGACGTGCACGCCGGCCTCGAGCGCGGCCACCGCCGCGTCCACGTGGGCACCCGGCGGCGTGCACACGTGCAGCACGTCCGTGTCGCCGAGCACTGCCGCCAGATCGGTCCCGTGCCCGGCGACACCGTGCGTACGGGCGAACTCCTCGGCGCGGGCCGGGTCGATGTCGACGGCGTGCGCCAGGACGGCGTCCACCCCGTGGTCCGACAGCCCGCTGACCGCTGCTGCGTGGGCTCCGGCGATGGCGCCGGTACCCAGGATCGTGACTCTCACTCTTGCTCCGTCCTCGTCGACGTGTGGATCGAATCGTTTCAAGATGCCCGGTTGCTGCACGTCCCGCCCGGCGGCCGACCGGGGCCGGCCTCTCGGCCGGCCCCGGCACCACCTGTGGCGACCTGCTCGTCAGCGCTCCACGGCGCCGATCTCGGCGGCGACCGCGTCCAGGAAGCTCTCCGGCGTGCTCTCCGGCAGGAGGCCCGGCAGCCCGAGCAGCGCGCGGACGTCCTCCTCGTTGCCGGCCAGCCCTTCGACGTCGCCCAGGCCGTCGGAGCCACCCGGCACCTCGAACGCGCTGACCACGGCCGCCAGCTCCTCGGCCCGCGGGTCGTCGACGCCCTCACCGGAGCGCGTCCGGCGTCGGACGAACTCGGCCCACGCCGCGAGCCCGAACGCCACGCCCTGCGGTTCCCGCCCGGCGGCCAGGGCGTCCGCGAGGACGCCGCCCCACCGGAACGGGATCTTCTGCGTGCCGTCCATGGCCACCTGCGCGGTGGTGTGCCCCGTGTGGGGGTTGGCGAACCTGGCGAGGATCTGCTCGCCGTACTGGTGCAGGTCAAGGCCGTCGGGTGGCGTGAGCGTCGGCAGCGCGTCCTCGAACAGGTACTGGCGGGCGCGCTCGGCGATCACCGGGTCGGTCACCGCCTCCGCGATGGTCGTGTGGCCCGCGAGCCAGCCCGAGTACGCGACGAGCGAGTGCGTCCCGTTCAGCAGCCGGAGCTTGGCCTGCTCGAACGGGGCCACGTCCTTGGTCAGGGTGGCACCCGCGGCCTCCCAGGCGGGGCGCGGCCCGGCGAACCGGTCCTCGATGACCCACTGGGCGAACGGTTCGCCCACCACGAGCCCCTCGTCCCGCGCGCCGAGCACCTGGCTCACGTGGTCACGCTGCTCCGGCGTGGTCGCCGGCACGATCCGGTCGACCATGGAGCACGGGAACGTGACCCGCGCGCCGAGGAAGCCGCGCAGCACGTCACCCTCCGCGCCGGGCAGCCCGGCGTCAGCCGCCTGCCGCACGAGGCGCTGCAGGACGCGACCGTTGTCCACCATGTTGTCGCAGGTCAGCACCGTGATGGGTGCTCCGGACGCCGCGCGGGCGGCGAGGCCGCGCACGAGGAGCCCGATCGCCGAGCTCGCCGGGTGGACCGGCGTCTCCCCGCGGGCGTCGGCCTGGAGCGCCGCGAGGTCGCCCGCCACCGCGTCCAGGTCGAGCGACCCGTCGGGCAGGCGGGCGTAGCCCTTCTCGGTGATCGTCAGCGTGACCACGTGGGTCGACGGTGCCGCGAGCACCGCCAGCACCCGCTCGGTCTCCTCGGCGGGGTAGGCGACGTCGACGACCGACCCGATGAGCTCGACGGACGACTCCTGCTCGCCCGCCGTCAGCACCGCGTACACGCCGCCCTGGGGGCGCAGCTGGTCGCGGACCCGGGCGGACCGCTGGGTCACGCCGAGGATCCCCCACGAGCTGTCGCCGGTGGCGATCGCGGCGCGCTCCGTGTAGACGGCCTGGTGGGCCCGGTGGAACGCCCCGATGCCGAGGTGGACGATGCCCACCGCCGTCGGCATCACGGGCGCGTCGATGCCCACGGGGACGGTGTCCCTGTGCAGGCGGTCCTCAGTCATCGCGTGTCTCCTTCACCTGTGCCACGAGCTGCGTCGGGTTCACGAACCGCAGCGCCACCACGAGCATGATCAGCATGGTCGCGGTGTAGATCACCGACATGGCGGAGATGAGCTGTCGCGCCTCACCACCGCCGGCGGACGTCATCCCACGGTAGATCGCCACGACGAGCGTGTCCGATCCAGGGCCGGACACGAGGAACGTGAGCTCGAACAGCCCGACGGTCCGGACCAGGACCAGGATCGCCGCCGCGAGGATGCCCGGCACCAGCAGGGGCGCGAGGACCCGCGTGAAGACCTGCCGGGTACGTGCACCGCACATCCGGGCCGCGGACTCGATGGCTGGGTTGATCTGCTCGATGAACGGCGTCATCGTCAGGATCACGAACGGCACCGACGGGACGAGGTTGACCAGCACCACGGCGGTCAGCGTGCGCCCCAGCCCGAACGAGTACATGACCGTGGCGAGCGGGATGCCGTACGTGATGGGCGGCATCAGCACCGGCAGCAGGAACAGCAGCATCACCGCGCGCTTGCCCGGGAAGTCGCGCCGGGCCAGCACGTAGGCGGCGGGGACGCCCACCAGCACGGAGATGACGACGACGAGCGCCGCCACCCCGACGGTGACGCCGACGACCTCGCCCAGCGAGAAGCGGTCCCACGCCTCGACGTAGCGTTCCGTGGTCAGGCCCTCGGGCAGCCAGGTGTCGAACCACTGGCGGCCGAACGAGTCGACGACCACCGCGATGATGATCCCGAGCAGGAACACCCCGAACGCGGTCATCCCCGCCCACACGAACCACGTGGACGGCCGAGCGGCGATCGGCCGCTCCAGCGTTGATACGGCCATCAGCCCTTCCCTCCTGTGGTCCCTCGGTACAACAGCGAGCGCAGGCCCAGCACTACCGCGACGACGAGCAGCTCGACCACACCCATCATCAGCGCGATGGTGGACGCCATCGCGTAGTCGTTCTGCTCGCCGAACGCGCGGAACGCCATCAGCGACATGACCCGGGTGGAGCCCATGGCGTCACCGACGAGCCGCGCGGACGGGAACACGGAGAACGCGAGCACGAACGTCAGGACGAACGTGGTGGCGAGGCCGGGCGCGAGCAGGGGCAGGATGATGCGCCGGAACCGCTGCCACCAGCCGGCGCCGAGCGTCTTGGCGGCCCGCTCCAGCGACGGGTCGATGCCCGACAGGTAGGACGAGATGAGCAGGAACGCGAACGGGAAACCGGTGATCACCAGGGAGAACATGACACCCAGGTAGTTGTTCACCAGCCGGAGCGGCTCGTCGACCAGGCCGATCTCGAGCAGCACCCGGTTGATCCAGCCCTGCCGCCCCGCGAAGATCAGCAGGCCCTGGGCGGTGAGCACCGTGCCCAGCGTGATGGGTAGCACCAGCAGCGACGTCAGGAGCCGCTTGCCGCGGAACTTGTGCCGCAGCACCATCGCCACCGGGATGGACGCCAGCACGTTGAACAGCGCGGCGGGCAGCGCGAGCCGCATGGTGAGCCAGATGGAGTCGAACACGAACGGGTCGCGGAAGAACGCCACGTAGTTCGCGAAGATCCCACCGCCCCACTGCTCCCGCATGGCGGCGGTCGGCTGCACGGTCAGCCCGATCCCGTACGAGAACGGGTAGACGAACAGCGCGATCGCCAGCACGAGCCCGGGCAGCAGCATCAGCAGGGCCGGGTCGATGCCTCGCTCGGCCAGCCGGTGCCGCAGGCTGGCGGTCGACCGGGCCTGCTGCCGCTCGCCGACGCCGCTCACGGAGCCCCTCCCCGACCACTCCCGGCGGTGGGCGTCATGCCGCCACCTCCGCGGGCACCGGCGCGTCCAGCGACTCGGGGAACACCAGGACCCGCTCGACGGGCGCCGTCAGCCAGACCGAACCGCCGACCTCTGGTGCGGCAGGCGTGCGCGCGTGCAGCATCGTGTCGCCGGTCTGCACCCCGACGGCGTGCTCGCGGCCCTGGTACTCCACCACGGACACGGCACCGGGGATGGCCCCGGCGCCCAGTCCGTCCGGGACGCTGGTCGCGACCGAGAAGTCGTCCGGGCGGATCGCGACCCGCACGCTGTCGCCGGCACTCAGGGCGCCGACAGCGCGCCCGGTGAGCCGGACGGCGCCGTCGGCCGTGCCGGGCAGCTCGACGACCGCCTCGTCAGCGGACGTCGAGACGACCGTGGCAGGCAGGATGTTGCGGTACCCCATGAAGTCCGCGACGTACCAGCTCGTGGGGCTCTCGTAGAGCTCGTCGGGCGTGCCGATCTGCTGCACGCGGCCGTTGCGGAGCACCACCAGGCGGTCGGCCAGGGAGAGCGCCTCCTCCTGGTCGTGCGTCACGTAGATCGTGGTCAGCCCGAGCGACTGGTGCAGGCGCCGGATCTCGGTGCGCATGTCGAGGCGGAGCTTCGCGTCCAGGTTCGACAGGGGCTCGTCCATGAGCACGAGCGACGGTTCGAGCACGACGGCCCGCGCGATGGCGACCCGCTGCTGCTGGCCGCCCGAGAGCTGGCCCGGCAGCTTCTTGGCGTGCTCGTCGAGCTTGACGAGCTTGATCGCCTCGCGCACCCGCGCGTCGATCTGGGCTCGCGGCAGCCCTTGCATCTGCAGGCCGAACGCGACGTTCTTCTCGACGGACAGGTGCGGGAACAAGGCGTAGGACTGGAACACCATCCCGAACCCGCGCCGCTCCGGCGGGAGGGTGTCGATCCGCTTGCCGTCCAGCAGGATCTCGCCGTGCGTGAGCGGGAGCAGGCCGGCCAGGCAGTTCAGGGCCGTCGACTTGCCGCAGCCCGACGGGCCGAGCAGGGCGACGAACTCCCCCGCCTTGATCGTCAGGTCCAGCCCGGCGAGCGCGTCCACGCCGCCGAACCGCCGGCCGACGCCCCGCATCTCCAGGGATTCGAAAGCACTCACCTAGGACTCCTCCTCCACCTTGCCGCCGCCGACCTCGCGGTCCCAGATGTCGAACGCGGTCACCATCGAGTCGGCGTCGAGCGGCACGACAGCGTCCTGCGACTCGATGAGCTCGTCGAACTCGGGGCGGCCGAACTCCTCGAGCACGTCCTGCGACTCCTGCGGCGCGAGGTCGAGCGTCGCGCCCTCGACGGCCGGTCCGGGGTAGAAGTAGCCGGCGTCGTACGCCTTGGCGTTTTGCTCGGGGGTGAGCATGTCCTGGAGGAGCAGCATGATCGCGCTGATCTTGTCGGCGCTCTGGCCCTTCGGGATCGCCGCGTAGTGCGCGTCCGTCACCCAGGTGAAGTCGTCGAACGCCGCCGCCTCCAGCGTGTTCGGGAGCTGGCCCTCGGCGCGCGGCGCGATCTCCCAGCCGGTGGTCGTGGGAATCATGCCCCAGGTGCCGTCGGCCATGTTGGTCACCACCTGGCCGGTACCGGTGGGGTAGGTGTCGACGTACTGGCCGAGCTCCTTGAGGTACGCCCAGGTCTTGTCCCAGCCGTTCTCGGGGTCCATCGGGTCCTTGTCGCCCAGGATGTAGGGCAGGCCCATGAGGAACGTGCGGCCGGGGCCGGAGTTCGCGGGACGGGCGTACCCGAACTTGCCCGGGTTGGCCTCTGCCCACTCGAGCAGCTCCTCCGGGGTCGCGGGCGGCGCGTCGACCACGTCGGGGTTGTACTGGAGCAACGGCCCGGACGGGTAGTAGGTCGTCACCACGCCGTAGCCCTGGGCGAGCTCCTGCATCTTGGCGGCCGGCTCCAGGTAGTTGTCCTGGTTCGAGACGCGGTCACCGTAGTCGTCGACCACCGGCAGCCACAGGTCCTGGCTGATGCCCGCGGCGAGCCCGTCGTTGCCGGTGAACACGACGTCGATGGACAGGTTGCCGCTGTCCACCTGGGGCTTGACGAGGCCCGTGACGTCGGGCGCGCCGCCGGTCTCCCAGGTGACCGACTCGATGACGTCCGGGTTGTTCTCGACGAACTCGTCGACCATGCCCTCGGTGAGCCGCTGGTTGCCCGCGACGTCGAGGATGTTCAGGGTGACCGGCTCCGACGGGGTGTCCGGCACGTCGGCCGGGTCGGTGACGGCGGCGCCCGCGCCACCCCCGCCGTCCTCGGGTGCCGGCGGGGTACAGGCGGTCAGCAGGGTCAGTGCGGCGACGCCGACGAGCGCCGCTGCCTTCTTCGAGGTGCGCATGGTGCCTTCCTCTCTCTCGGGCTCCTTCGCCCAGGTATGGTCACCGAGACGGGCGTCAGTTGACCGTCTCTGTCGGTACGGGTCCTGAGGACCCGCGGATCATGAGCTCCACGGGGAGGAGCTGTGTGCTGGCCGGCGTTCCGCCACGGAGGCGGGCGAGCAGCAGGTCGACGGCGCGCCGGCCCAGCCGGGCGAGCGGCGCGTGGACCGTGGTCAGTGCGGGCGACACGACGGTGGCGAGCTGCACGTCGTCGAACCCGACGACGGACATCTCACCGGGCACGTCGACCCCGCGGTGCCGCAGGCGGTCGAGGATGCCGAGCGCCATGAGGTCGTTGAACGCGGCCACGGCGGTCACGCCGCTCGCCAGCGCGTGGTCGGCGGCCTGGACGCCACCGGCGAAGTACGGCTGGAAGTTGCCCAGCTCCACCAGCTCGACGTCTCGCAGCTCGGCAGCCTTGAAGAGCCCGGCGACACGCCTGCCGCCGGACCACGACGACACCGGCCCCGCCGCGACACCGATGGAACGGTGCCCGAGCGCGAAGAGGTGCCCGAGCACCTGGGCCACGCCGTCGGCGTCGTCCACCGCGATGTACGGGAAGGCTCCGGCGCCCGCGGAGGGTGGGAGCTCGCGGTTGGCCAGGACGGCGGTCACGCCCTCGAGGGCGGCACTCAGCGTGCCCTCGGCCGAGCGGGGGGAGGTGACGATCACGCCGTCGGTCCGCGCGGCGAGCGCGCCGATCAGCTCGGGCTCGGCGTCGGCGTCCTCGTCGGAGTCGGCCACGAACACCTCGTACCCCTCGGCGCGGGCCCTGGCCTGCACGCCCTTGGTCACCGACGCGAAGTACGGGTTCTCCAGGTCGGGCACCACCAGGCCGACGGCGTGCGTGCGCCCCATCCGCAGGCCGCTCGCCGCATGGTTGGGCCGGTAGCCCAGCTCGGCGGCGACGCGCGTCACCCGTTCCCTGGTGTCGGCGGCCACCCGCTCAGGGGCGCTGAGCGCGCGCGAGACGGTGGAGATGGAGACTCCCGCGGCCTTCGCGACGTCGTGCACCGTGACCATGACACCTCACCTCCTCGTGACGCTGTGACGCTGCGGCTCTGCAAACGTTTGCACCCTACCGCATGACCGGCTGCAAACGTTCGCAGCAATTCTGGATCCGTATCTTCGCAGGTCAGCGCCGCAAGCCTGGCTCCGGCGACGAGATATCCAGGCACTTTGCCTCCGGCGATGGCCTACGATTGCCGCGCAAGCGCTGACCCACCCGGCAACGATGCCTCAGGAGGACACCCGTGACCGACACCTGGACGCTGCACCCCGACCGGGCGCTACCCGCCGACCCCGTGACGCGACCGATCGCCCGCGAGATCTACGCGGCGGTGCAGGGCCTCCCGATCGTGTCGATGCACGGCCACGTGGACGTGGCGGCCTTCGCCGACGACGAGCCCTTCCCCGACCCCGCGCAGCTGCTCGTGGTCCCCGACCACTACCTCACGCGCATGCTCGTCTCGCAGGGCGCCAAGCTCCCCGAGCTGGGCGTCGGCCCGGCCGACGGCCCCGGGTTCGAGACGGACCCGCGCGAGATCTTCCGGCGCTTCTGCGCCGGCTGGAAGCACTTTCGCGGCACACCCACCCGGTACTGGGTCGAGCACGAGCTCGTCGAGATCTTCGGCGTGACCGTACGGCCCTCGGCCGAGACCGCCGACGAGGTCTACGACCAGGTCGCCGAGTGCATCGCGGACCCGACCTTCCGCCCGCGCGCCCTCCTGGACCGGTTCGACATCGAGACGATCGGCACCACGGACCCCGCGTGGAGCACGCTCGAGACGCATGCCCGTCTCGCCGCCGACCTGCCGGGCCGGGTGCTGCCGACCTTCCGCCCGGACCCGCTGCTGCACCCCGCCCGCCCCACGTGGCAGGGCGACCTGCAGCGGCTCGCGACGGCGTCGGGCATCGACACCACCACGTACGCGGGCTACCTGGAGGCGCTCCGCGAGCGCCGCGCCGCGTTCGTCGCGGCGGGCGGCCTGGCCACCGACCACGGTCACTTCAGCGCGGACACCACCCCGCTGCCGGACGACGTGGCCCGTGCCCTCTTCGAGAAGGCGCTGCAGGGCGGGCCGGACAGCCCGGGGATCACCGCCGCGGAAGAGGCGGCGTTCTCCGCGCACATGTTGTTCCAGATGGCGGCCATGGCTGTCGAGGACGGCCTCGTGATGCAGTTCCACCCGGGTGTGCTGCGCGACCACGACGCCGCGGTGGCTGCCCGGTTCGGGCCCGACAAGGGGTACGACATCCCCGTGGCGGCGGAGTTCGCGCACGGGCTGCGGCCGGTGCTGGAGGCGTTCGGCAACTCGGAGAACTTCCGGATGATCGCCTTCACGGTGGACGAGGACGTGTACTCGCGGGAGCTCGCGCCGCTCGCGGGCGTGTACCCGGCGCTGCGGCTCGGTGCGCCGTGGTGGTTCCTGGACGCGCCGGACGCGATGCGCCGGTTCCGGGAGTCGGCGACGGAGACGGCCGGTTTCTCGAACATGTCGGGCTTCGTCGACGACACCCGCGCGTTCTGCTCGATCCCGGCGCGGCACGACCTGGCGCGCCGCATCGACGCCGGCTACCTGGCCCGGCTGGTCGCAGAGCACCGGCTCGACCTGGACGAGGCCGTGGACACCGCTGCCGATCTCGCCTATCACCTGCCCAAGCAGGCGTACACGGCTCGCTGACGGCGACCCCGCCGCGCCGCCCCTCAGGCCGGGTGCGGCGCGAGCGGGGCCCCGGGGCCGAACGCCAGGGCCGCGAACCGCTCACCGATCCGCTGGTGCGTGGCGGCGTCCGGGTGGAGCCGGTCGGGCAGGGGCAGCTCGGCTGCGTCGGCGTGGCCGTAGAGCTCGAGGCCGTCGAGATAGTGCAGGTTCGGGTCGGCGGCCGCGCGGTCCAGGACGATGCGGGAGAGCTCCTCACGGATGACGGTGAGGGTGAGCTTGCCGGCAGCGCGCTCGGCGGGGTCTCCGGTCGCACGGAACCGCAGCAGGCCTTCGGCCAGGGCGTCCTCGTCGAAGGCGCCGGGGCCGGGTGTGTCCTCGTGGATGGGGCACAGGATGGGTGAGACCACGAGCAGCGGCGTGTCGGGATGTCCGTCGCGGAGAGTGTCGAGAAAACCATGGACGGCGGACCCGAAGGCGCGCAGCCGCATCAGATCGGCGTTGACGACGTTGATGCCCAGCTTCAGGCTGACCAGGTCGGCAGGGGTGTCGCGCATGGCGCGTGCGGTGAACTGGTCGAGCAGCGCGCTGCCGCCGAACCCGAGGTTGACCAGGTCCACGTCACCCCGGGCCGCCGCGACGGCCGGCCAGATGCCCGTGGGGCGCACGGCGTTGGAGCCCTGGCTGATCGAGCTGCCGTGGTGCAGCCACACCGGACGACCTGCGGGCGAGGGGTGCACCGGCGCGTCCGTGCGCAGCTCGACCAGCTCGACGGTCTCGTTGTGGGGCAGCCAGAGCTCGATGGACTTCTCACCGGCGGGCAGCCCGTCGAACCGGACGCCGTCCACGGCCCCCTGGTCGGTCTCTCGTGCGCCGGTGGCCATGTCGATCGTCACCACGGTGGCCTGGGCGAGGCTGGCCTGCCCGGCCGCGCGGCCGTCGACGACCAGGTCGAACACACCGAGCGCGCGGGCCGGTGCCCCGCGAAAACCGAAGCGGACAGCGTGCGCCCGCAGCTCGACACTCGTGGCGGTGGTCGTGAAGGCCACGCGGACCCCGGACGGCTGCGACTCGGCCATGGCGAGCTGGGGGTCAGCGGCCTGGGCCAGCGCCCGGGCCGGCAGCCGGTGCACCCGCACGCCGATCGGCGTCTGCTCGACCTCTGGTGCGCCCCGCAGCAGGTCGGCGGTGACAGGTGTGGTGATCTGGTGCGCTCCGGCGGTCATGGCAACCAGCGTAGAACGGGCTCACGCGAGCCAGGACGGCTGTCGGCGCGCGAGCGAACGGGTGCATCCTGGTGGTGGAACCGGACCGGGAGTGGACCTGGACCCGCTCGCTGCGGCACAGTTCGAGCACACCCCCACAAATCTGGCCATCAACCGCAAGACGGACGGGACAACGACCTATGACCGGTGATTCTCCGCGCTCGACCCTCGTTCCCCATCCGGCCTGGCTGCCCGACGACGCGTTCGCCGCCCTCGGCCGCCGCCGCGTGGTGGTGGCCGGTGACGGCGCCCTCGCGGGAACCGTCGCCGAGGAGGTAGCCGCCGCGACCGCGCGGTTCGGCGGCGCGTTCTCCCGCCTCGAGGTGGGCGACGGCGTGGCCGACGCCGAGCTCGTGCTGACGCTCGCGCCGGCCGCGGCGACACCGGCAGACACCGGCCCGGGCGGCGCGGATCCGGACGACGCCTGCCTGGCCGACGCCGACGAGAGCTTCCGGTTCACGCGGGAGTCGGGCGCCGTCGTCGTGCAGGCGCGGTGCGACGCCGGGCTGCTGTACGGGTTCTTCCACGTGGTGCGCCTCGGCGAGGCCGCCTTCGAGGGGCCGGACGCCGACGAGACGCACGCGCCCGCCACCGGTCTGCGGATGCTCGACCACTGGGACAACGTGGCCACGCATCCGGTGATGGGCCAGGTGGAACGAGGATATTCGGGCGGCTCCCTCTTTTACGACAACGGTTTCGTCCGGGCGGACCTGTCGCGCGTCGAGCGGTACGCACGGCTGCTGGCGGCCGTCGGGGTCAACCGCGTGGCCATCAACAACGTCAACGTGCACGCGCACGAGGCCCGGCTGCTCACCGACGACCTGGGGGACGTCGTACGGATCGCGGCCGTCTTCCGGCGGTGGGGCATCCGGGTGCACCTGTCGGTGTCGTTCGCGTCCCCGATCACCCTGGGCGGGCTGGACACGTCGGACCCCCTCGACCAGGACGTCGCGCACTGGTGGACCCGGGCGGCGGCGCTGGTGTGGGACGCGATCCCCGACTTCGGCGGGTTCGTCGTCAAGGCCGACTCCGAGGGCCAGCCGGGCCCGTTCGCCTACGGCC
The DNA here is from genome assembly GCF_054782895.1 of Promicromonospora xylanilytica. Taxonomy (NCBI): domain Bacteria; kingdom Bacillati; phylum Actinomycetota; class Actinomycetes; order Micrococcales; family Promicromonosporaceae; genus Promicromonospora; species Promicromonospora xylanilytica. Next base: position 20,160 of record NZ_BAAGRP010000001.1, read on the forward strand.
GCACCCACGCCGACGGCGCGAACATGCTCGCGGCGGCCGTCGAGCCCTACGAAGGCCTGATCCACTGGCGGGCTTTCGTGTACGACCACCGGCAGGACTGGCGCGACCGGTCCACGGACCGGGCCCGTGCGGCCCACGACCACTTCCAGCCGTTGGACGGCGCGTTCTCCGACAACGTGATCGTGCAGGTCAAGTACGGTCCGATGGACTTCCAGGTGCGCGAGCCGGTCTCCCCCGTCGTCGCGGCCATGCCGCACACCCGCGTCGCCCTGGAGCTGCAGGTCACCCAGGAGTACACGGGCCAGCAGCGGCACGCCGTCTACCTCGGCCCGCAGTGGAGCCAGATCCTGGGGTTCCGCTTCTGGGAGCCCTCCGGCCGCGACGGCGGGTCACCCACCGTCGCGGACCTCGCGACCGGCCGCGGCAAGGCCGCCGAGGACCCCGGCACGGGCACGTGGCGCAAGCCCGCCGGCGGGTTCGCCGCCGTCTCCAACGTGGGTGACGACGAGTTCTGGACCGGGCACCCGTTCGCCCAGGCCAACCTCTACGCGTACGGGCGCCTGTGCTGGGATCCCACGCTCGACCCGGCGGCGGTGCTCGACGAGTGGGTGGGCCTCACGTTCCCGGGGGCGACGGACGCCGTCGGCCACGCCGTGCACGCCGTGCTGGACCGGTCCTGGGAGACGTACGAGCAGTACACCGCTCCCCTCGGTGTCGGCTTCATGGTGCGCCCCGGCCACCACTACGGGCCCGACGTCGACGGCTACGAGTACACCCCCTGGGGCACCTATCACTTCGCGGACCGCGACGGGATCGGCGTGGACCGCACGGCGCGGACCGGCACGGGGTACGCCGGGCAGTACCCCGCGCCGTGGCGCGAGACCTACGAGTCCCTGTCGACCTGCCCCGACGAGCTGCTGCTGTTCTTCCACCATGTGCCGTACACGCACGTGCTGCACAGCGGGAAGACCGTGATCCAGCACATCTACGACACCCACTTCGAAGGCGTCGAGCGGGTCGAGGCGATGATCGAGGCGTGGTCCGCCGTCTCGGCCCTCGTGGACCCGCGCCTCTCCGAGCGGGTCGCGGAGCGGTTCGCCGAGCAGCTCCGCAGCGCGACGGAGTGGCGCGACCAGATCAACACCTACTTCTTCCGCAAGTCGGGCATCCCGGACGCCCACGGCCGCCGCATCTACTAGCGGGGAGCGCCCGCCGCGGTCGGCTCCTGGTGGTCGGCAGAACGTCAGGTGATCGGTAGCCCGGGTTACCGATCACCTGACGTTCTACCGATCACTCGGGAGCCGCCCGCCGCGGGCGGCGGGGGACGTGGCGCGTGTGGGTGTTCGTGCCTCGTCCGAAGGCCAGCACCTTGGCCGGTTCCACGGCGAACACAAGAGCCGGCCCGCCGACGTCGTTGCGGAACACCCCGTCACCCACCTCGAACTGCCACTGGCCGTCCCACTTGGAGCGCCAGGCCACGGCGAGCCGTTCCAGCGACTCCCGGTCCGTGACGCGGCGCACCGCGCCCTCGACCATCACGTCCAGGCCCTCGTCCCAGGTATCACGACCCGTGGTCAGCACGACGTTCGGGTTGGTGGCCAGGTTGACGGCCTTCTGCTCCTCCGGGCCGACCGTGAAGTGCAGCGCTCCGTCGAGCCAGACGGCGACGAGGGGCGTGACGTGCGGGCGGCCGTCGGCGCGCACCGTGGTCACCCAGGAGATCTGTGCGTTCTCGAGCACTTCCTGGGCGGCCTGCCAGCTGGTCGGTTCGGCGCCCGGGTCGCTGAACCGGGCGTCGAGCGTGGTCAGGGGGTCGTCCATGATCGGGCTCCTCGGGGTCGGTCGACACAGGCGCAGGCGGACGCGCGTCCCGGCCCTGCTCACGGCGCAGCTCGCCGTGCCAGGCCCGACGAGGAGCCGCCCGGGAAGTCATCGGTTCCGCACGAACACCGGACGCTCACGGCTGACACTCCGCCTCACCGAAGAAGGCGCCTAGCCTGCCGTCGCCCGCGGCGCGTACATGATGATCGCGACGCCGACGAGGCAGACGAGCGCACCCGCGACGTCCCAGCGGTCCGGGCGAAACCCGTCGACGACCATGCCCCACGCGAGCGAGCCGGCCACGAAGACTCCTCCGTAGGCCGCGAGGATCCGGCCGAAGTGTGCGTCGGGCTGGAGGGTCGCGAAGAACCCGTACAGGCCCAGCGCGATCACCCCGGCACCGATCCACAGCCAGCCCCGGTGCTCGCGGACGCCCTGCCACACGAGCCACGCGCCCCCGATCTCGAACACCGCGGCGGCGACGAACAGGATGATCGAGCGCGACACGTTCAGCAGTCCGTCCATGCCACGACGGTAGCCGCCGGGACACGCAGGTCAGGCTCCGGCGCTCAGCCGGCGTCGAACCGCTCCTCGCCCTCGAGGTCCGGGTTGTCCTCGGGATACTCGCCGGGGATCGCCTCCGGCCGCTCGTCCTCCTCCGCGGGTCCCGGGTTCTCCGTCGGTGTCCCCACCGCGTCGATGTCCGCACGGTCGACGTCGTCACGGTCCTCGCCAGGGACCGCGGGCGGCCCAGGACTGGGCACGTGACCGGAGACGGCGTCGTACTTCTCGCTCTCGCTCTCGCTCATGCTGGTTCCTCCCTGGAGTGGTGCGGCGGCGCGACCGGTAGCCCGACCGCACCGCCGCTCCTCGACCGTACGGCGAGAAGTCTCCGCTCGCACCCAGCCCGAGCGAGCCGAGCCCGTCCCGATGGATGCGTCAGAGCGCCCCGACGATCCGGCCGATCGGCCCGGGCGCGATCCGCAGCAGGGTCGGAAGCATCCTCGTGCTGCCCGGCAACGCCATCGGCTGTCGACGCCGCAACGCTCGAAGAGTCACGTCGGCCACCTCCGAGGGCGCGAGCTTCTTCCCCGCACTGCCGTCGTTCATCGGCGTGTCCGTCATGGGCGGCAACACTTCGAGCACATGCGTGCCATGCGGTGCGAGCTGGCGGCGAATCCCCTCCGCGAAGCCGTGCAGGCCTGCTTTCACTGCTCCGTAGCTCGGTGCGCGGGCGGGTGAGACCAGGGCGAAGCCGGCGGTGACGAACACGATCGCCTCCAGGGACGGCCAGCGAGCGAGCGTTTCGCCGGTCAGGTGGATGGGCGCGGTCAGGTTCAGGCCGACCTCCTGATCGAGGTGCCGCGTAGCGACACCGGATGCCGTGAAGTCTCGCTCGACGTACGTACCGGCGTTGTTGACGAGGACGTCGAGGTGGCCGAAGCGGTCGTTGACGGCGTCGAGCATGGCCGATCGTGCTTCCGGGACCGTTACGTCGGCCTGGATGGCCAACGCGTCCGGATGAGTGCGTGCGAATCGGTCGATTGCTTCTCGTGATCGACCGCAGACGACCACGGCGTCTCCCTCGCCCATGAAGGCTTCGGCGAGGCCCAGACCGATACCCGAGGTGCCGCCCGTGATGAGGACGACTCGTTGCGCGTTGATGAGATGTCTCCCTGTGTCGAGAAGGCTCGGTTTCCAATGGATACTTAATGTAGGTAGGAGACCTTGCCTGAGCCAAGGAGGCACTTACTTGGAACTAGATAACCTTCAGGAAACCGGCGACTGTCACCGGGTCGCCAGTGCGCTGGCGCGAGCCGGCGACAAATGGTCGTTCCTGATCTTCATGCAGCTAGAGGCTGGATCGATGCGGTTCAACGAGCTCCGGCGTCAGATCAGCGGCATCTCGCCAAAGATGCTGGCTGTGACGCTCCGTGGCCTCGAACGCGACGGTCTCGTCTCGCGCACCGTCTACCCGACGAAACCGCCTGGCGTCGAGTACGCCCTGACCGAGCTCGGCCAGGAGATGGCCGTGCCGGTCAGGGCACTGGGTGGCTGGGTGCTCGACAACATCGAGCGCATCGAGGCGGCGCGTCAGCGGTTCGACGCCGCTGCCGGTGACTAGAGCGGGGTGTCGCCAGGGGTCTTCCGCTCCCCGATGAGGGCGCGTGCGGGCAGGCCGATGTCCCAGAACTGGATGGTCTGCAGCAGCCAGAAGAGCGCGAAGGTCAGCATCAGCACGGTCTCGACCACGAACAGCGTCTGCGGGAACAGGTCGGGGAGGTACCGGTCGAGGACGACCATGGTGGCCAGGCCCACCACGAGCACCACGGCCATCAGCACGGCGATCCACCGGTACCAGACCCGGTAGGCGGCCGCCGACATGCCCCGCAGCCGCTCGAGCGCCTGGGCGGTGACCGCATGGTCGGAGCCGTTGATCCAGGCGACGGCCACGAGGCAGGCGAACAGCAGGATCGCCGCGGCGTAGTGGGCGAACGCCAGGAAGCTCTCGGACCACGCCAGCAACCACGTTCCGGTCGCCGCCCATGTGAGCCAGGTCAGCCAGAGGTCGGCCCCCGCCCGGGTACCCAGGTCGCGGCGCCGCGGCCAGGTCGCCAGCACCAGGACCAGCCCGCCGACCAGGAGCAGCGTGCCCATGTTGTTGCCCACCCGCTCGGGCACGTCGAGGCAGTACGGCTCGCGGGTGCACATCGCGGCGTCGAGCGGCGTCGGGACCAGCGCCACGACGAACGCGAACATGCCCGCGAAGTTGAGCAGCACCTCCTCGGCGCCGTGCCGGCCCTTGATCGCGATGAGGCACGTTCCGATCCCCACCAGCGTGCCCACGAAGATGCTCTGCACCGGCGAGTAGAAGTACGCGCTGATCGACGCGTGCCACCACTCCTCGCCGGAGCCGAGCCGCCCGTGGTCGGCGACGATCTGCATCACCAACGACACGAACAGCACCAGCACCACGGCCACTATCGCCACCCGTAGATAGCGGTACGTCAGTCGTCCCGGGTCCCCCTGCTTGATCGCCATGCGCTCACCCTGGCGCAAGTGCCGCAGATCGGACAATGCTGGGCTGCACGACCGCCGTCACTCCGCGAGCGGGTTGGGGATGGTCACGGACCGGACCACGTCGTTCACGTCGTTGTCGGGCGCCTGGGCGTCCACCGTGCCGAAGTCCCGCGCCTCGACGACCACGCGGTCCTCGAACACGTCCACGGTGAGGCCACGGTTGATGTCGCGCGTCACGACCTCCTGGATGCCGGACGTGCTCTCGCCGCGCGCGTCCCACTCCACCTGGACGGCTCCGGTGTTGACGGTCCAGAAGCCGTCCGGGTGTCCCTCGGCCGTACGGCGCTGCACCGCCCAGTCACCGAGCTCGAACGGGTAGTGGGTGTGCCCGCTGAACAGGATCGCGTTGGGGTGGGCGCCGAGCAGCTCGGTCAGCTCGTCGTTGTACTGGTAGCTGTCGCTGTACCAGGGGATCCACGACGCCGAGACGGTGTCGCCGAGCGGGAAGTGCGACATGACCAGCACCTGCTTGTCACGGTCGGACCAGTACGCGAGCCGGTCGCACAGCCACTCGACCTGCTCGCGCGACATGGGGACCTCCGGCGGGCGGGCCTCCTCCTGGCCGAGGACCAGCACCGGCACCTCACCGCCCGATCCCTCCAGGAGGTACTCGTCCCAGACCCGGTCCCGGCCGGCGAAGTCGAGGAACCGGTCGCGCAGGACCTCCCACGGCTCGCCCGTGTAGCTCTCGTGGTTGCCGATGCCCGCCACGACCTGCTCGGGCAGCACGTCGGCCGCCCCGGACATGACGTCGTCCACGTCCTGCCACTGGTCGGGCGAGCCCGAGGCGACGATGTCGCCCACCATGAGCAGCCCGCCGGCGTCCGGGCGGACGGCGTCGAGGTCGCGCAGCGCGTGGCCGAGGTCGTCGGGGTCACCCTGGATGTCGCTGAGCACCCACGCCGTCGTCGGGTCGCCTGCGGCCGGTGGCAGCGCCGCACGGACCGATACCGAGTCGATGGCCCAGTACCAGGAGTTCGCGTCCGCGGTGAAGTGCCAGCGGAAGACGGCGCGCTTCGCGCCGCGCGGCACGTCGACCGGCACGGTCTCGGAGGCGTTCAGCAGGCCTCCGTCGTAGTCGTCGGTCACCGTGTCGCTGTCGTAGCGGACCAGCTCGGTCTCCGCGCCGCCGTCGAACGCGACCGTGACCCTGCCGGTCTGCCCGGCCCAGCCCCGGTAGTGGGAGTCGAAGGTGAGCTCCACCTGGTCGCGACCCCTGACCTTGACCGGGGCGGACGCCAGCGTCGTCGCGTAGGTGTCCGGCGTGCCGGGGCCGTCGGCGAACTCGTCCGAGTCGGCCACGGCGATCACGTCCTGCGCGCGGGCGAAGCGGTAGCGCATCTGGTCCTCGGCGTCCGTCCAGAAGTCACGGGTGGTGAACGACCAGCCGCGCCACTCCTCCACGCCGCCGTCCGCCAGGGCGGGACCGTTCTCGACCGACCAGCCCCGTGGCGCCTCGTGCGTCCAGCCGACCGTACCGGGCTCGATGCCCGGGTCCTCGGCGCGCGGCAGCAGGCTGTCCGCAAGGGAGTCGAAGCCCTGCCGGTAGAGCACGTCGTCGGTGCCGCGGGTGTCGGGTTGCCCGGGCCGGCCGGGGCCCGCGACGGCGGTGCCCACGGTGCCTGCCGCGAGCAGGCTCGTGCCGAGCAGCACGGCGACCGTGCGTCGTGTCCGAGCGCGGAAAGTGGAGGTCATGCGTGGGCCTCTCGTCGACCTGGATCGTCCGGCGCCGAGGCTACGGCCGGGAGGTGTCCGCTGCCGGGCCCTCGGTCGACGCGCAGGTGAACGGCGCCGTCATCCGCGGCACCGGGTGTGCCAGACTGCCGTGCCATGACGCCTGGATCTCCGATGCCTGCCGCCTCCGCCGTTCCCGAGGGCGGGGCCCGGATCCCGCGGCTGCGACGCTCCGGCACGGCCACGCAGCTCGTCGTCGACGGGGAGCCGTTCCTGATCCGCGGTGGCGAGCTGGGCAACTCCAGCGCCGAGCGGACCTACCTTGCCGGCTACTGGCCGCGGCTCGAGGCACTGGGGCTGAACACCGTCGTCGCACCGGTGTACTGGGACGTGGTCGAGCCCGCCGAGGGAACGTTCGACTGGACGAGCGTCGAGGAGCTGATCGACGACGCCGCCGCCCACGCGATGCGCCTCGTACTGCTGTGGTTCGGCAGCTGGAAGAACAGCATGTCGTGCTACGCACCGGGCTGGGTCAAGACGGACGTCGAACGATTTCCGCGCAGCCGGGATTCCCACGGGCGCGCCCTCGAGATCCTCACACCGTTCAGCGACAACAACCGGGACGCCGACGCCCGGGCGTTCGCGGCCCTCATGCGCCGGCTGCGCGCGTACGACCGGGAGCACGTCGTCGTCCTCGTCCAGGTCGAGAACGAGATCGGGATGATCCCGGAGGCCCGCGACCACACCGCCGAGGCCGAGCGGGCGTTCGCCGGACCGGTGCCCGCCGAGCTGATGGCCTACCTGCAGACGCATCACGAGGCGCTGGCCCCCGAGCTGCGGGAGAGGTGGACGACGGCGGGAGGCCGCACCGGCGGGACGTGGACCGAGGTCTTCGGCGAGGGCCCAGCCACCGAGGAGCTGTTCATGGCCTGGGCCTTCGCTCGATACGTCCAGCCAGTCGCCGCAGCCGGCAAGGCAGAGCTCGACCTGCCGATGTACACGAACGCGGCACTGATCCGGCCTGGATACCTCCCAGGTCAGTACCCGAGCGCCGGCCCCCTGCCGCACCTGATCGACGTCTGGCGTGCCGGCGCGCCCGCCCTCGACTTCATCGCCCCGGACATCTACTTCCCCGAGTTCGCGGAGTGGGCGGGCCGCTACACGCGCGACGGCAACCCCCTGTTCGTGCCGGAGGCGCTACGCAGCACCGACGCCGCGGCCAACGCGCTCTACGCTTTCGGCGCCCACGGGGCGATCGGGTTCTCGCCGTTCGGCATCGAGACGATCGAGGGCCCCGCCGCGGAGGCGCTGACTGCGAGCTACGACGTCGTGAACCAGCTCTCGCCGCTGATCGCGGCCCATGCCGGCGACGGCACCATGACGGCGCTGGTGCCACCCGCGGAGAGCCAGCGATCCCCGCACCGGATCGTCTTCGGTGAGCTCGTGCTCGAGGTGACCTACGAGCGCATCGCAGCGCCGAGCCTGGCCGACGGTGTCATCAACGAGGCCGATGACCGGTCCACGGATCTCACCAGGCTGCCCGCGGCCGCGATAGTCATCCGGACGGCACCTGACGAACTCGTCATCGGCGGTACGGGTGTCACCGTCACGTTCTCGTCCGCTCGGTCGGGCGCGGAGAGCGTTGGCATCCTGGACTGCGCGGAGGGCCGGTACCACGACGGCGTCTGGAAGCACCAGCGGTGGCTCAACGGGGACCAGACCCACCAGGGACGGCACCTGCGGCTGGAGCCCGGCCGGTTCGCGATTCAGCGGATCCGGCTCTACCGGTACAGCTGAAGGGCCGAGCCGACCGTGTGCGGACCGGCTGGGCGCGGTCCGACTGGGCGGTCCGGCCAGGTGGTCCGGCGAGGTGGTCCGGCCTGAAACCGTCAGTCGGCGCTCGGCACCGTGAACCGCTCCTCGATGTCGCGGATCAGCTTCGCGTAGTTCCGCAGCACGGCGGCCACCCAGAGCACCGCCAGCGCGGCGAACGCCACCTCCGTTGCGAGATAGACGACGCCGCCTGCGAGCACCAGCAACGACACGGTGCCGAGCGTGACGAGCGGAAACCGGAACAGGTAGTACACGGACAGCCGCGCGACGTCGCGCGTGCGGAAGTTGAAGAACGAGGCGATGACCAGCGAGTTCATGCACGTCAGCACGAGCACCAGGGAGATCCCGAGCAGCAGCCCGGCATACCAGTCCGGTACGCCGGTGGCACCGAAGTTCGCCAGGGTGACGCCCAACACCATCCCACCGACGAGCGCCGGCACCCACACCTTGAGCACGTCCGCCCAGTTCTGCCAGTATCCGCGCAAGAACGTTCGCGCCGGGGTCAACCCTTCGGTGCCTGCCCGGTTCCGCAACCCGTACAGCCCTGCCGAGAACGCCGGGCCCAACGGCATCAGGCACAGTGCCACCAGCGGTGCGTTGCCGGCCGACCGGTCCAGCAGCAGCAGGGGCAGCGTCCCCGGCAGCGTGGTCAGGATCATGAGGAACCCAGTGACCAGGTACCAGTAGATCGCGTTGGTCACGCGGGAAAGCGGGCCCTCACCGAACTGGGGACGCCCAGGAGGCGGGCCCGGCCTCTCGTGCGGCCAGTGCAGCGGGTCGCGCCGGGGTCCGTCGTCCGATGTCGTCACTCGCTCGTTCTCCGTCTCATGTGGCTTCCCGCTCCGACCCGCGTGGCCGGGTGACGTCATTGTCGTGCCCTTTCACCGGCCGGTCGGGTCAGGCAGGTCAGGTCAGGTCAGGTCGAACGTGGGCTTCCCGAGGATCCTGGCGTCGTCCAGCCACGGCGGGGTCTCGTCGCACACGGGGTCGATCTCGACGAGCGTGACCCCGTGGCGGCCGATGGTCAGGTCGAGGTCGACCCGGCCGGCGTCCACCGTCGGGACAACGGGGAGCGAGTACGCGCGGCGGGCAGGTTCGCTCGCCTCGCGCAGCGCATCCAGCTGCCTGCCCGACGGCGATGCGGGCCGCCCCATGGCCCCCCAGGCCGCCCAGGCGTTCCCGGCGGCCTGATCGACGTCGTGCCGCATGATGAACACCCGCCCGGTCGCCGAGACGGGGAGGCTCAGGCGTAGCTCGTGCCGGTCCGTTTCAGGTGGGGCGTCCGTGCCGCCCACCGGCTGCCAGGCCAGCACGGTGACCCGACCCGTCGAAGAGTCCCGGGTCACGAGATGGTCGGTGCCGCGGGCGAGGACGTCCTGGCCCATGCGCGCTGTGAACGCGTACAGGTGGTACGTCGGCTTCTTGATCTGGCGGTGCGTGAGCATGCCGAATCCGCCGTGGAAGAACGACGCGGGCACCCCGACCTCTTCGAAGACGTCGCAGAACGTCCAGTAGGAGAACGAGTCCACCAGCTCGCCACCGCCGGCCAGGACCGGCGCAAGATAGGCCGCGTTGTAGGCGGTGTCGTGGATCGGGTTGTCGGGACGGTAGCTCGTGTTGAACTCGGACACGTGCAGCGGCAGCTCCGCCAGCTGCGTGCCCGCGAGCAGCTTGCGTGGTCGCGCGAACTGGTCGAGCAGGGTCTCCGGAGACCGGAGCGTCTGATAGACGCCGAACGGCACGTGCTGCGCGGGACCGGAGGAGTACGCGTGCACGGACGTGAAGTCGATCGGCACGTCGCGCGAGGTGACGAACTCGGCGAAGGGCTCCCACCAGTCGTCGGCGCCTGGTGACAGGACAGGGCCGCCCACCTGCAGCGACGGGTCCACGTCCTTGACGGCTGCCGCGGTCACCTCGTAGAGGTGGAAGTAGGCGGCCTGGTCGGCGTCCTTCCAGAAGTTGACGAGGTTGGGCTCGTTCCACACCTCGACCGGCCAGGTGCTCACCTCGTCGAGGCCGTACCGGTCGACCAGGTGTCGCAGGGTTGCCCGCACGAGCCCGGCCCACTCGCGGTGGTCACGCGGCGGCGTGATGTTCCCCTTCCACCAGAAGACGGTGTCGGTCCCGGACGCGAGCGCCTCCGGCATGAACCCGAGCTCCAGGAATGGTTTGATCCCGAGGCTCAGGTAGGCGTCGACCACCTGGTCGACGTAGGTGAAGGCGTACCGGGTCCCGGAGTACCCGGCCGCGTCGTACGGCCGGAGCACCCCGACGTCGTCGGACAGCAGGCCGTGACCCCGGATGTAGCGGAACCCGATGTCCTGCTGCACCAGGGCCAGGGATTCCTGGTAGTCCTGGCGGAGCGCCAGGTTGAAGCGGCCGGTGCCGACGCATGATCGCCAGGCGTCCCCCAAGGCACCTGAGGATTCGGCCGGTACAACGATGCGGGACACTGGGCTCCTCGAGGTTGGTACGTGTGTGCCCGGCGTACGGGCGGTGGTACATCCGGGCACCGTTGCCGGCCCGAACCAGGTGTGGGCTCGGACCGGCAGACGGGGCTGGTCAGGCGTGGATCACTCGGTGACGCCGGCTGCGGAGTTGGCGCGGTCGACGTACTCCTGCATCCCGGCGCCCTCGAGCTCGGCGACGTAGGCGTCCCACTCGTCCAGCGAGCGCTGGCCCAGGATGAACTGGGCGGTGGCCTGGAAGACCATGTCCTGCAGCGTCGTCTGCTGCAGGCCCGCCTGCTCCTGCTCCATCTCGTCGTACGCGACGGCCGGCGGGATCTCCAGCTCCTCCTTGGTGGCGTTCATGTCCTCGATGTACGTGATCGACTCATCGCTGCGCATCGACAGGTCCAGGTCCTCGGTCGAGCCGTGGGCCAGCGAGAAGACGCCGTTGTAGTAGCCGAAGTCGGCGTTCAGCAGCTTCGGCGCGCCCTCGTTCAGGGCACCCCAGGTGACGTCGTCCTTGAGGACGCGCTTGTCGCCCTCCCACTCGAACGTCTCACCCTCGACGCCCCACTTGGCGAACTCGAGGCCCTCGTCGGAGTAGTACAGCCAGTCGACGAACTGCAGCATCGCCAGGAAGTCCTCCTGCTCGGCAGCGCCCGCGGCGAACATCAGGCCGGACTCGCGGCGCGTGCCACCGGCGATGTAGTCGCCGGCCGGCCCGCCGGGAACCGTGATCATCTCGATCTCGGAGTCCTTGTCGCCGATCTCCTCGAAGGCCTTCCGGTACTCCAGGATCACCTGGTCGTTGGTGCCGATCGCGGCGGCCTGGCCCGACGCGAACTTCTGCTCGGCCTGCTCGTCCTCCTGGGTGAGCGCCTCGGGGTCCAACAGCCCGTCCTCGACCAGACCGGCGAAGTACTCCACGAGGGCCCTGTACTCGTCCGATCCACCCGCGTACTCGTAGACACCCTCGTCCTGGTTCCACTGCAGGCCCAGGCCGTAGCCCCAGCCTGCCACCGTGCCGAAGTTCGGCGCGGCCGCGGAGATCGTGGCCTCGACCGGACCGCTGATCGACCAGCGGTCGGTCATCGGGTAGTTCAGGTCCGGGTTCTCGTCCTTGATCACCTGGAGCTGGTCGGCGTACTCGTCCCAGGTCTTCGGGTGCTCGAGGCCGGCCTCTTCCCACAGGTCCTTGCGGATCGCGACGGTGTAGGCACCGGGGATGACGATCTCGTGGATCCCCGGGATCATGTAGTACTTGCCGTCGTCCTGCTTCTGGGCGTCGATCTCCTCCTGCAGGTCCCACGCCTCGACCTTCTCCAGGAAGTTCGGCATGTACTGCACGTAGTCGGAGATCGGCAGCAGTGCGCCGCCGCTCACGAAGGGCGCCTCGTCCCCAGGGTAGGTGACGGGCATGATATCCGGTGCGTCACCGGAGCTGATCAGCACCGACCGGCGCTGGGCCATGTCTTCCAGCGGCACGTTCTCGTAGTCGAACGTGACGTTCTGGTCCTCCTCCAGGTGCTGGATGATCGGCCAGTCGTCCTTGAACGGGTAGTTCGGGTGGTCGCGGTACAGCAGGCCGAAGCTCACGGGCTCGGTCGCCTTGAACGTGGTGCCGGCCTCGAAGTCCTCCATGTAGCCGACCTGAGACTCCATGTCGATTGCGCCGGCCTCGCCACCGCCGTCGTCGCCGTCGCCGCCGACCGAGCACGCGGTGAGCGTGACGGCCAGGACCGACGCAACCATTCCCGCGGCAGTCTTTCTGCGGGTGATCCTCATGATTCTCCTCCAGTAGTGAACGTCGTTGTTCGCGACGGTCAGATGGTCTGGTGCACCTGTGGGGTACCGGCGGGACGGCGGGCGTCAGCCCTTGACCGAGCCGAGCATCACGCCGGAGACGAAGTACTTCTGGACGAACGGGTAGACGCACACGATCGGGATCACCGTCAGCAGCATGGTCACCGCCTGGAGGTTGGCGCCGATCTGCACCTCCTCCATGCCCGCCTCTCGGCCCGCGCCCGTCGCGCCGGCCAGGAGGTTGCGTAGGTAGAGCGTGACCGGCTGGAGCTCCGGATCGCTCAGATAGAGCATCGCCGGGAACCACGAGTTCCAGAACGCGACGGCGTAGAAGAGGATCATGGTGGCCACGACCGCCTTGGACAGCGGCAGCACGATCCGGAAGAAGATCCCGTAGACCGTCATGCCGTCGATCGCCGCGGCCTCCTCCAGGTCGCTCGGAAAGTTCTCGAAGAACGCCTTCATCACGAGCAGGTTGAACGCGCTGATCGCGTTCGGGATGATGATCGCCCAGACCGTGTTCTTGAACCCCAGCCCGGAGATCAGCAGGTAGTTCGGCACGAGACCGCCGTTGAAGAACATGGTCACCACGACCATGCCGATGAAGAACGACCGGCCCTTGAGGTGCTTCTTCGCCAGCGCGTAGGCCATCGTGGTGGTGAGTGCCATGGCGATGGCTGTTCCGCCGACCGTGTGGATGACGGTGTTCCCGTAGCCCGTCCAGAACCGCCCTTGGGTCAGCACCTCCATGAGGGTGGTGGTGTTGAAGCCCATCGGCCAGAGGTTCACCTGGCCGGCGACGATGTAGCCGTGCGAGCTGAACGCCTTGGCGATCAGGTTCACGAACGGGTACAGCGTGATGCCGCAGACGATCACCAGCACCGTGGCATTGACGACGCGGAACACCGTATAGGACCGCGAGTCCTTGACGGTCTTCGGGACCTGCCGGACCCGAGAGATGTCCGGGACAGCCGGATCTGTGGTCACCATAGGGAGGCTCCAACCGTGCGCTTCGCGATCGCGTTCGCTGAGAGGACAAGGGTCAGACCGATGAGCGCCTCGAACAGGCCGATCGCGGCGCCGTAGGAGAAGCTCCCGCTGTTCAGTGCGACGCGGTAGATGTAGGTCGCGATGACGTCGCCCGACGCGTACGTCAGCGGGTTGTACAGCAGCAGCACCTTCTCGAACCCGACCGCCATGAACGTGCCGATGTTCAGGATCAGGAGCACGACGATCGTCGGACGGATGCCGGGCAGCGTGATGTGCCACGTCTGCTGCCACCGGTTGGCGCCGTCGATCCGAGCCGCCTCGTAGAGCTGGTCGTCGATGGTGGTCAGCGCGGCCAGGTAGAGGATCGTGCCGAACCCGACGACCTGCCAGATCTCCGACGTCACGTAGATCGTCCGGAACCAGTCGTCCCGCTGCATGAACGAGATCGGGTCGGCGCCGACGGCGGAGATGATCTGGTTCACTGTGCCGTTGAGCGCCGTCAGCTGGTACACGAAGCCGGCCACGATCACTATCGACATGAAGTGCGGCAGGTAGGTGATCGTCTGCGTGATCTTCTTGAACCGACGTGACCGCAGCTCGTTCAGCATGAGGGCTAGCGCGATGGGCAGCGGAAAGACGACCACCAGGGTGAGCGTGCCCAGGACGACGGTGTTGAGGAAGACGTCCCAGAACTTGGGGTCCTGGATGAACATCTCGATGTAGTAGAAGCCGACCCACTCGTCGCCGAACATCGAGCTGCCCGGCCGGAACCGGCGGAAGGCGACGACGTTCCCGGCCATCGGTACGTACCTGAAGATGATCAGGTAGATGACGGGCAGGATCAGGAACGTGTAGAGCCGCCAGTCCTTGCGCAGCGCGCGCGCCCATGTGTAGGTGTTCCGCAGTTGCTGGGGCGGGGGGCTGTCCGCGCTCACGCCCACCGTGCCACCCGGCGGTGTCCCACCCGGCGGCTTCCCAGCCGTCTGCGGCACGGTCTCGACCGTCCCGGTGCCTCGTGCCATCGATGTCCTCCGGCCACGGCGCCGTGTCCTTGACCCCGTCACTGGGGTCGGTCCACTTCGTCGTGGAACGTTTTCGAAAACTATCGGCACGATTGCCGATACTTTGGTTTCTCGGACAGTAGGGTGACTCCGCTCACACAGTCAAGCCGTGGTTGCTCGGGGTCAGGTCACGATTCGATGTCAGCCTCGTGTTGGCCAACCCGGCGGTGCGAGCGGTGTACGGTCAGAATGTGATGGGCCGAAAGTTGCGACGACGAGCTGCGAAAGGTGGTGGCGACCCGCATGGCTGAGCTCAACACAGGACCGGGCGGACTGAACCCCGTCGCGGCAACGCCCACGATCGCCACGATCGCGCGCGAGATTGGTGTCTCGGTGCCCACGGTCTCCAAGGTGCTGAACGGCCGGGCCGACGTCGCCCCGGCTACGCGCGAGCGCGTCGAGGCCGCCCTTGAGAAGCACCAGTACCGGCGTCGCCGTCCGGCGACCGCGCCACTGGGCACCGGCCTGATCGACCTCGTCTTCCACCGGCTCGGCTCCGGCTGGTCCATGGAGATCATCCGGGGCGTCGAGGCGGCCGCCGCCGAGTCCCGGACCAGCGTGATCCTGTCCGAGCTGGGCGGCGAGCACCGCCCGCCCGCCACATGGCTCGACACGACCATCGCGCGGCCGCCGCTCGGCGTGCTGCTCGTCGCGGCGAACCTCTCGGAGGCGCAGCACCAGCAGCTCGACCGGCGCAGCATCCCCTACGTGGTGATCGACACCGACGGCGAGCCGCCGGCCGACGTCGCCGCGGTGGGCTCGGACAACTGGAACGGCGGGCTGCTGGCCACGCGCCACCTGCTCACGCTGGGGCACCACCGCATCGCGATGATCACGGGCCCCTCGGACATGCTGTGCAGCCGCGCCCGGGTCGACGGGTTCCGCTCGGCGCACGAGGAGCGCGGCGTCGCCGTCGACCCCACGCTGGTGCGCGAGGGCAACTTCTACGTCGAGGCCGGGTTCGACGTCGGCGTCGAGCTGCTGTCCCTGCCGGACCGCCCGACCGCGGTGTTCGCCGGTTCCGACATGCAGGCGCTCGGGGTGCTCCGCGCCGCGCACCAGCTCGGCCTGCGCGTGCCGGAGGACCTGTCGGTGGTGGGGTACGACGACCTGCCGCTCGCCTCGTGGGTGGGGCCGCCGCTCACGACGGTGCGGCAGCCGCTCGCCGAGATGGGAGCGGCCGCCACACAGATCCTGATCGACATGGCGCGCGGCCGGTCACCGAAGGTGCGCCGCCTCAACCTCTCCACGGAGCTGGTGGTCCGGGAGTCGACCGCGCCGCTGCCCTGATCCTCAGATCGAGCGGGCGTGGGCCGCCAGCCGGTCGAACGCCGCGTCCAGGTCGGCGTCCACCACCTGGGCCTCCGGGTGCGCGTCGAACCACGCCATCTGCTCCACGGCGCCGATGTCGTAGGTGATGGTTGTGCCGAACTCCGGCACGAGCGTGCGCACCTTCGAGATGTCGAAGACCATCGAGTGCGCCTTGTCGCCGACCAGCCCTGCGCCCAGCTCCGGGAGGACCCGCGTGATCGTCTCGGACGCCACGTGCACCAGGTCCGGGCCGGGCACGCCCGCCGCCTCGGCCAGCCAGGTGTAGATCTGGTCCCATGTGGGGGCGTGCGTACCGGTGATGTGGAACGTGTCGCCCACCGCGAGCGGATGACCGAGCAGCCCGACGAACCCCACGGCGAAGTCCTCGGTGTGCGTCAGCGTCCACAGCGACGTGCCGTCGCCGTGGACCACCACGGGCTTGCCCGTGCGCATGCGCGCGACGTCGGTCCACGCGCCCGACGTCGGCAGCAGCGTGCGGTCGTACGTGTGCGACGGCCGCACGATCGTCGCAGGGAACCCGTTGTCCCGGTACTCCCTGACCAGCAGGTCCTCGCACGCGATCTTGTCACGGGAGTACTGCCAGAACGGGTTGCGCAGCGGTGTGGACTCCCGGACCGGCAGCCGTGCCGGCGGCGTCTGGTACGCCGACGCCGACGAGATGAACACGTACTGGCCGGTCCGGCCGGCGAACTGCGCGACGTCGCGCGCCACGTGCTCAGGGCTGAACGCCCGGAACTGCGCGACGACGTCGAACTCCCGGGCGCCCAGGGCCGCGGCCACCGCCCCGGCGTCGTTCGCGTCGGCGACGAGGGTCTCCACCCCCGCCGGGAGCGGACGCGTCGAGGACCGGCCTCGGTTGAGCACCGTCACCCGGTGCCCGAGCCGTGCGGCCCGGGCCACCGAGGCGTGGCTGATGATTCCGCTTCCACCGATGAACAGGATGCTCTTGGACGACATGGCGCCAATCCTTGCACCCTGTCCGGCCGCCCGGGAGACGGGCCGTGATCAGCGCTGGACGCGGGCGCTCCCGCCCCCGGCCAGCTTGGCGACCTCGGCCAACGTCACCATCGTGGTGTCGCCCGGCGTGGTCATCGCCAGGGCTCCGTGCGCGGCGCCGTACTCGACGGCCTCCTGCAGCGAGCCGAGCTCCATGAGCCCGTACGCGAGGCCCGAGGCGAACGAGTCACCGCCGCCGACGCGGTCGAAGATCTCCAGGTCGGACCGGTGGGTGGCCTCGGCGAAGCCCTCCTTGCGCGACCAGGCGATCGCGCCCCAGTCGTTGCGCGAGGCCGACCGCACCCCGCGCAGGGTGGTCCCGATCGCCTGGAAGTTCGGGTACGCCTCCGACGCCGTCTCGATCATCGCGCGGAACGCACCGGTGTCCAGGTCGGTGAGGTTCTCGTCGACGCCCTCGACCTCGAAGCCGAGCGAGGCCGTGAAGTCCTCCTCGTTACCGATCATCACGTCCACGTGCTGGGCGAGACGCCGGTTGACCTCGCGCGCACGCTCCTCGCCGCCGATACCCTTCCACAGCGAGGGCCGGTAGTTCAGGTCGTAGGACACGATGGTGCCGTGCCGGCGGGCGGCGGTCATCGCGGCCTCCGCCACGTCCGCGGACGACTCCGACAGGGCCGCGAAGATGCCGCCCGTGTGGAGCCAGCGCACACCGCGGGAGAACAGCGCGTCCCAGTCGACGTCGTCCGGCTGCATCTGCGCGATCGCGGTGTTGCCGCGGTCGCTGACGCCGACGGCGCCGCGGGCGCCGAAGCCGCGCTCCGTGAAGTTGAGGCCGTTGCGTACGGCACGGCCGATGCCGTCGTACGGCACCCACTGCACGTACTGGGTGTCGAGGCCGCCGGTCAGCATGAAGTCCTCGACGAGCCGGCCGATCTCGTTGTCGGCGAGCGCCGTCACGATCGCGCCGCGCAGGCCGAAGCAGCGGCGCAGACCACGTGCCACGTTGTACTCGCCGCCGCCCTCCCACACGTCGAAGCTGCGGGCGGTGCGCACCCGCCGGGCACCCGGGTCGAGGCGGAGCATCACCTCGCCGAGGGCGACGACGTCGTAGGCGCACTCGGCGGCGGGGCGGACGTTCAGCGAGGTCATCGGTTCTTCTCCTTGGAGTCGAGCTCTGCGGCGAGCGCCACGGCGTCGCGCGTGCGGGTGGTGATCTGGTCCCAGTCACCGGCGGTGACGAGCTTGCGGTCGACCATCCACGACCCGCCGACAGCGAGCACCGGCGCCAGGGTCAGGTAGTCACCGAGGTTGGCGGCGCTGACGCCGCCCGTCGGCACGAACCGCACGCCGGGGAACGGTGCGGAGAACGCCTTGATGGCGGCGGGCCCGCCGACGACGGACGCCGGGAACAGCTTGACGACGTCGATCCCCAGGTCGAGCGCCGCCATGATCTCGGACGGCGTGGCCACGCCGGGCAGGACGGGGATGCCGTGCTCCTGGGCCTGCCGCACGACGGCGGCGGACAGCCCCGGGGAGACGATGTAGCGGGCGCCGGCGGCCACGACGTCGTCCACCTGCTGCGCCGTCGTCACGGTGCCGGCTCCCACGACGACGTCGGGCTGGTTCTTGGCGACCGCGCGGATCGCGTCGACGCCGCCGGCGAGGCGCAGCGTGATCTCGGCGACGGGCAGGCCACCCGCGACGAGCGCGTCGGCCAGGCGGGCGCCTTCGTCAGCGCCGTCGACCACGACGACCGGGACGAGCCGGTGGGCGGCGAGGGTCTCGAGGACTGTGGTGTCCGGGGATGACATCGGGTCTCCGTTTCGCTATGGTGAACGTCTGTTGTTCACTACGGAACGCATGCTACGTGAGGAAGCCCCATGGATGCCAGCCCGCTCGGGAGCGTCGACAAGGCGCTGCAGGCGCTCGACACGCTCGCCGGCTTCGGCGCGGCCGGTGCCCCGCTCGCGGTGCTGGCCCGGGCGGTGGGGGTCAGCAAGCCCACCCTGCACCGCACGCTCTCCGCGCTGCGGCACCGCGGGTACGCCGAGCAGACGCCGAGCGGGGCCTACCGGCTCGGCCCGGCGGCACTGGCCCTCGGGAGCACCTACCTGGCCGAGGAGAACCTGCCGGCCCTGCTGCATCCCGCCCTGACGGTGCTCAGCGAGAAGACCGACGAGCTCGTGCACCTCGGGGTGCTCGCCGGGCGCGAGGTGGTCTACCTCGACAAGGTCGAGCCGCAGCGCGCGGTCCGGGTCTGGTCCGCCGTGGGCCGGCGGCGCACGGCGGCGACCACCGCGCTGGGCCGGGCGCTGCTGTCCGCCGAGGACCTCGACGCCGCCGCGCTCGAGCGGTTCGCCGGCGCGGACACCAGCACCGAGCAGCTCCGCGCGGTGCTGGACGCCGCCCGGGCGAGCGGCGTGGCCGGCGAGACCGAGGAGAACGAGGCGGGCATCGCCTGCATCGCCGTGCCGCTGCTGCGTGCCGGGCGCGCTGTCGCGGCGGTGAGCATCACCGCGCCGGTCGAGCGGCTGCGGGGTACGGCCCGTGCGGAGCGGGTCGCGGCGCTCCTGGACGTGCTGCCGGCCCTGCTCCCGGCCGGCCTGACCCTGCCCACCCCCCACACCCGTTGAGTGCTGGATATGTGCCCCTCTGAAGGCTCCTGGAGGGCACATACCCAGCACTCAACGTGGGGGTTATCGGGCCAGCCACCCGCCGTCGACCGGGATGATCGTGCCGTGCACGTAGTCGGACGCGGGCGCGGCGAGGTAGAGCACCGCGCCGGCGATGTCCTCCGGCGTGGCCCAGCGGCCGGCCGGGATGCGTCCGAGGATCTCGGCGTTGCGGCCCGCGTCGCCGCGCAGCGCCTCCGTATTGTCGGTCGCGACGTAGCCGGGGGCCACAGCGTTGACGTTCACGCCCCGGCCGGCCCACTCGTTGGCGAGCGCCTTGGTCAGGCCCGCGAGCGCAGACTTCGACGCCGTGTACCCCGGTACGTTGACGCCGCCCTGGAAGCTCAGCATCGAGGCGGTGTTGATGATCTTGCCGTGGCCCCGCGCGAGCATGGACCGGCCGACCTCGCGGGACAGCGTCCAGGCGGACCGCAGGTTCACCTCGATCACGTGGTCGAAGTCGGCGTCAGGGTGCTCGGCGGCCGGGGCCCGGCGGATCGTCCCGCCGTTGTTGACGAGCACGTCCACCTCGAGCCCCGTCAAGCGGTCGCTCAGCGCCGCCACGGCCGCGCGGTCCGAGAGGTCGGCGGCGATCGGCGTGAAGGTGCGACCGGCCGCCTCGACGGCCCTGCGGGCGTCGGTGTCGCCGTCCGACATGGTCGTGCTCACGCCGACCACGTCGGCCCCCGCCTGCGCGAGGAGGGTCGCGATGCCCAGGCCGATGCCCTTGCTCGCACCCGTCACGACAGCGGTGCGGCCGGACAGGCTGAACATCCGGTCCAGCACGGGGCCGGTGTCGGGCGCGATGGTGCTCGTAGTACTCACGTTGTGTTTTCTTTCGTCAGGTCCGGGGCGACCCGGGCCGGGCACACGGTGCCCTACCGGTCGCCCCCGAGTGCGTGGGTGATGTCGGTGGCCGTCTTGCACAGGTCGCCGGACATCGCGGCGAGCTGTTCCTCCGTGTGCTCGAGCGCGAGCGAGGAGATCGACAGCCCGTAGTTGGAGTGCCCCGTGTGGTCGCTGATGGCCGTGCCGATGCAGACGACGCCGGGCACGTTCTCCTCGCGGTCGAACGCGTGGCCGTCCTCGCGGATGTCGGCGAGCTCGGCGCGCAGGTCTTCCAGGGTGGTCAGGGTGCGCGCGGTCCGGCGCGCGAGCCCGGCCCGGTTGACGAAGCGTTCGATCTCGTCGTCGTCGAGCCGGGCGAGGATCGACTTGCCGATCGCCGAGGTGTGCAGCGGGATCGCGGCACCGACCCGCGACGGCATCCGGTACGGCTTGTCGGAGTCCGTGCGGACCAGGTAGATGATCTCGTCGCCGCTGCGTACCCCGACGTGCACGGTGCACTGCACGCGGCGCACCAGGTCGTCGATGTACGGCTGGACGATCGTCGAGATGTCCACCCGGTCGTAGGCGACGCCGGCGAGCGACAGGACCTTGGGGCCCGGGACGTACGCGCCGCCGTCGGCCACCCTGATGAAGTCGCGGTCGACGAGCGTCGCGAGGATCCGGTGCACCGTCGCCTTGGGCAGGTGCACCGCGGCCACGATCTCGCTGAACCGCTCGTGCGTCATCGCCGCCTCGAGCACCATCAGTGTCTTCTCGCTGGCCGTCGTCGCCTCGCTCATCACTGTCTCCTCGTCGTCACCGCACCGTCGTCACAGCATGGCCGTCAGCGCATGGCCGTCACCGCATCGTAGAGACGGCGAATCCGTCCATGTCGTCGAACGCCTGGTTCTCACCCGCCATGGCCCACACGAAGGAGTATGCGGCGGTACCGACCCCCGAGTGCACCGACCAGCTGGGTGAGATCACGGCCTCCCGGTCACCGATGACGATGTGCCGGGTCTCGGTGGGCTCGCCCATGATGTGGATGACGCGGGCCTCCTCCGGCAGGTCGAAGTACAGGTAGCACTCGGTGCGCCGGTCGTGGGTGTGCGCGGGCATCGTGTTCCACATGGAACCGGGGTGCAGCGTGGTGACCCCCATGACCACCTGGCACGACCGCACGCCGTTCTCGTGGATGTACTGGTTGAGTGTGCGGCGGTTGGACGTGAGCGGGTCGCCCAGCTCGCGCACCGTGCCCTGGCCCGGGGCGACGAGCGTGGTCGGGTAGGCGGTGTGCGCCGGCGCGGAGAAGAGGTAGAACCGCGCGGGCCCTGCCTCCGCCGTCGGCTCGTCGGAGGCGAGCACGACGTCGACGGCTCCCCGTCCCACGTAGAGGCAGGCGCCGTGCTCCAGCCGGTGCTCGGTGCCGTCCACCGTGATGGTGCCGGTGCCGCCCACGTTGACGATGCCCGCCTCGCGGTGCTCGAAGAACTGCTCCGAGCGGATCTCGGGGTACCCCGGCAGGGTCAGCGGTGCCGAGACGGGGCTGATACCGCCGAGGACCACCCGGTCGTGGTGCGTGTAGACGGTACGGATCTCGTCGTCGACGAAGAGCTCGGGGACGAGGTAGCGGTCCCGCAGCTCTTCCGTCGTCATCCTGGGAACCTGGTCGGGTGCGGTGGCGTATCGCTGTTCCAACTGAATGCCTCCTTGGGCAGAGTGACGGGCTAGACGAGCCCGAGAAGGGTGGGGAGCCACATCGAGAGCGCCGGGGTCATGGCGACCACGATCAGCAGCACCACGAGGGCTACGAAGAACGGGATCATGCGCCGCATGATGCTCTCGATCGACATCCCGGAGACACGGGCCCCGACGAACAGGACCGGGCCGACGGGCGGCGTGATGGTGCCGATCGACAGGGCCATGACGATGAAGATGCCGAAGTGCACGGGGTCCATCCCGAACGCCGTGACGACGGGCAGGAAGATGGGCGCGAAGATCAGCACCGCCGGCGTCGGGTCCATGAAGCAGCCGATGAGGAGCAGCAGCACGGCGATGAGGACGATCAGCACGTACGGGTTGCTCGTGACCGACAGCAGCCCGTCGGTGACGAGCTGCGGGATCTGCGCGAACGACATCACCCAGGACATCGCGGCGGAGACGCCCACGAGGAACATCACGATCGCCGTGGTCCGGGAGGACTCGAGCAGGATGCCGGGCAGCTCGCGGACCTTGATCGCCCGGTAGACGAACGAGAGCACCAGCGAGTAGACGACCGCGATGCACGACGCCTCGGTGGGGGTGAAGAAGCCCACGAGGATCCCGCCGATCACGATGACGATCAGCAGCAGCGCCGGGATCGCCTCGAGCGCCACGCGCAATGCCGCCGCGAGGGACAGTCGCTCGGTGACGCGCAGCTCCGGCCGCTTGCGTGCGTACAGGTAGACGATCGCCATGCAGACCAGGGCCCACAGGGTGCCGGGCAGGTAGCCGGCGACGAACAGTGCCGCGATCGACGTGCTGGAGACCAGCGAGTACACGATCATCAGGTTGCTCGGCGGGATGATCATTCCCGACGGGGCCGACGCGATGTTGGTGGCGGCGGCGAAGTCCTTCGGGTAGCCCTCCTTGGCCTGCAGCGGACCCATCGTGGAGCCGACGGCGGCGACCGAGGCCACCGCGGACCCGGAGACCGCGCCGAACATGGCGTTGGCGGCGACGTTCGTCTGGGCGAGCGACCCGGGGGTGCGTCCGACCAGCATCTTGGCGAAGTTGACGAGCCGTAGGGCGATCCCGCCGTTGTTCATGATCACGCCGGCGAGCACGAAGAACGGGATCGCCAGCAGCGAGAAGTTGTTGATGCCACGGAACATCTGCTGCGCGGACGTCAGCAGACCGTTGTCGAAGCCGAGCGCGGTGATCGCGGCGGCCGCGGCCGACGTACCCACCGCCACGGAGACCGGGACCCCCAGCACGAGCAGGACAACGATTCCTACCACCAGGACGAGCCCGGCGAGTGCAGCTACCTCCATGTGTCCAGGCCTCCTCAGATGACTTCCGGGTCGCCGTCGGCGGTGGCGTTCTCCACGCCCCGCACGACGGCCACCAGGTGGTAGACGGTGTAGAAGAGCACCAGCACGCCCGAGAGGGGCAGCGCCAGGTACAGCCAGCCCACCTTCAGCGGCAGCCCTGGCATGCTCTGGTTCCAGGCGAGCTCCGAGACCTGCCACCCGCCGTAGACGAGCACCAGGACGGCGAAGACCGCGATCACGATCTGGCCCAGCACGGCGTTCCAGCGCTGCACGCGCTCGGGCAGCTTGCGGACCAGGGCGTCGACCGCGATGTGGCCCCGCTCGCCGAAGACGAGGGCTGCGCCGAAGAGCCCGAGCCAGATGAAGACGTACTTGGCGAGCTCCTCGGACCAGGTGCTCGGCGCGTTCAGCACCTGTCGGGAGAAGACCTGCCACACCACGATGAGCACCAGGGCCGCGAACAGCCCGATGCACAACCACCGCAGCGCGACGTCAAGACCTCGCTTGGCGTATGTCATCGCTCGAGCTCCTCAGCGCCGGGTCACTCGGCGGCCGCGCGGACGCTGTCGTACAGGTCCCTCGCGGTGTCGGTGGTCAGCTTCTCGTCGAGGAGCGGCTTGACGGCCTCGCGGAAGGGCGCGACGTCCGGCTCGTTGAACTCGGCGCCGGCCTCCTCGGCTGCCGCCTGGCTCTCGGCCATGACCTCGGTCGTGAGCTCGCTGGACTCGTCGAACGCCGCCTGGAGCTCCTCGAGGAACACCGCGCGGTCCTCCTCGGACATCGAGTCGAAGATCTCGGGGCTCGTGATGAGCAGGTCCGGGATCATGAGGTGCTTGGTGTACGAGTAGTACGGCGCCACCTCGTCGTGCTTGAGGTTCGCGTAGATCGACTCGTTGTTCTCGCCACCGTCGAGCACGCCGGACTGGATGGCGGTGTAGACCTCGCCCTGGCCCATCGGCGTACCGGTGCCGCCCATGAGCTCGAGCATGCGCGTGTTCGTGTCCGACTCCATGACCCGGATCTTGAGACCGGCGAGGTCCTCGGGCTTCTCGATCGGGTGCGACGAGTTGTAGACGCTGCGGGTCCCGGCGGAGAAGCCACCGAGCACCCGGATGTTCTGGTCCTCGATCGAGGTGTACAGGTCCTCGGTGATCGCCGGGTCGTTGAGCACGGCCTCCTGGTGCTCCTGCGAGTCGTACACGTACGGCAGGTTCAGCGCGACGAAGTCCGGGTTGAAGTTCTCCAGCAGCGACCCGGCCACGAGCGCGAAGTCCACGGTTCCGGCCTGGACCAGCTCCACGGTGTCCTTCTGGGCGCCCAGGGTCTCGTTCGGGAAGACCTCGAGCGTGTACCGGCCATCGGTCCGCTCCGCCAGCCGCTCACCGAGGTTGGTCATCGCGACGGCCTCAGGCTGGTCGGCATTCTGGTTGAAGGCGACCTTGAAGGTCGTCTCGGCCTCCGGAGCCCCGGCACCGCCGGAGGACTCGGCGCTCCCCTCGGCGGGGGCCTCGAAGCCACCGCCACAGGCCGTGAGTGCCACGGCCACGAGCGCCGCCGTACCGACGGCAGCCATCTTCTTGAGCCTCATCGCTTCTCCTTCTGCTCAACATCGAGCGGGACGTTCATCGGTGCCTTGATCCGTCTAGCGGAACTGAGTTCTGTTGTACGGAACCATCTCGATGGGAGCTCTGTCAAACCAGCCCGGGCCGGGGGCCCAGGGCCCGGGGCCCGGGCCCGGGGCGATGTGGTCGGTAGAACGTCAGGTGATCGGCAACCCGGGCTGCCGATCACCTGACGTTCTGCCGACCACGGGTCGAGCAGCCGGCCCGCCACCGGGCACGCCAAAGGCCCGGTCACCCCTGCTCGGGGTAGACCGGGCCTTTGTTGCAGTCGGAGGACTACGAGGCGGCTGTCACGCTCCGCCGGCTGCCATCTGGCCCGACGGCGGCAGGTCGCGCGGCACCAGCCCGGCGCCCGCGGGCACCGACTGGGGCTCGGCCTCGACCGGCCGACGACGCTCGTCGCGCTCCACACCGCGGAACGTGAACTCGCCGAGGATGCCCTCGCCCTCGCCGTCGATGATCACCAGCTGACCAGCCGTGAGCTCGCCGAACAGGATCTTCTCGGACAGCGTGTCCTCGATCTCCCGCTGGATGGCCCGCTTGAGCGGACGGGCTCCGAGCACCGGGTCGTAGCCCTTCTCCGCCAGCAGGTGCTTGGCGGCGGGCGTGAGCTCGAGGCCCATGTCCCGGTCGCGCATACGACGGTCGAGCTTCGCGATCTCCAGGTCGACGATCTGGATGATCTCGTCCTGCGAGAGCTGCGGGAACACGATCGTGTCGTCGACACGGTTGAGGAACTCGGGCCGGAAGTGCTGCTTGAGCTCCTCGTTGACCTTTGCCTTCATGCGCTCGTAGGAGGTCACCAGGTCGCCGCCGGCGTTGAAGCCGGTCTGGACGCCCTTGGCGATGTCCCGCGTGCCCAGGTTGGTGGTCATGATGATGACGGTGTTCTTGAAGTCGACCACCCGACCCTGCGAGTCGGTGAGGCGACCGTCCTCGAGCACCTGCAGCAGCGAGTTGAAGATGTCGGCGTGCGCCTTCTCCACCTCGTCGAACAGCACGACGGAGAACGGCTTGCGCCGCACCTTCTCGGTGAGCTGACCACCCTCGTCGTAGCCGACGTATCCGGGCGGGGAGCCGAACAGGCGCGAGACCGTGTGCTTCTCCGAGAACTCGGACATGTCGAGCTGGATCAGGGCGTCGTCGTCACCGAACAGGAACTCGGCGAGCGCCTTCGCGAGCTCGGTCTTACCGACACCCGTGGGGCCGGCGAAGATGAACGAGCCACCGGGACGCTTCGGGTCCTTGAGTCCGGCACGGGTACGGCGGATGGCCTGCGACAGCGCCTTGATCGCCGCCTCCTGGCCGACGACCCGCTTGTGGATCTCCGCCTCCATGTTGAGGAGCCTGCTGGACTCCTCCTCGGTGAGCTTGACGACGGGGATGCCCGTGGACATCGCCAGCACCTCGGCGATCAGCTCGTCGTCCACCTCTGCGACCGTGTCGAGGTCGCCCGACTTCCAGGCCTTCTCCTTGTCCGCACGGACCTGCGTGAGCTGCTTCTCCTTGTCACGCAGCCCGGCGGCCTTCTCGAAGTCCTGCTCGTCGATCGCCGACTCCTTCTCGCGGCGCGCCTCGGCGATGTTCTCGTCGAGCTCCTTGAGCTCCGGCGGCGCCGTCATGCGACGGATGCGCAGACGTGCGCCGGCCTCGTCGATCAGGTCGATCGCCTTGTCCGGCAGGAACCGGTCGTTGATGTACCGGTCGGCGAGCGTGGCGGCGGAGACCAGCGCGGAGTCCGTGATGGACACGCGGTGGTGCGCCTCGTAGCGGTCGCGCAGGCCCTTGAGGATCTCGATGGCGTGCTCGAGCGACGGCTCGGAGACCTGGATCGGCTGGAAACGACGCTCCAGGGCCGGGTCCTTCTCGACGTACTTGCGGTACTCGTCGAGCGTGGTGGCACCGATGGTCTGCAGCTCGCCACGGGCCAGCATGGGCTTCAGGATGGAGGCGGCGTCTATCGCGCCCTCGGCGGCACCCGCACCCACCAGGGTGTGGATCTCGTCGATGAACAGGATGATGTCGCCACGCGTACGGATCTCCTTGAGCACCTTCTTGAGGCGCTCCTCGAAGTCACCGCGGTAGCGCGAACCGGCGACCAGCGCACCGAGGTCCAGCGTGTAGAGCTGCTTGTCCTTCAGCGTCTCCGGGACATCGCCCTTGACGATGTCCTGTGCCAGGCCTTCGACGACGGCCGTCTTGCCGACGCCGGGCTCGCCGATCAGCACCGGGTTGTTCTTGGTGCGGCGGGACAGGACCTGCATGACCCGCTCGATCTCCTGCGTACGGCCGATGACCGGATCCAGCTTGCCCTCGCGGGCGGCCTGGGTGAGGTTGCGGCCGAACTGGTCGAGCACCGCCGAGCCGGCGGGCTGACCCTCCTGGGGGCCACCGGCGGAGACGGGCTCCTTGCCCTGGTAGCCGCTCAGCAGCTGGATGACCTGCTGACGCACCTTGTTCAGGTCGGCACCCATCTTGGTGAGCACCTGTGCGGCGACGCCCTCACCCTCGCGGATGAGGCCGAGCAGGATGTGCTCGGTACCGATGTAGTTGTGGCCGAGCTGCAGCGCCTCGCGGAGCGACAGCTCAAGCACCTTCTTGGCACGCGGCGTGAACGGGATGTGCCCGCTCGGCGCCTGCTGCCCCTCACCGATGATCTCGGTGACCTGTGTGCGGACGCCGTCGAGCGAGATTCCCAGCGACTCGAGCGCCTTGGCCGCTACACCCTCACCCTCGTGGATGAGGCCGAGCAGAATGTGCTCCGTGCCGATGTAGTTGTGGTTCAGCATCCGCGCCTCTTCTTGGGCGAGGACGACGACCCGACGGGCGCGATCCGTAAATCTCTCGAACATGTGCTGCTCCTCACGCGGGCGGCGGGCACCTGCCACCGGCGGTACCAGGCCTGACCGCAACGACTCTATGCGCTCACAACGCGACCATGGGCCGGTTGATGCCCATGTTCGCCAGGGGCGTGACGATGTCCGGCCCCGCCGGGGGGTGCGGCAAACCCCAGCGGCGGCGACACGCCCGGGCACAGCCAGTTGGCGGCGAGTCCGGGCTGATTCCGGGCCGATTCTGGTGGAGGTCGTTGACGCCTCACCCCGCACCCGGCAGTCTCGGTGTCAGACCAGCACCCGCCCCGGGAGGCCACATGGCGGACGAACCGAGCCCGACCCCCGAGTCCTGGGAGCAGATCGTCGCGCGCTTCGCGCGTTTCTCGGGCGTCGTCGGCGAGGTGGACGACCCGCTGACCTGGGGACTCGACCTGGTCGAGGAGGAGGTCACCGGCGTCTCCGGCAGCGCGGACCCCACCGAGGAACGCTTCCTGCGCTCGTATCGCACGTTCTCCGGCGAGACGGTCGAGGTCGAGACCCTCCGCGTGCCCGCGACACCGGCACAGATCGAGGACATCGTCCGCGCCGCCTGCAGCGGCGCTCTCGTCGCACCGCTCCACGCCGACGTCGACCCGGCCGCGCCGCCGGAGATCGTCGACGTGGCCCAGATGGCCGAGTCGTACCAGGACTACCGCAGCGCGATGCGGGCGATCGTCGCCGAGGTCGACGACGTGCCGTGCGAGACCCGTCAGTTCCGCGTCGACGGGACGAGCAAGCGCTGCATGCGCGTCACCGTGCGCGGCGTGACCGCCGTGTACGCCCCGGCCGCCGACCGGGCCGTCGTCGTGACCGGCCCCTCTGACCTGGTGGACCGCATGGACGTCATCACGCGGCCCATCCGCAACCTCCTGCACGGCGAGGAAGGGCCGCGCTTCTGACCGGCCCGCCCGGGGCGGCGGTAGGATCGCCGCCGTGACACGCGCCACTACCTCCGCCGCGCCGCCGCGGCCGACGGTACGCAACGCCCCGGCACGACGCACCGCCCCGCTCGTCGTGCTCCTGGCGACGCTGCTCGCCCTGACCGGCACCGTGGCCGGGCAGCATGCCGCCGCCGCCGAGCGCTCGCAGGACGACATCTGGGTCAACGCCGACGGCGTCGCCTTCCAGCGAGGCAGCGAGAGCGACGAGGTCGCCTACGTGGTCCGGCCCGCGGGGGCGCGGCGCGGAGCGCAGGCGTACTCCCGCGACCTCACCCGGGACGAGCAGAACCACGGCTGGACCATGTTCTGGGAGGCCCGGCGGGCCTACCCGGACGGTTACTGCGTGGTGTGGGTCGAGGTCGAGGACGCGGGCAGCTGGCACGAGTCGGAGGGCAGCACCGCGTGCACGGCCGGCCAGCCAGCCGAGACCTCGACGCCCACGCCGACCCCGACCGCCACGAAGGCCGACAAGCCGGCGCAGGCACCGGTCGCGACATCGGAGCCTGCGCAGGAGCGCGAGCAGCGGCCGGAGCGGGCGCGACCGCGGGCCTCGGCCGCCGCGCCGGCCCCCTCCGCCGCGCCGACGCCCCGCTCCGCGCCCGAACCGACGCCGACACCGACGCCGACCCCCACGCCCAGTGCGTCCCCGTCCGCCTCCGGCACGCCGAGCCCCTCGACCTCCGCCACATCGCCGGACGTGGCGCTCATGCAGGGCATGATCGAGCAGCAGGGCGCGGAGCCACGGGTGGTCTCGGCCGGGGACGACGAGGTCACCACCCCGCTCGGCTGGGTGGCCGTGCTCGGCAGTGGCGCGCTGCTGACCACCGGCGGCCTGCTGCTGCTCTGGCGTCGCCTCACCTGACCTGCGTCGCCTCACCCGACCCGCCCAGGGGACGTGGCTGCGGGGCCCGATCCGGCCGCCGAGGGCAGACTGGGTGGGTGACCACACCCGCAGGCCTCCTGCTCACCCCCGGCGCGGGCGCGAACCGTGACAGCCCGGCCCTCGTCGCCGTCGAGCAGGCCCTGTCCGACGCCACGCCACCGCTGCCCGTACGCCGCACCGACTTCCCGTACCGCCTCGAGGGGCGGCGCATGCCGGACCGGGCGCCGGTCGCCGTCGCGCATCTGCGGGCCGAGGCCACCGGCTGGGCGGACGAGCTCGGCGTCCCGACCGGCCGGCTGCTCCTCGGCGGACGGTCGTACGGCGGGCGGATGTGCTCGATGGCCGTGGCCGAGGGCCTGCCCGCCGCCGGTCTGGTGCTGCTCAGCTATCCGCTGCACCCGCCGGGGCGGCCGGAGAAGCTCCGGGTGGAGCACTTCGGACAGATCGAGGTGCCCACGCTGTTCGTGTCCGGGGACAAGGACCAGTTCGGCACCCCCGACGAGCTCGCCGAGCACGTCGCGACGATCCCAGGGCCGGTCACCACGGTGACGCTGCCCGGAGCGCACGACATGCGCGGCGCCGAGCGGCAGCAGGCGGTGGCCCGCGCCGTCGCGGAGTGGGCCACCTCGTTGTGAGGGCGACGGAGGTCAGCGACCGCCGGCCGGCTTGGCCGGGTACTCCGGCGGGGTCTTGTCCAGCTCGATGGCGATCTCGCGACGCTCCGCGATGATGCCGTCCCGCTCCTCGTCCCGCTGCTCCAGGGCGTCCGCCTGGAGATCGGTGCTCAGGTGGTCCCAGTACAGGACGCCGTCGAGGTGCTGCGACTCGTGGATGAGACAGCGCGCCAGGTAGCCCGTGCCCGACAGCTGCACCGGCCCACCGTGCTGGTCGACGCCGCGCACCGTGGCCGCTCCGGGGCGTTCCAGCGGCTCGTACGCGCCGACCACGGAGAGGCAGCCCTCCTCCTCGGTCTCCGGCTCGGCCTCGAGGTCCATCTCGAGCACCGGGTTCACCACGTGCCCGACGTGCCGGTCGCCCGACGAGTCCGTGAGGTCGTACACGAACACGCGGAGGTCCACGCCCACCTGCGGAGCAGCGAGGCCGACCCCCTGGGCCGACTCCATGGTCGCGAACATGTCGTCGATCAGCCGGGCGAGCTCGGGGGTCGAGAACTTCTCGACGGTCCGGGCCGGGTTGTGCAGCACCGGCTCCCCGATCTCGGTGATGCGCAGCACGCGGCCACGGCCCACCTCAGGGGCTGTCGCCGGGTACTCCTCGACCGGTTCTCCGAGCAGATAGGTGACGGGCTTGCGCCGCCGGGCGCGGGTCCATGCCATGGCACAGAGAGTACCTTCGTCGCATGTGGTCCACGCCGATCCGTGACGCCGCGGGCCCCGCCGCCGCGGCTGTGCTGACCGTGGCCGCCGGGCTGTCCGTGCGGTCGGTGCTCGGCGGCGATCCGGCGAAGTACGCGGGTGACGCGCTCTACGCGCTGCTGATCTTCTGGCTCGTGCTCGTCGTGGCGCCACGCACGCGCGCCGGGGCGGCCGCGGTGGTGGCGTTCGCGGTGAGCGCGGCGGTCGAGCTCTTCCAGCTCACCGGGATCCCCGCCGAGCTCGGTGCCCACAGCGCGCTCGCGCGACTCGTGCTCGGCACCACCTTCAACGCGCCGGACCTGCCGTTCTACGCGGTCGGGGCGGCGCTGGGATGGGTGCTGGTCCGGGCGGCGCGCGCGGCTCGCACCGGAACCTGACAGGCTGCGGGCAGCGAGCCATCACCCGGAGGAGCACAGTACGTTGACCCGATCACGACACCTCGACTACAGCCGGCTGTCCGGGCACGTCGGGCTCGGCGACCGGCTGCGGACCGTCGGGACCAGCAGCCTGGCGGTCATGGGGGCCACCCTCGGCGTCCTCCTCGTCGTCGTTCCCGGCATCGTGCTCGCCGCACTGATCGCCACCGGCAGCGCCACCGACGTCGGCGCGCTGGTGTTCCTGGGGATGCTGCTCGCCTGCGGCCTGTGGGTGGTGGGCAGCACACTCCACAAGGCGGGGTCAGACGGCGCGTTCGGCGTCTTCGCACGGGCCAACGGCCTGGTGCTGGTGCGCGCCACGGCCGCACCGCACTACGCGGGCAGCCAGTTCGCCGACGGCTCCCACATCGTCCACCAGAGCGCCCGGACCAGGACGAGCAGCTTTGTCGAGGTGGGCGACCGCTTCCGCATCCAGGCGCCCGTCGCCGTGCCGTCGCCGCTCGGTGTCAGCGTCACGCGGACCAACCGGCCTGAGATGTTCCTCCGCGCGCGGCTGGCCGGCCCGGCATCCCGTGAACCGCACGAGGGCGAGCTGATCACGCCGGAGCTCCACGAGCGGCTCACGGCGCTCGCGGGGCCGTACACGGTCGAGGTGTCGGGCGACGAGCTCACGCTGTTCGGCAGCCGCCCGCTCGAGACCGGCACGCCGGGCCGCGTCGCGGAGGCGTTCGCGCTCGCCGAGGAGCTCGTCGCGTGTGCCGACGCGGTTCTCGTCACGGAGCCGCGCCCGAGCGGTCTCGGAGCGCGGTACGAGGAGGACGTGCCCGACCGTCCGAGCCCCTACTGGTCGCCCGGCCAGGCGAGGAAGCGGCGGCAACGCGGCCCGCTGTGGGTCGTCGGACTGACGCTCGCGTTCCTCGTCGGCGTGACGCTCCTCATCGCTATCACGATGTCGGTCATCGACGACCACCTCCCGGGCGACCAGCTGGCGGCGCGGCTCGCGGTCACGGTGCTCGTGGCCGCGACGCTGTGGCTGGCCGCCCTGCTCGTCAGGGGGATGACGACGCGACAGGAGTCCGAGAAGGATGGGGCCACGGCGGCTCGCCCCCGAAGCGGCCGGCTCGTCCTGGCCGCCGTGGCAATCGTGGCGGTGATCGCCGGAGCCGCCTGGTCGATGTCTCGCACCGATGGCGAGGCGACGTCCGCCGACCCGGACGCGGACAAGTCGACGGCGGCCGACTGCCTGGCGGACGATCCCTGGTGCCAGTGGGACGTCTCGCTCCGGGAGTGGGCAGCGGGCCAAGACCTCGCGAGGGTCGGCGACCTGGACTGGAACGGGTGCAACGTCACGGGCCCTGAGCAGGCGACCTGCCCGGTCCGGGTCGAGTGCGACGAGGGCGTCGCGGACCTGGTCGCAGCCTTCGAGGGCACGCCGTACGAGGTCGCCGGCGTCCGGGCGGCGGACTCGCCACCGGAGCAGAGGCTCAGCGTGCGACCCCCGGCGGTCCGGGAGCTGGTCGATCGCGCCTGCGCCCCGCCGTCGGCCGGTCCCGAGGGCTGACGCGGCGCGCGGCTGCCTCCGGTCCGCCGTCAGGCGCCCGACGCCGACAATCCGTGCAGCGCGTGCCGGACGATCGCCCGCACACCGGCAGGGGTCAGGTCTCCGGACCGCTCCGTCCAGCGCCGGGTGACCGGCGCGAAGACCAGGTCGACGGCCAGGTCCAGGTCGACATCGGCGTCGAGCTGGCCGGCAGCTTGCGCCTGGCGGAGCCGCCGCCTCTTGAGCTCGCGCATCGGCTCGTCCAGCCGCTCGCGGTAGGCCCGGCTGAGCTCCTCGTCCTCGATGATCGCCGCGGTGAGACCGCGCAGCGCACGGTCGAACGCGGGGTCCGCGAACTCTTCGACCGTCGCGACCAGCACCGCCGTCAGGTCCTCCTCGAGGTCCCCGGTGTCGGGCAGCCCGACGGGCTCCCCCGGCCCCAGCGAGCGCTCGAGCACGGCGTCGAGCACCAGCGAGCCCTTGTTCGGCCACCAGCGGTAGATCGTCTGCTTGCCGACGCCGGCCTTGGCGGCCACCTTCTCGATGGTCAGCCGCGCGTAGCCGAGCTCAGCGACGACGTCGAAGGTCGTGGTGAGGATCGCCGCGCGGGTGGCGGGGTTGCGGCGGCGCCCGGTGGACGACGGCTGTGCGGTCGGCATGCGGGAAGCCTAACGCCTAAGAGACGAGACGTTGCGTATTGACAAACCATGAACGCCGCGTCAGAGTTGTTGTCGAGACGCACCGTCTCGACAAAGGGGGAAGGTGAAGCACCTATGACCGATCGACCCACCACCAGCTCCCGCACCTGGTTCATCACCGGAGCGAGCCGCGGCCTGGGCCGGGCCTTCGCCGACGCGGCCCTCGACAGGGGCGACCGGGTCGCGGCGGTGTCCCGCACGACGAGGGAGGATGACGCCCGGGCCGGCCTGCTCCAGATCACCGCGGACGTGCGCGACCCTGCCGCGGTGCGGTCCGCGGTCGAGCAGGCCGTCGAGACCTTCGGCCGGCTCGACATCGTGGTCAACAACGCCGGGACCATGTCGTACGGGTTCGTCGAGGAGTTCACCGAGGCGCAGGTGCGCGCCCAGCTGGAGACCAACTTCTTCGGCGCCGTGTGGGTAACCCAGGCGGTGGCACCAGTACTCCGCCGGCAGGGGTCCGGCCACCTCGTCCAGATCTCCAGCATCGGCGGCCTGGCCGGCTTCGCGGGCACCGGCCTGTACAGCGCGAGCAAGTTCGCGCTCGAGGGCCTGAGCGAGGCCGTCGCGCACGAGCTCGCCGACTTCGGCGTCGACGTCACGATCGTGCAGCCCGGCGGTTACTGGACCGACCTGTACACCGCCATGGACACCGCGGCACCGCTGCCGGAGTACGACGGTCTGCGCGAGCGGCTGGCAGCGCAGTTCGCGGAGAACAGCGTGGACAGCGACCCGAAGCGCGCCGCCGAGGCGATCCTCGAGCTGGTCGCCAGCGCGCACCCGCCGCGCCGGCTCCTGCTCGGCGGCACGGCGTACGACACTGCGTTCGCTGTCACCGACGAACGGCGCCGGACCTGGCAGGAGTGGGAGGCCGTCAGCCGCGCCGCGGAGGAGGCGGTTCCGGCGCCGCAGAGCTAGGGGAGTCACACACCAGGGTCCTGCGTCGTCGGCGGAACGAACAGTCACCCCGGCTCCAAGGAGAACCGTATGAACATCGCCCTGTGGGTCGTCGCCGGGCTGCTCGCCGTCGTCTACGTGGGCAGCGGTGGGCTCAAGATCATCGCGAGCAAGGAGAGGATCGCCGCGACGGGGCCGGCCGCCGGCTGGGTCGAGGACTTCAAGCCCCGCAGCATCAAGCTCATCGGCGCCTTCGAGGTGCTGGGCGGGCTCGGCCTGGTCCTGCCCGCCGTGCTCGGCTTCGCGCCCGACCTGGTGCCGCTGGCGGCGCTGGGGCTCGCGATGATCATGGTCGGCGCGGCGGTCACCCGGCTGAGCCGGCGCGAGTACAAGCTCATGCTGGTGGACCTGACCTACCTGGTCCTGATCGCCTTCGTGGCGTGGGGCCGCTTCGGTCCGGAGGCGTTCGCGGGCTGACCCGGCCGGCCGCGAGCCGCGCCGCCTGGTACGCAAGAAGGCCCGGAACCGTTGAGGTTCCGGGCCTTTGACGTACGGAGCCGCCTGCGAGAATCGAACTCGCGACCTTCTCATTACGAGTGAGACGCTCTACCGACTGAGCTAAGGCGGCGTTGCGCACCGCGAGCCGTTACGAACCGGATCGGTGAGCGGCCCTCACTGTACCCAATGGAAGGCCCAGGTTTCAAAGCGAAACCGTGTGACGTCCTCAACCCGTTCGACCGGGACCACCTGGCTCAGCAGGTGAGGCCGTCCTTCGGGGCCGTGCCCTCCACCAGATAGTCCTCCACGGCGGTGCTGATGCAGGTGTTCGACCGGCCGTACGCCGTGTGACCCTCGCCCTCGTACGTGACCAGGGTGCCGGACGAGAGCGTCTTCGCGAGCGACTCCGCCCAGCGGTACGGGGTGGCCGGGTCGTTGGTGGTCCCGACGACGACGATCGGCGGGGCGCCCTTGGCCTCCTGGTCGAACTCCTGCTCCGCCGGCGGGTAGGGCCAGTCGGTGCACTCGATGCCGGAGTAGCCGAAGGACTCGCCGAGGGTGGGCGCGGCAGCCTGGATCTCCGCGGCCAGCTCCTGCATCTTCGCCATGTCCTCCTCGGCGCGGCCGTCGGCGCAGTTGATCGCCCGGAAGGCTTCCTCGCTGTTGGACTTGAAGCTGCCGTCCTCGTTGCGGTCGTTGTAGACGTCGGCGAGGTAGAGCAGGTCGTCGCCCGTGCCCTCCCAGAGGACCTCCTGCAGAGCCTGCGTGAGGAACGACCAGGATCCCTCGTCGTACATCGTCACGGCCACGCCGTAGAACGCGAGCTTCTTGGTCACGGACCGCTCGGACGACGTAGGGATGGGGTTGGGCTCCGCGTCCTCGACCATCGTCTGGATCTGCTGCAGGCCGCTGGTGACGTCACCGGTGAGCGGGCAGTCGCTGCTCGCCTGGCAGTCCGCCACGTAGGCACGCAGGGCGCTCTCGAAGCCCTCTGCCTGCTGCAGCGCCACCTCGTCCGAGCCC
Source organism: Promicromonospora xylanilytica (assembly GCF_054782895.1). NCBI lineage: Bacteria > Bacillati > Actinomycetota > Actinomycetes > Micrococcales > Promicromonosporaceae > Promicromonospora > Promicromonospora xylanilytica. The sequence continues at coordinate 56,422 of NZ_BAAGRP010000001.1, forward strand.
AGCGTGGTGTCGAGCGCGCCGTCGAGCACCAGGCGGCCGGTCCGGTCCGGGAACAGACCCGCGTAGGTGGCGCCGAGCTGGGTGCCGTAGGAGAAGCCGAGGAAGTTGAGCTTGTCGTCCCCGAGCGCACCGCGGAGCATGTCCATGTCCCGTGCCGCGGACTGGGTGTCCACGTTGCCGAGCAGCGGCCCGGTGTTCTCGGCGCACGCCTGTCCCCACGCCCGGACGGCGTCCTGCCGGTCCGCCAGACCTTCCGGCGTGTACGGGTAGTCGGTGCTCAGGAACTCGTCCTTGCCCGCGTCGTCGAAGCACTTCACCGGCGTCGACTGCCCCACACCACGCGGGTCGAAGCCCACGATGTCGAACGACGAACGGAGCGACTGGCCGAACCGCGCGGGATCGCCCACGAAGTCCACGCCCGACCCGCCCGGCCCGCCCGGGTTCACCAGCAGCGACCCGACCTTCTGCCCCGAGGCCGGGATCCGCTTGAGCGCGATCTCGATGCTGCCGGCGCCCGCGTCGTGCCACGAGAGCGGGGCCGAGGCCTTGGCGCACTGGAAGCCCTCGCCGCAGTCGGTCCACTCCAGCGACTGACCGTAGAAGTCCTCGTACCCCTTCGGCGCGCCCTCGATCGCCGAGCCGTCCGACTTGCCCACGTCCTCCAGCGCGGTCTGCACCTTGGGCGGCGCGCCACAGGCAGCGAGGAAAAGAACGGTGGTGAGCAGCGTGGCGACGACGGCCGCAGGCTGACGACGGCGGGCGGGGCGAATCACCCGAACAACCTATCGGTTGTGCTGGGAAGATTTCTTACCCGTTGGCGAACCGACACGCGACCCTCACGAGTCGAGCCAGGCCACCGGTCCCGGCTCGCCCTCGGCGCCGCGGGGCTGGAGCTCGACCTTGCCCTTGTCACCCAGCATGACGGGTACCGGCTGGCCGGTGTCCGTCTCCGCGGGCGCCTCGACCACCGTGGTCGTGGGCACGAAGTCCATGGTGCAGATGCCGTTGCTCGGCGGCACGAGCCGGACCGAGAGCACGCCGTCCGCCGCCGCGACGCCGGGCGCCTTGCCACCCGCACCGATGGTCGCCTCCGGCTCCGCGAGCGTCGGACAGGAGCTGGACCCGTTGGTCACCACGTACAGCAGACCCGCCTCAGGCGCCCACGCGACGCCGACCGTCGAGTTCGTGTTGCCCTCGAGGCCCGGAGGGAGGCCGCGACCGGAGCTGCCCGCCTCGATCTCCATGTCGGCGGCCTGTGGCAGCCGGCCGTCCTCGCTCGCACCGTCGGAAGGGCTCGCGCTGTCGGAAGGGCTGGGGCTGGTCATGTCGCTCTCCTCCGGTGCCGGTGACGTGGTGGTCGTCGACTCGCCCGCCTCGGACCCCCCGACGTCGGACTGCGCGCACCCGGACAGCGCGAGCGCGGCCGTGACGCCGAGGCCCAGCGCCGCCGCGCCCGCACGGCCCAGTGGCCGCGCCGCCGCACCGAACCGGTCCGTCCGCCTGATCCTCATGCCCAGCTCCTTCATGCCCAGCTCCTTCCGCTCGCCTGACACCTGGTGGCCGTCGCAGGTGACGACGCCTCCACCCTTGTCATGTGGCGAGGGCCACCGGTCTTGCACGCTCCCGGCACATCGGCACAAAACCACATCGACACAGAGGAAGGTGACCGACAGTCCGAGCTATCGGTCACCTGGCCCCGTGTCGATCATCCGCGCTCGCGAGGGATCACGCGCGTCGGCGGCTGTTCCCGTCCGTCACACGCGGGCCGTGGAGAAGCGCAGCTTCTCCGGGGTGGCGTCCGCCGCGGTCTTGCGCAGGAAGGCACGACGGTGCACGGAGAAGGCGTTGCGGTCGTCGAAGAAGTCGCGCGCCATCTCGGCCAGCTCGATGGTCTGGTAGTACGACAGCGGCCGGTCCGTCGCGCGGCGCTCGGCTCGTGCGGCGAGCATCCAGCCGAGGGTGGCCGGCTCCTCGTAGCCTTGGGCGGCCGAGGACAGCCAGGTCGTGAACTCGCCCCACTCCCGCGGCCCGACAGCGCTGATCAGCCCGATGCGTGCCGCCTCGGCCACCGAGATCGGCAGCTTGCGGTTCAGCAGCAGTGACGCGCGGTGCTCGCCCACGCGGGCCGGGACGCTCCAGGAGTGCAGCTCGGAGCCGTAGATGCCCATGTCGTAGTACGGGTTGAGGACCACGCCCTCGCGAGCGAGGGTCACGTCGGCGCAGAGCCCGGCCATCACGCCGCCCGCGCCCGCGTTCGCGGTGAACGCGGCGACGGTGAGCTGATCGGCGGTCGCGATCGCGAGGCACAGCTCGTCGATGGCACAGATGTTGTCCCAGGCCTCGGCGGCCGGGTCCGCCGAGGCGTCGATGGTGCCCAGGTGGATCCCGTTCGAGAACGCGTGCTCGGTGCCCTTGATGACGAGCACCCGGGTGTCCTCGGTGAGAGCCTTCTCGACGGCGCTGGTCAGCCGGCGGCACTGCTCGGTGTACATCGCGCCGCTGTACGAGCGGATCGTCAGGTATCCGACGGCGCCGTCGCGCACGTACGTGGTCTCGGCCAGGGCGTCGGGGACCCGGCGGAACGGGGCGCCGCTCGCGTCGATCACCTGAGCGGCGGGCAGCTTGGCGCCACGGCGGCCGCTGAGCTCGGCCGCGTAGCCGACCCAGAGCGTGCCGACGCCGCAGGCGATGGCCACCGCGTCGACGTTGCGGCCGACCACGGTGCCGGGAGCCGCACCGGTGTGCTCCGGTGACGCGACCGCGTCGAACACGCAGACCGACCGGCCGTTCACGCCGGCGGGGGCGCCCGGTGCGCCGTCGGCCGCCGCGACGAGCCGCTCCAGCTCGGTCGCGGGCCGGCTCCAGTCGATGCGGAAGTCCTCGCGGCGCAGCAGCGGCAGCTCACCGTCCACGGGCACGATCCGCAGGCAGGCCTCCGCCGGGATCGGCCGCTCGCCGTCGGCCACCTTGCGCACCACCTCGCCGATGCAGGCCATCGCGGCGTCCGCGACGCGGCTGTTGTAGAGCGCGCTCTTGGCGATCGGCTGGTCCGGCATGTCGAACACCGCCGTGGCCCAGACCGGGCCGGCGTCCAGCTCCTCGACCGCGGAGAGGGCGGTGACGCCCCACCTGTCCCGGCCGTCACGGATCGCGTGGTCCAGCGACGAGGGACCGCGGTCGCCCACGGGCCCGGGGTGCACGATCACGGTCGGCCACCGGTCGTAGATCGTGTCCGGCACGCGGTGCTTCAGGAACGGGCACAGGATCAGGTCGGGGTCGGCGCGCTCGACGGCCCGCGTCATGGCGGCGCCCGACTCGAACGTCGGGGCGAGCTCGACGCCTACGTCATGCCCCTGTTCCCTCAGGGAACACCAGACCCGCTGGGTGAGACCGTTGAAGGCTGAGACCAGCAGGAGGATCCTCATCGGGCGGTGGACTCCTTGTCGCACGGAAAAACTCTGGGGTAGCGTCCCGCAGCCTAACCACGGACGCCAACCGGGACAATCTGCCTCGGTGGTTCAGCTTCACCCGTGCTAAATCTTCACAGGAGCCGACCGGACGGGCGACGACCGGGCGCCGGTCAGCCCTGCGGACGCAGCGCTATGGTCATCGCCTCGAGAGCGAGCAGCGGCGCCACGTTGCCGCCGAGACGCGTGCGAGCGACCCCGATCGAGTCCATCCGCCGCACCGTCTGCTCCGGCGTGGAGTCAGCGGCCAGCGAGCGCACCGTCTCGGCGAGCTCCGCGTTCACCAGGTCCACCTCTGCCCCGAGCTGCACCACGAGCACGTCCCGGTACAGGGAGAGCAGGTCCACCATCGCGCGGTCGAGCACGTCACGCTGGTGCCGGGTGGCACGCCGCTTCTGGTCGTCCTCGAGCTGCTTGAGCTGCGAACGCAGACGCGGTGGCAGGGTCTCGCCGTCGGCCACGCCCAGCGTGCGCAGCAGCTCGGCCTTCTCGGCCGCGTCCCGCTCCTGGGTGGCCGAGACCGCCTCCGCCTTGGCCACGTCCACGAGCTCGCCCGCGGCGAGCACCGCGTCCCCGACGCCGCGGATCCGGCGCGCGATGCTCAGCACCGCGGTGCGCCGCTCGCGCGCGCCGGCGTCGCGGGCCAGCCGCTTCGCGAGGCCGACGTGGCTCTGCGCCGCACGGGCCGCGGTCAGCGCGACCGCAGGGTCGGCTCCGTCGCGCCGCACGAGCAGGTCGGCGACCGCCTGCGGTGGCGGCACGCGCAGCACCACGGCGCGACAGCGCGACCGGATGGTCGGCAGCACATCCTGGACCGACGGCGCGCAGAGCACCCACACCGTGTGCGGCGGCGGCTCCTCGATGGTCTTGAGCAGCACGTTCGTGGTGCGCTCCGCCATGCGGTCGGCGTCCTCGATCACGATGACTCGCCACCGGCCGCCCGACGGCGACCGGGACGCCGTCATGATCAGGTCCCGCACCTCGTCGATGGCGATGACCACCTTCTCGGTGGCCAGCAGCGTCACGTCCGGGTGGGTGCCCGCCATGGTCGTGGTGCACGCCTGGCACACGCCGCAGCCGCCCTGCGGGCACTGCAGCGCCGCGGCGAAGGCGCGGGCCGCCACTGACCGGCCCGATCCGGGCGGCCCGGTCACCAGCCACGCGTGCGTCATCGCCGCCGGGTCGGCCACGGCCCCCTGGAGCGCGGCGACGGCGGACTCCTGCCCGACGACGTCGTCCCACACCGTCATGCCGGGCGCTCCCCGGCCGGGTCCGGGCCGGGGCCCGGCTCGGTGACGCTGTTCGCCTCGGCGACGACCGGCGTGAGGCCCAGCCGGGCCGAGACGTCCACCCGGATCTGCGCCTGGATGTCCCCGACCGGCGCGGACGCGTCGATGACGATCCAGCGTTCGGGGTCCGCCGCCGCCCGCTGCAGGAACGTGTCGCGGACGCGGGTGTGGAACTCGAGGCCTGCCCGCTCCAGGCGGTCCAGCGCGCCCTTGCCGTCGGCCGTCGCCCGGCGGGCCGCCGCCGCACCCGGCTCGAGGTCGAGCAGCACCGTGACGTCCGGCCGCAGGCCCTTGGCCGCCCACAGGGAGAGGTGCTCGACCTCCGTGCCCGGCAGGTCGCGGCCGCCGGACTGGTACGCGACCGACGAGTCGAGGTAGCGGTCCGTGATCACCACGGCGCCACGCTCCAGGGCGGGTCGCACCACGGTCTCCACGTGGTGGGCGCGGTCCGCCGCGTAGATCAGCGCCTCGGCCCGCGGGCCCATGTCCTGGCCGTGCATGACCGCCGCCCGCAGCTCCTTGCCGAGCGCGGTGCCGCCGGGCTCGAACGTGAGCACGACCTCGCGGCCGGTCAGGTCGGCCAGCCAGTCGCCGAGGAGGCGTGACTGCGTCGACTTGCCGACACCCTCGCCGCCCTCGAAGGAGATGAAGTAGCCCGGTGCGTTCACGCGGCAACCCTAACCGCGCACACCGACATCGACCGGCCGTGCGCGGCCCGCACGGGCGGCGCAGGATGGAGAGATGGCCGACAACGAGCAGAGCATCACGCCGATGACCGAGGACGAGTGCTGGGAGTTCCTGTCGATGCAGCCCATCGGCCGGCTCGGCACGGCTGTCGCGGGAGACCCCGAGATCTTCCCGCTGAACTTCGCCGTCGCCGACCGGGCCATCTACTTCCACACCATCCCGGGTACCAAGGTCGCGGAGGTGGCGGTCAACGCGAAGGTCGCGTTCGAGGTGGACCAGTGGGGCCCTGAGATCGCCTACAGCGTGCTCGTGAAGGGTACGGCGCAGATCCTGGAGTCCGACGCCGACATCGCGGCCGCCGAGTCGACCGACCTGGTCAGCTATCTGGACGACACGCGCGACACCTGGGTGCGCATCACGCCGTCGGCCGTGACGGGCCGCAGGCTGCGGCGCTGACGGCGCGACGTCCACGCGGCGGCCGGACGCGCGTCACCGCACGCGTCCGGCGCTCCACTACTTCTTGGTGCTCGTGCTCTTCTTCGTCGGAGCCTTCTTTGCGGGTGCCTTCTTGGCGGGGGCCTTCTTCGCCGCCGTCCGCGTGGTGCGCTTCTTCGCCGGGCCCTGGGCACGCTTCTCGGCGAGCAGCTCGATCGCGCGTTCCGCGGTGACCGACTCGGGGGTGAGGTCGCGCGGCAGCGTGCGGTTGGTCTCGCCGTCGGTCACGTACGGACCGAACCGGCCGTCCTTGACGTGGATCGGCTTGCCGCTGTTCGGGTCGTCACCGAGCTCGCGCAGCGGCGGCGCCGCCGTGCGCCCGCGCCCTCGCTTGGGCTGCTTGTAGATCTCGAGCGCCTCCTCGAGGGTGACCGTGAACATGGCCTCCTCCGACGGCAGGGTGCGCGAGTCCGTGCCCTTCTTCAGGTACGGCCCGTACCGCCCGTTCTGCGCGGTGATCTCGTCGCCCGACTCCGGGTCCACGCCCACGACGCGCGGCAGCGACATGAGCTGCAGCGCGTCCTCCAGCGTCACCGAGTCGAGGGCCTGCGTCTTGAGCAGCGACGCGGTCTTGGGCTTCGGCAGGGCGGCCAGGGCGCGCTTCTTGGCAGCGGCCGACAGGCCGGGGTCGAGGTCCGGCTCCGGCAGCTGCTCCGTGACGTACGGGCCGTAGCGGCCGTTCTTCGCCACGATCGGGTTGCCCGTCTCCGGGTGGGTGCCGAGCACGCGGCCGTCGTCGGCCCCCGCAGCGAGCAGCTCACGGGCCTTGGTGACGGTCAGCTCGTCGGGCGCGACGTCGTCCGGCACGGAGGCGCGGGGCGGGTTCTTGCCCTCCTCGACCTCGGCCGCGAGGTCCTCGAGGTACGGGCCGTACCGGCCGACGCGCACCCGGATGCCCTCGCCGATCTCCACGGAGTTGATCGCCGCCGCGTCGATCTCGCCGAGGTTCTCGACGAGCGCACGGAGACCGCCCCCGTCACTGTCCACGCCGAGCGGGTCGGACGTGCCGAGGTTGCCGGGCGTCTCACCGAAGTAGAACTCCTTGAGCCACGCGACCCGTTCCCGCGACCCGGCGGCGATCTGGTCGAGGTCGGCCTCCATCGTCGCCGTGAAGTCGTAGTCGACCAGCCGGTCGAAGTGCTCCTCCAGCAGCCGGATCACCGCGAACGCGAGCCACGTGGGCACCAGCGCCTGGCCGCGCGTGATCACGTAGCCGCGGTCCTGGATGGTCGAGATCGTCGCGGCGTAGGTGGACGGACGGCCGATGCCGCGCTCCTCCAGGGCCTTGACCAGGGACGCCTCCGTGTAGCGCGGGGGCGGGGACGTGGCGTGACCGTCCGCGGCGAGGTCGGTGCCGACCAGCGGGTCGCCCTCCGCCATCGTCGGCAGGCGCGTCTCCTTCGCCGCCGCGCTGCTCTCCGCGGCCTCGGCGTCGGCGTCGGCGCTCTCCTCGTAGGCCGCGAGGAACCCGCGGAACGAGATCACCGTGCCGGACGCCGAGAACACCGCCTCGTTGCCGTCCTGCTCGCCGCCCACGACGACCGCGCCGAGCCGGACGGACGCCGTCGAGCCTTTCGCGTCGGCCATCTGCGAGGCCACCGTGCGCTTCCAGATGAGCTCGTACAGGCGGAACTGGTCACCGCTCAGCTCACCGGCGACCTGGGCGGGCGTACGGAACGAGTCGCCCGCCGGGCGGATCGCCTCGTGCGCCTCCTGTGCGCCCTTCGACTTGGACTGGTACAGGCGCGGCGCGCCGGGCACGTACTCGGGACCGTAGAGCTCGGCGGCCTGGCTGCGCGCGGCGTTCGTCGCCTCGGCCGACAGCGAAGGGCTGTCGGTACGCATGTAGGTGATGTAGCCGTTCTCGTACAGGCCCTGGGCCGTACGCATCGCCTGCCGCGAGGACATCCGCAGCTTGCGGCCGGCCTCCTGCTGCATCGTGGAGGTCGTGAACGGCGCGGCGGGCCGGCGCGTGTACGGCTTGGTCTCCAGGCTGCGCACGGAGAAGTCGGCGGCCGCGAGCCCGGAGACGACGGCGTTCGCCGTGGCCTCGTCGAGCTGCACCACGCCGGTGCGGACCTTGAGCCGCCCCCGGTCGTCGAAGTCGCGGCCCGATGCGACCTTGTCGCCGGCGAGCTGCGTGAGCCGGGCACGGAAGGAGGGCTGGTCGGCCGTCGCGGCGCCGCCGTCACCCGTGACCGCGAAGGTGCCGGCGACGTCCCAGTAGTCCGCCGAGACGAACGCCATGCGCTCGCGCTCCCGCTCGACCACGAGACGCGTCGCCACGGACTGCACGCGGCCCGCCGACAGACCCTGGCGCACCTTGCGCCACAGCACCGGCGACACCTCGTAGCCGTACAGGCGGTCGAGGATGCGGCGGGTCTCCTGGGCGTCCACGAGGTCCTGGTCCAGCTCGCGCGTGTTCTCCAGGGCGCGGAGGATCGCGTCGCGGGTGATCTCGTGGAACACCATGCGCTTGACGGGGACCTTGGGCTTGAGCTCCTGGATCAGGTGCCAGGCGATGGCCTCGCCCTCGCGGTCCTCATCGGTCGCGAGAAAGAGCTCGTCGGCATCCTTCAGCGCCTTCCTGAGCTCGCTGACCTTCTTCTTCTTGTCCGCGTGGACCACGTAGTAAGGGTCGAACCCGTTCTCGACGTCGACCGAGAACTTGCCGTAGGGACCCTTCTTCATCTCCACCGGCAGGTCTTTGGGCTGCGGAAGGTCGCGAATATGCCCGACGCTCGCTTCGACCTCGTAGTCGTCGCCGAGGTAGCTCTGGATCTTTCGAGCCTTCGTGGGCGACTCCACGATTACGAGCTTGCGTGCCTGGGACATCCGGTCCTGCCTGCTTCCTGCGGGGTCTGGGGGTGGGCGCCGAGCGGCGTTGGAGAGTTCACGGTACGCCAGGCGCAACGGATCGCACCCTATCCGGGCCATCAGCCGGTCGCCCGGTGGTCTCACATGACCGTCGTGATTTTCACCCAGGGCGTGATGCACGGCGGAGTCTCACACCAGCACCACGGTCTCTTCAGGCGGTACGCCTACGGTGGAGCCCATGACGGACCGCACTCTCCCGCTGCCCGCCCACGGGAACGCGGTCGGCACTCCTCCGACGGCGACGCCGGGGCACCGGCCCCGCCTTCGTCCACGTATCGCCGCTGGTGTGCTGGCGGTCGTGGCGCTCTGGGGAGTGTGGGCCACCTGGGACACCTTCGTCGTGTCGGCCCGCGGCCAGCGTGCCGACCAGCTCGCGCTCGAGGGCGCCACCAGCGGGCAGGGCCTGCTCTGGGAGGTCGCCGAGCCGGTGCTCGGTGTGGTGTCCAACTCATTCGTCGGCCTGGGCCTGGCGACCGCCGTCGTGCTCGCGCTCGTCCGCGGTCGCTGGTGGCTCGCCGCACAGGTCGCGGTCCTGGTCGCCGGGTCGAACCTGACCACGCAGGTGCTCAAGCACGTGGTCCTCGACCGGCCCGCGCTGCTGGACATCGCACGTGCCGACATCAACACCCTGCCCAGCGGCCACACGACGGTCGCGGCCTCGGTCGCGGCGGGCCTCCTCATCGCGGTACCCCGGCGCTGGCGGCCGGTCGTCGCGGTGGCCGGCGCCGCCTACACCGCGGCCACCGGCGTCTCGACCCTGGTCGGGCAGTGGCACCGGCCGTCCGACGTCGTCGCCGCCGTCCTCGTGGTGCTCGCCTGGGGTGCGGGCGTCTGCGCGCTGAGCTCGTCCTCGTCCCTCGACGAACCGAGGGACGGCCTGGACCCCGGATCGTCCGGCGCGGCGGGACTCCTGCTGCTCGGCACGGCCGGCACCGGCGTCCTCGCCCTGGGTGCGCTCGGCAGCGTGCGCGGCTACGGCTGGGGGCTGCCGCTGGGCGGCGACCTCACCGCGTACATGGGCGGCATGCTCGGGGTCGTCGCGGTGACCCTCGGGTCGTTCGCGCTCCTGCTCCTCGTGCGCCAGTCCACGGCGCGCCCGCTGAGCCGAGCCCGCTGAGCCGTGCCCGCCCGCGGGCCGGACGCCCGGGCCACCGTGTGGCGGCCCGGGCGTCCGACCTGTCAGGTGGCCGGGATCACGGGGTGGTGTAACCGCCCGTGTAGGAGCCCGAGCCGGAGTACGCGTCCACGACCCACCGGTAGGTGCCGGAGGTGCCCGTGTACCGCACGCTCTCGTCAGGGGACGCCGTGATGCCCTGGGCCACCGTGGTCCAGGAACCGTTCCGCGCCTTCTGCAGGTAGAGGTCGAAGTCGGTCCCGCTGGGTCCGTCGAGGCAGCCCGTGATCGTGCCGGACAGCGAGGAGAACCCGGTGAGGCCCGGCTCGGCGGCCTGGCCGCCGGAGCTCAGCGAGCCGCTGAACGCCGTCCGCTCGTCCGAGCAGCCCGTGGGAGGCGGCGTGGTGCCACCGCCACCGGTGACCAGCGAGACGTTCGCGGCGCTGAGAGCCTCGTTCACCGGCTGGAAGTACGTGGTGCCGCCGGAGGAGCAGTTGCCGGAACCACCGGAGGTCAGGCCCTGCGCCTGCGTGCCGGCGAGCAGCGAGCCGCCCGAGTCGCCCGGCTCGGCGCACACGTTGGTGCGGATGAGGCCGTGGACGCTGCCCTCCGCGTAGTTCACCGTGGCGTTGAACGCCTGGATGGTGCCGCAGTGCCAGCCGGTCGTGGAGCCGGACCGGCAGACGGTGGCGCCGACGGCGGCCTGGGACGAGCCCGCGACGTTGACCGTGCCACCGTTGTAGTTGTTCACCGCGCCGACCGGGTTGTCGTCGGAGCCGACGCTCACGTACGCGTAGTCGTTGCCCGGGAACGAGGACACCTGGAAGGTGCCGCTCGGCTGGCTGGTGGTGGCGCCGCGCGAGCCGCAGTGCCCGGCGGTGACGAATCCGCCGGTGGCCGAGAAGCCGACCGAGCAGCGGGACCCGCCGATGTAGTAGGCGTTGCCGCCGATCACGTTGATGAGGGTGCGAGGCGTCTCGGCCACCTCGACGACGGAGACGGAGCCCGCGGAGATCCCGGCCCGTGCGACGGCGGCGGCGACGGAGCCCTTCGCGCCCTCGGCCACCTCCATGACCACCGAGTTGGACTCGACGTCCACATAGGTGGCGGCGACCTTGGCCTCCGGAGCGGCCTGGTAGGCCCGGGTGGCCAGCCGGTCGAGCTGGTCCAGCGACGTGTCGACGGTGACGGCCGTGGCGCCGGCGGCGCGCACCTCTGCGGCCCCTGCCGCGCTGGTCACGGCGACGAACAGCTCGGTACCGTCGACCCAGGCGCCCGCGTAGCCCTTGTCGAGGGACTTGGCGATGGTGAGCTGCTTCTCCGACAGCGCTTCGTCGGTCTTCAGCCGGGCGAGTGCCTGCGTGGTGGTGAGGCCGAGGTCGCGCTCCAGTGCGGCGACCATGCCCGGTGCGTAGTCGGCAGCTTCGGGCCTGTCAGAACCGGCGGCAGTGGCTGCGGTAGCGGCGGTGATGCTGGCGGCGAGGAGCGTCGCAGCGGCTGTGGCCACGGTGATCGCTCTGAAGGATGTTCGTCTCATGTCCAGCGACTCCTTGTCGTCGGGGCAATGAATTCACCCAGTGCGGCACAGCGTAGGGTCGCTTTCAGGTAACTCCCAGATACCGATTAGGACATATTTGAGCGATATGCGGGCATGCCGAAGGCGGGTAGGGGATGCCCCTACCCGCCTCGGACCTGTCGATCAGTTCGTCAGCAGTGAGACACCAGCGGCGCTCAGCGCCTCGCCGACCGGCTGGAAGAAGGTCTGACCGCCGGACGAGCAGTTGCCCGAACCGCCCGAGGTCATGCCCTGGGCCTGCGAGCCGGCGAGCAGCGAACCGCCCGAGTCGCCCGGCTCCGCGCAGACGTCGGTCTGGATGAGACCGGAGACGCTGCCCTCGGCGTAGTTCACCGTGGCGTTGAGCGCCTCGATGGTGCCGCAGTGCCAGCCGGTCGTGGAGCCGGACCGGCAGACCGACGCGCCGACGGCGGCCGGCGACGAACCCTCGACGGCGACGGTGCCGCCGTTCCAGTCGTCCACCACGCCGACCGGGGTGTCCGAGTCGACCGAGACGTAGCTGTAGTCGCTGCCCGGGAACTCCGAGACCTCGAACGTGCCGGACGGCTCGCTCGCGGACGAGCCCACCGAGCCGCAGTGGCCGGCCGAGACGAACCCGCCGGTGACGGCGAAGCCGACCGAGCAGCGCGAGCTGCCGTCGATGAAGTAGGCCTCGCCGCCGATCACGTCGGCGAAGGTCCGGGGCCGCTCCGTGGCCTCGTTCAGGGTGACCGCGGCGGCGGGCACGCCCGCCTCGGCCACGGCGGCCCTGACGTCGGCCGTCGCGCCGTCGACGACGTCGATGACGATCTCGTTGGTCTCCACGTCCACGTGGTACGACGTGACGTCGGAGCCCGACAGCGCGCCGTCGAGGTCGGCGGTCCAGGCGTCGAGCGCCTTGAGCGAGTTGTCGACCGTGACGGGGGTGGCCCCGGCCGCACGGACGTCGGCGGCCTCCGCGGAGTCCGTCACGGCGACGTGCAGGGCGTCGGCGCCCTCGACCCAGGCTCCGGCGTAGGAGGCGCCGAGCGACTTCTCCAGGCTGCGCTGCGTGTCGGCCAGGGACTCCTGGGCCTCGATCTGGGCCACGGCCTCGGTCGTGCTCAGGTTCAGGTCGCGCTCCATCGCGGCGACCAGGCCTGGTGCGTAGCCCGCTGTGGCGGTCTCGACGTCGGACTGTCCAACAGCGGCGACGGCGTTGATGGTGCCGGCAAAGAGGCCCACGGTGGCGGTTGCCACGGCGACGCCCCGGAGGGAAGTACGTCTCATCTCCAGCGACTCCTTGTGTCGTAGAGCGGGTGAAAGGTCCACCCACGGGCGATTTTTCACCCGCAGCGACACTGTAGGAGGAGGTGGACGTCGCGCCCAGATCACACTCAGGTCATACATACTTCCTATGGAGGGCAAACTACGTACGCGCCGAGGCGGGGATGGGGCGGGGGCGGGTCAGCCGAGCATGCCGTACATCGCCAGCCACTGCTCGTACTGCGGGCTGCGCCGGACGGCGTCGCGGTGCGCGCGGTGGGCCGCGCCCTCGACGGCCTCGAGGTCGACCCGCAGGTCGGCGTCGTTGCGCCAGCCGAGGTAGTGGGTGCGGCGCAGCGGCGCACCCGCGAGGGGGACCGTCACGGCCCCGGGCGGGTCGAGCTGCCCCGGCTCGACGAGCGCGACGGCGCGCCCGGCCCGCACCTGGTCGACGGCGGTGGTCCACTCGGCCTCGCCCAGGCCGCGCGGCGTGAATCCCGCACGGACGCACGCCGACACGAAGCACTCCTCGAGGCAGCCGTACGAGGGCACGCAGAGCCACTGCTCCTCGGCCAGCTCCGCGAGCGACACCTCCGGCTTGCCCGCGTAGGGGTGGTGCTCGTCGATGAGGACGAACATCGGGTCGGCGCAGACCCTGGTCCAGGCGACCTCCACCGCGGCCGGCGGCGAGGCCTCCGAGCACATACCGACGAGCCCCACGTCGATGGTGCCCCGAGCGAGCCGGGACGCGACGTCGTCCACCAGGTGGGGCATGGCCGTGGTGACCTGGATGCCGGGGATGGCGACGTGCAGCTGATTGACGAACAGGCCGCCGAGCGCCGTGCCGCTGAGGCCGATCCGGACGGTCTCGCCCAGGGCGACGTCACCGTTCACCAGCCGCTCGGCGTCGTCGGCGAGGGCGGCCATGGCCGGGAGCAGCACGCGGGCGTGCCGGAGTATCAGGTCGCCGAGCTCGGTCGGGCGCGCACCGAAGCGGTCGCGGACGAAGACGTTGCCGCCCAGCGACCGGTCGATCCGGTTGAGCTGCGCGGTCAGTGCCGGCTGCGCGATGCCGAGGGCGGCCGCCGCCTTGGTGACGCTGCCCGACTCGGCAACCGCGACGACCATCCTCAGGTGCCGCATGTCGAGTTCCACACGGTGGAAAATATCTGTCATAGGCGCGGATGTCTCTGTTCTGAACAAGATTTATCGGTTCGAGCGACCGACCGTTACCCCCACGAAACGGACACGACACTCGCGACGCGCCGGAGGAGGCCGCCTCACTCCGCCAGGAAGCCGTCCCGGACCAGGCCACGCACGGCGGGGAGCAGCTCCGCGGCGAGGTCGGCCGCCCCGACGTCGAACAGGGCGGCGAGCGCGCCGATGATCTGCCCCACCGTCAGCTCCCCGTCGCAGGCCCCCACGAGGGCCGCGAGCGGGCTCGACGCCTGCACCCCGCGCCCCAGCCCGTCCCCCTGGCGCAGGATCACGATGTTCGGGTCGGCCGCGCCGGGGGTCAGGTAGCGCTCCTCGGTGATGTCCGCCGCGGTGACGAGCCGTGCGGCGGCCAGCGCCGCGTCGTCGCGTGCCGCGAGCCAGTCGTGCCCCGCGAGGCTGCGGGCGATGTGGGCGCCGAGCGGCTGTCGGACGGAGCCGGTGTGCTCCTCCAGGCGCCGCAGCGTGACCTGCCCCGAGGCCGGGCGCCGGAGGGTCACGAGCCCGAAGCCGACCGCCTCGACGTCCCGGGACCGGAAGTCGTCGAGCCACGCGCCGTACGCGGCGGCCCAGGCGTCCGGCTCACGGTCGGGAGTGGTGCCGCCGTCACGGATCCACGTCTCGGCGTACTCGGCGGGGTCGAGCACCTCGCGCTGGATGATCCAGCCGTCCAGGCCTGCGGCGTCGAGCCACGCGCCCACCCGCTCGGTCCACGGCTCACCCCCGCGGTGCTCCCAGTTGCCGAGGAGCTGAGCCGTCCCGCCCGGGGCGAGCACGTCGCCGACGCCGAGGATCAGGTCTCGGACCAGGTCGTCGCCCGCGCGGCCGCCGTCGCGGTACTCGTAGTCACCGATCGCCTCGGCGACCGCCCGCCCCGCTGTCCCGGCGTGCGGGGTGATGACGAACGGCGGGTTGGAGACCACGAGGTCGAACCGCTCCCCCGCGACCGGCTCCAGCATGGATCCGTGCCGCAGCTCCGGCACGGTTCCCGCCTCGGTGTTCAGCGCGATGTTGAACCCCGCGAAGGACAGCGCCCGGCGCGACACGTCCGTCGCCACCACGTGCCGCGCGTGCCGCGCCGCGTGCAGCGCCTGGATGCCGCAGCCGGTGCCCAGATCGAGCACGCGCCCGGTCGGGTTGCGCACCGTCACCTGCGCCAGCGTGAGGGACGCCCCACCGGCGCCGAGCACGTGGTCGGTGGCGAGCCGGCCGCCGGTCGCCAGCTCGCCGAGGTCGGACGCGAGCCACCAGCGCGCGTCGCCGACCGCGTCGACCGAGGAGTAGGGGCGCAGGTCCACGGCGGCACGCACCTCGTCGTCGTCGCCGGCGCCCTGGGCCGCGACCAGGCCGAGCCGCTCGGCGCCCGCCGTCCCCACGGCCGGCAGCGCCCGGTCCACCGCCGCGCGGGGCACGGCCGCGCCCAGCAGGAACAGGCCGACGAGCGTGGCCAGCGGGTCGTGCTCCGACGGCGACCTGCCGCCGACCGCCCCGGCGACCGCCCGACGAGCGGGCAGCGCCTGCTCCCGGTGCAACGCGGCCGCGGCGAGCGGCCCCAGAAGGCCCTCGACGCCGTCGACGTCGTAAGCGGCGGAGACCAGGTCGGCACGGAGCGAGGCGACGAGGTCTGGATCGGTCACAGGAGGGTGCACGGGCCTATCCTGCCTGCAGACCCCTGGCCCCCACCACGCGGGCCGGACGGCCTAGTCCTGACAGTTCGACGCCACGTACTGCTGCACCCGTTCGAAGGACTCGACCATGGCCTTGGTGTCGAGTCCCTCCTGCGCGCCGCCGACGGCGGAGCTCACCGCCGGGCCGTCGTTCTCCTTGACCTTCTCGATGTTGTTGGCCACCGTCGAGTAGTAGGTGAAGGCGACCGCCCAGTCCTGCGCGATGGGCTCCGGAGGCGTCACGCCCTCCATGGCGTTGCGGGCGTTGATGAATCCCCTGCGCAGCGTCTCGGGCTGGTCCTCGACCATCGCGGACTGCGCGTTGGCGGCCTGCGTCCACGCCATCTGGGTCTGCGCGCACGAGGCGGCGTCGGCGTCCGAGACGACGTCGTCCCCCTGAAACAGGGTGGTCCCCCAGCCGGTACCCAGGCCGAGGACTCCAGCGGTCACACCGGCCAGCACGAGCACGAGCGGCCGGTCGAGCGCCTTGGGCAGCCCGCGACGGAGCGTCTTCCTGATCCGCTTCTGCTGCGCGGTGCTCGGGGCCGAGATGCGGCTCCTGCCGCGCTTCTTGCCGGCCTTCCGCGACTCGGTCTTGGCGGGGGCGGCGGGCCCGTCCGCGAGGTCGGCGGGGTGGGGTTGGTCCGGCGCGGCGGACGGGGCGCCGTCCGGCGCGACCTCGGTCGGAAGGTCGGGTGGCAGCGGCGCGGACGCGGCCTCGGCGCTGTCGCCCCCCTGCCCCGCGGCCGTCGCCGGGACGAGCGGGAAGCCGGCAGCGGGTGTCGGCGTGAGCTCGCTCTTGGGCGTGTCCTTCGCGACGGTCTTGGCACCCTTGCCCTTGGACCGGGACCTGCCGCCCTTGCCGCTCTTTCCACCGGCGTTCTTGCCGCGGCCGCGCGGCACGGCCGGCTCGGCGGCCGCAACGGACCCCCACGGGTTGGCGTCGCCGTCGCTCTCGCCCTCCGGCACGGCGGGCGTCGGCACCGGCCCCCATGGCGTACCGCCCGGTTCGTCGGCGGCAGGGTCCGCGGGTGCGGCGGTCGCGCCGCTCCCCCACGGGGTGGGCGCTTGGTCCTTCTCCGTGAGCCCCTCGGCCCACTCCAGGGCGCTGGCACCGGGGGCGGGCTCGCCCGCCGCGAGACTCTCCGCCCAGGTGAGCGCATTGGTTGCGGGGGGGCCGCCGGCGCGAGACGCAGCACGACCGCCCCGCGAGCCCTTGCGCCGTGTCGCACTCATAGCCGCGAACTTTACCCGCAAGTCCCACCGGGACAGGAGGGGCAACCGTGTGATACGCCGCGAACCGCGGGTGAAGTTGCTACCCGCTCAGGTAGGTGATGCTCGCCCAGAACACCACGACCACCAGCACGACGATTCCGATGGCGAGCGACACGAGACCCCAGTTGCGCGCGCGGCGAGATGCTTTTCGGGCCTTGTCGTGCTCTTGCGTCTTCCACAGGGAATTGACGCGCAGCGCGTTCACGAGGGCGACGATTCCCGTGGGCCAGAAGCAGAAGATCGTCACCAGGACGGCGAACACGAGATAGGACCGCGGCGGGTACTGCAGCTGCGCGGGGTACGTGTGGACGTTGACGTTCACGGGCGAGCGCGAGCCACGCGGCACTGCGGGTGGTACGGCGGAGCTGCTCATGGACGTCCCCCTCACTGACGTAAAGGGAGAACTTAGTCCAATTTCGGCGATTTGTTGAACCCGCAGGTCAGCCCGGGATCTTGCGCAGCACCTCACGGTAGAAATGCACTCCGCGGCCCAGGGAATCGACACTCAGATGCTCACCGACCCCGTGAATCGACTGCCGCTGTGCCCGCGACAATGCAAACGGGCTGAACCGATAGACGTGGTCACTGATGGGGGTGAAGGTACGCGCGTCGGTAGCGCTCGGCAGCACGTACGGGACCACCACCGCGTCCGGGTACGACGCGCCGATCGCCTCGCCGAGCAGCGTGAACTGCTGGCTGTCCACGGGTGAGACCTCGCTTGGCTCGCTGCTCTCCACGACCTGGAGCTCGACCTTCTTGTCCCCGACGGCGCGCCGCACCCGCGCCACCGTCCGGTCCACCGTCTCCCCGAGCGCCACCCGGACGTCGAGGCGGGCACGGGCCGACGACGCGGCGACGTTCGCCCCCGCGCTGCCCTCGAGCTCGGTGACTGCCACCGTGGTGCGGACCAGCGCCGAGGCCTCCGGTCCGGCCGCCGCCACCATCCAGGCGGCGACCTTGCGCAACGGACCCGAGGCGAGCCTGGTCGCCACCCTCAGACCCAGGCCCTTGACACCGCCGGCGCTCGGGGCGACCCGCTCCAGCATGTCGGCCGTCGGCGCGCTGACCCGTGCCGCGAACCGGCGCCGGGTCACGCGGGTCACCGCGCGAGCGAGCCGTGTGGTGGCCGACCGCCTGCCCTGCGTCGCCGCGTGGCCACCCGTGTCGGAGGTGTACAGGTTGATCCCGACCAGGCCCTTCTCCGCCACCCCGACCATGGCCGCCTGGCGTTCCACCCCGGGAAAGGCGTCGGTCACCACGCCCCCGCCGTCGTCGATCACGAGCCAGGGCCGCACGCCCAGCTCGTACAGGCGCCGGACGGCGATCCCGGCGGTCTGGCCCGCCGCCTCCTGGTCGGCGCCGAAGAACAGCCAGATGTCACGCTCCGGCACGAAACCGTCGTTGAGCAGGGCCTCGACGGCCTCGAGCACCGCGACGAGCCCGCCCTTGTCGTCGAGCGTGCCGCGGCCGTGCACCGCCCCGTCCCGGATCTCGCCGGAGAAGGGGTTGGCCGGCCAGTCCGCCACCTGCACCGGTGCCACGTCCTGGTGCGCCATGAGCACCACGGGGTACGGGTGCAGCACGTCCTCCCGCCCTCGGCCCGGCCACCGGTAGAGCAGGCCGTGGTCGCCCGCCGGCTCGCTCTGCAGGGCGTGCACCCTCGGGTAGAACGTCGCCAGCGCGGCCCGGTGCCTGCTGAACGCCTCGTGGTCGAGGTACAGCAGGTCCCAGGACGAGACGGTGGGGATCTGCACGAGCGAGGAGAGGTGCCCCGCGGCGATGTGCCCGGCTGAGGTGTGCCGGTCGCCGTACGGCTCCGAGGGGGCGAAGGCCGAGGCGCCCGGCTGGTCGCGGAGCACCGCGTCCGGTGCTGCCGGCTGCTCGGCGACCGGACGCTCCCGCGCTCCGGGTGCCGGCGTCGGCTCGGCTTCGGCTGTGGGCTCAGCGGTGGGCGCGGCCGGCTGGGCCGGCGCCTTCGCGATCATTTCGGCCGTGACCTGAGGGATGGCCTCGGTCGGGTCGATGTCGGCACTCACGGGACCTTCTCCTGCTCCGGGTCTCCCACGAGGGGGGCTCCTGCGTCGGGGCTCTCGTCGGCACCCGCGGACCGCGGAGCGTTGGGAGCACAACACCGCAGACGATAGCGTCCCGCACCTGGTTCTCCACAGACCCCTGGTGCTGCTGGATGTCACGGAATCGCGACATCCACCGAGGTCACAGCGCTGCCCAGTGGATGGCCGTCGCCGCCTGGCTCAGGCCACCCCGGGGGTGGGTACGGAAGAAGACCGAGGTGCCGAACACGAACGCCCGCGCCTGTCCCATTTTGCCGGATACGGCCGCCGCCTGCCCGATGGCGGCGTCATGTCCCGGGCCCGTCGAGCCCACCGCCCCCTGCCGGGGCCAGTGGCCTGCCAGGAAGCTGCCGTAGGTCAGCTCCGCGGCCGTGCCTGTGCCCAGGTCCGTGAACCAGACGGCCGGGTAGACGAAGCCGTGGGCCTGCCCGTGGGCGGCCAGCACCGCGCCGGGAGACCTGGTGGCGATGATGCCGTTGCCCGCCGGATCGCCCGTCACGGCGGTACCGCTCACCAGCCCGTACGCCTCGGCGGCCGCGAAGGCACCCGCTCCGTGCCCGACGACGGCGCCCCCGTCGCGCAACCAGGACGTGACGGCGGCGTGGCCCACCGAACCCTCCGGCAGGTCCAGCGAGGAGCCGACCCACAGCACGTCGACGCCGTCCAGGACGGCGTTGCCGCCAGCGGCTGCGGCCTCGATCCCCGCAGCGGAGACCGGGACCAGGTCGTCGAACCCGAGCTCCAGGAGCGACAGCCGGTCGTCCTGGTTGCCCGCGTACGCGACGGTCACGTGCTCGGCCCGCTCCGCGGCGGCGTACTCGGCCCGCGCGACGGCCTCGAAACCGATGCGGTGCCGCTCGGCCACGGCGCGGGCCGCCTGCAGCCCCCGCGGTCCGACGACGGCACGCCCGTCCGCCGTCAGCCGCACCGGCACGCCCTGCTCCAGGAGGTCGTTCAGGGCACGGTGATCCCTGACGCCTGCCACGTCGAAGCCCGCGTACCGGGCCCCGGACGGGACGCTGCCGGGCGGGCCGGCACCGTCCACCGGGACCGTCCGACCGACGGGGCCGTCCGTGGTGGCACCCACCCGGGTCACCGTCGCACCCCAGAGGTAGGCGGTCGACCAGGCCGAGATGTCGTACATGGCAGGCACCTTGGCCGAGATGTCCGCGCCGCGCGCGAGCAGCGAGGCCGCCAGCCCGCGCAAGGGCTGGTGCAGGTCGACCACGTAGGAACCGGCCGGGTAGGTGGTGCCGTCGACGTGCGCGGGGCCGTCCAGGCGGCCCACCTCGATGCCGTGGAACAGCAGCGCGTCCACCAGGTCCTCCGCGTCGCTCACCGACCGCTGGCCGGGACCCGCCGGGAGCACGTACGCGCGCGGGAGTCGCACGGCCTCCTGGTCGTCGGCGGCGTCCCAGAGCGCCTTCCACTCGTCGGGGCCGGGTACCTGGTCGACGTTCTCCCTCGTCAGCGCAACCTTGGGCACGCCGGCGACGCCGCGACGGAACAGCTCGACCTGGTCGGCGAGCATCGCGTCGGAGTGGGTGTGGACGTAGTCGATCATCGCCGTCATGGTCGTCACGGCGACCTCCGTGTTGACCGCGGCGTCCGCCCGCGTGGTGGTGCGGCCCGTCGGGCCGAGCGGGAGCTCGACCGTGCTGGTCACCGCACCCTGGAGCGAGGCGTACTGGGCGGTGAAGACGGGCGGGTAGTCGTCCCAGCCCGACGGCGTGTCCCGGTACGGGATCTTGATGAACCCCGTGTTCCGCGCGACCGCGGCACCGCTGGCCGGCTCGAAGTAGGTGTTGCCGTCGATCCGCGCCGCGACGACGTCGTCCTCCACCTGGCGCGCGATCGCGTAGCCGTGCGGCAGGAAGAGGTCGTACTCGTGGTTCTCGCCGTGCGGCGGGCCGGCCGGCTCGACCTGCAGCACGTCGGTGTACCCGTGGAAATCCGCCGTGAACAACGGCTGCACCGCCTGCGCCGTGCGCACGTACGAGCGCGCCTCCGGCGTGGCGAGCGTGATCATGTCGCGGTTCGCGTCCAGGCCGAGCGCCGTCGACCGGGTCCCGTCGGTGCGGCCGTCCGGGTTGAGCGTCAGGCTGAAGGTGATCCGGTGCTGCTCCAGCAGGTGGCTCGTGGCGTCGTCGTCCGCACGCGACAGGCGCTCGATGACCCGCAGCGCCGCGTCGGTGCCCTCCCACTCGTCGCCGTGGATGTTCGCGCTGACCCAGATCGGCGCCTTGTACCCCGCGCGGAGGGCACGGTCGCGCGCCGCACGCTCCGGGCGCTCCCGGATCTTCTCGCGCCACGCGGCCTGTCTGGCGGTCTCGGAGCGACGCTCCGGCGCGGTCACGGTGACGAGGTAGAGGTCGCGTCCCTGCGAGGACCGGCCCACCACCTGCGTCGACACCCGGTCGCTCCGCTCCATCAGCCGGGTGAGGCGAGGCGCGAGGTCCGCGTGGCCCACCGTCCCGTTCCGGTCGGTGGCGTCCGAGTCGTCGGCCGGGAAGACGCGGAGCTCGGGCTGGTGCGGGTACGACGCCGGCATGCGCAGGTCGGCGCCCCCGCCCGGCGTCAGCGGACCCGGCGGGTCGGCCGCCTCCAGGCTCTCCGCCGTGGGCCCGGTCAGGACGTCGGCCTCGACGCCTCTGCCGAGCTGCGCGACCGCTACCCCGGCGACGGTGTGCCCGTTCACCGGCGCGCCGGAGGGCTGGGCGGCGGCGGGCGCGGTCAGCGAGCCCGCGGCGAGCGCCACGCCGGTCAGGGCAGCGCCGGTCAGGGCAGTGAGCGAACGAGAACGAACGAGCAAGAGGTGCCTCCCCAGGGGCAAGTCGGCCAATTCTGGCCTATTGCCCGGGCGGACGGGAACGGCGGGACCGGAGGCCTCACGACCAGGCCCTCGCGGACCGCGGAACGACGCCGCCGGCAATGTCATTGACCAGGCCCGCGACCGCCGGTGCACTGGGGTCATGACCACCGAACGCTGGACCTCGGCAACCGTCTACCCCGACATGTGGACGGACCCGGACGACGACCCGCGCGAGGCGCTGGCGAAGCCGGTCGGGGAGAAGGAAACCCTGTGGAACTATCTCAAGCACTACCGGATCACGCTGGAGATGAAGTGCGAGGGGCTCGACGCCGAGCAGCTCGCACGGCGGTCCGTGCCGCCGTCGACCCTCTCGCTGCTCGGACTGGTGCGGCACCTCGCGCACGTCGAGCAGAGCTGGTTCCAGCGGGTCCTGCAGGAGCAGCCGGACCTGCCCAGGCTGTTCGGCAAGACGCCGGAGAACCCCGACGCGGACTTCGACGACGTCGTCGCGGACCCCGCGATGGTCGAGGACGCCTGGGCGAGCTGGCGTCGTGAGGTCCGGGACGCCGACGCCTGGCTGGCGGCGCTGCCCGAGGAGTACCTGGGGCGCACCGTGTGGCGCGGCGAGGACGAGATCCCGGTCCGCGACGTGCTGGTCCACATGATCGAGGAGTACGCGCGCCACCTGGGCCACGCGGACCTGCTGCGCGAGTGCATAGACGGCCGGACAGGCCAGTAACCGACCCCGCCGAGGTAGTCATGCAGCGAGGTAGTCAGCCGGGTGGAGCTGGCTGACTACCTCGCCTCATGACTACCTCGGGGTCAGACCACCGCTTCCGCGCGGTCCTGCTCCGCCTGCTGCTCCGCGTCCACGCGAGAGGCCCGCATGCGCGACCAGATGACCGCGCCGAAGGCCACGGCCGCCGCCACGAGGGCGATGCCGATGCGCAGCGTGTGGTTGGCGTCGGCCGGGACGCTCATCGCCACGACCGCCGGAGCGATCAGCAGCGCCACCAGGTTCATCACCTTGATCAGCGGGTTGATCGCGGGGCCGGCGGTGTCCTTGAACGGGTCACCCACGGTGTCCCCGATGACTGTCGCCGCGTGGGCGTCGGAGCCCTTGCCGCCGTACCTGCCGTCCTCGACGATCTTCTTCGCGTTGTCCCAGGCACCGCCCGAGTTGGCCAGGAAGATTGCCATGAGCACACCGGTGCCGATGGCGCCGGCCAGGAACCCGGCCAGCGGTCCGACGCCGAGCCCGAAGCCCACCGCGATGGGAGCGAACGCCGCCAGCAGGCCCGGGGTGATGAGCTCGCGGAGCGAGTCCCGGGTGCAGATGTCGACGACCTTGCCGTACTCGGGGCGCTCCTCGTACGTCATGATGCCCGGGTGCTCGCGGAACTGGCGGCGCACCTCGAACACGATGGCGCCGGCCGCACGCGTGACGGCGTCGACGGCGAGACCGGAGAACAGGAACACGGTGGCGCCACCGAGGATGACGCCGACGAGGGTGACCGGCGAGATGATCTCGTAGCTGAGCATCGAGGTCACGAGCCCGGTCCCGACGTTCTGGACCTGCGCGAGCGCGTGGGACACGGCGTCGGCATAGGAGCCGAACAGCGCGGTGGCGGCGAGCACCGCCGTGGCGATCGCGATGCCCTTGGTGATCGCCTTCGTGGTGTTGCCGACGGCGTCCAGGTCGGTGAGGATCTGGGCGCCCTCCTCGTCGACGTCGCCGGACATCTCGGCGATGCCCTGCGCGTTGTCGCTGACCGGGCCGAACGTGTCCATGGCGACGATGACGCCGACCGTGGTGAGCAGGCCGCAGCCCGCGAGGGCGACGAGGAACAGCGCGAGCGGGACGGAGCCGCCGGCCAGCAGGAACACGCCGCAGATCGCCGCGGCGATGATGCCCGCCGTGTAGACGGCGGACTCGAAGCCCACGCCGATACCGGAGAGGACGACGGTCGCCGCGCCGGTCCGGGAGGTCGCGGCCACGTGCAGCGTCGGCTTCTTGTCCGTGCCGGTGAAGTAGCCGGTCACCCAGAGGATCACGCCGGCGAGCACCACACCGATGAGGACGGCGAGCGCGGACACGACGCGCGGGTCGGCGGTCACGCCGGAGAGGTCAGCGGTACCGGGCACCTGGTCGAACGAGGACGGCAGGTACGAGAAGGCAGCGATGCCGGCCAGCACGGCACCGACGATCGCCGAGACGTAGAACCCGCGGTTGATCGCGGCCAGGCCGCTCTCGCTCCCGCGCACCCGGGTGATGAACACGCCCAGCAGTGCGACGAACGCGCCGATCGCGGTGACGATCAGCGGGAACACGAGACCTTGCTCGCCCATGGCGGCCTTGCCGAGGATCAGCGCGGCCACGAGGGTCACGGCGTAGGACTCGAAGAGGTCTGCGGCCATGCCCGCGCAGTCGCCGACGTTGTCGCCCACGTTGTCCGCGATGGTGGCCGCGTTGCGCGGGTCGTCCTCGGGGATGCCCTGCTCGACCTTGCCGACCAGGTCGGCGCCGACGTCGGCCGCCTTGGTGAAGATGCCGCCGCCCACCCGCATGAACATGGCGAGCAGCGCGGCACCGAAGCCGAAGCCTTCGAGCACGGCGGGCGCGTCCACGTCGTAGACGAGCACGACGAGCGCCGCACCGAGCAGACCCAGGCCCACCACCGACATACCGACGACGCCGCCGGTACGGAAGGCGATCCGGGCGCCCTCGGCCCGGCCGCCGGGGCGCGTGGCGGCCGCGGCGACGCGGACGTTCGCCCGCACCGCGAGCCACATGCCCAGGTAGCCGATGGCCGCGGAGAACCCGGCGCCGAACAGGAACGCGATGGAGCGTCCCACTCGCACGCCGCCGTCACCGGGCAGCAGGAAGAGCAGCCCGAACACCACGACCGCGAACAGCACGAGGGTGCGGAACTGTCGTTTCAGATAGGCCGAGGCGCCCTCCTGCACGGCCTGGCCGATGTCCTGCATCTTGGCGGTTCCATCGGGTGCGGCGAGCACCTGGCGGCGCAGCACGAACGCGCACCCGAGGGCGAGGGCCGCGATGAGGGCGATCACCGCCACCGTGGTGTAGCTGCCTGCGCCGAAAACAATGCCGTCTTCGAGCATTCGTCCTCCTCGACGAGCTCCGGGGAGGTCCCCCAGAAAGTGTGTTGCCCTGCACGGGGTTGACCCGTACAAGGCCTCTGCGTCCCGCCGGCAACGTCGATGGCGGGAAGAGACCAGAGTCTACCCACATGTGATGACGGTCACTATGTCGTGGCACCGGGTGTTCCGCACCCCGTACCGGTCGTGCCTACCGCGCCTCGTCCTCGGTGGTGAGCACCCGGATCACCTGGAGCAGCCGTGCGGAGTCGGTGAGGTCGGGCAGCACCACGTCGGCACCCGCTTCGGCGAGCCGGTCCGCCGACGTCGTGCCGGAGGCCACGCCGACCACGTGCGCGCCGCCCTCGAGCCCCGTGCGCACGTCCTCGAGGGAGTCCCCGACGATGACCGTGTTGGCTGCGTCGAACGTGTGGTCGTACCGGTCGCCCGCGCGGCGCTGGGCGACGGCCACGAGCGCGGGCCGGTGCGCGTCGTCGGACGAGTACCCGCCCAGCGCGGCGTGCACGTACTGGTCCATGCCGAAGGCACGGAGCTTGATCAGGGCGTTGGCCTCGAGGTTCCCCGTCACGACGGTCGGCACCAGGTCCGGCTCGGCCGCGACGGTCTTGAGCGCCTGCATGGCGCCGGGGAGCACGACGCCGAGCCGCCGTACGTCCTCGGCGTGGGCGGCGAACCGCAGCGGGACCGCCTCGAGCATGCGCGGCAGCAGCTCGTCCGCCTCGCGCGCGCCGACACCGTTGTCCTCCAGCAGCCCGCGGATCGCCAGCGGCATGGTCACGCCGGTGCCCTTGGCCGGGAGGCGTTCGGCGGGTCGGCCGACGACCTCGGCGAACGCCTCCCGGTATGCCGTCCGGTCCACCTCACCGACGTAGACGAGCGTCCGGTCGATGTCCCAGAGCACGAGGGCTCTGGCCGCACCGCGGGAGGTGGCCGGTGCGGTCACGACGCGAGTGCCGCGATCCGCTCGGTCAGCACCCGGGCACCCACCCCTGACCGCCTTGACGACCCGCCACGGCGGAGGTCGGCCGACAGGTCGCGCAGGTGCTCCCGCAGCCGCGCCGACTGCACCGTCTCCGCGATGCTCACCGCCTCGTCGCCGGTGGCACACGCGGCGTCGAGGTCGCCGGCCCTGGCGTGCGCCTGAGCCGCCCGGCTCAGGAACAGCCCGTGCGTCCGGCGCTCGCCCGCGCGCTCCGCCTGGATCGCGTGGCCGAAGCTCTCCACGGCGCGCGCCGTGTTGCCGAGCGCGAGGTGCGCCGACCCGGACTGTCCGTGGATCTCGCCCTCGTTCATCCAGTACAGCCAGTGCGGGTCGTCCTCCCCGCGTCCGCGGGCGCACAGCTCCGAGGCCTCGCCGAGCGCCCGGCGTGCCGCCTCGCCCTCGCCGGCGGCGGCGTGGCCGCGCGCCTGCCGGGTGAGCAGCGTCGCCGACAGGTGCGGCGCGTCGAGGCGGGCGATCCGGCGTCGGCCCGCCTCCGCGGCGCGGACCGCGTCCCGCGGGTCGCCGCTGGAGTAGCCGTGGATCGCGAGGTAGGAGAGGGCACCGGCGCCGAGCCGGTCGTCGGCCGCCGCGTGCGCGGCGCGCAGCCCGGCGAGCATGTAGGCGCGTGCCGCGTCCGGGCGCCCCGCGTCGAACGCGAACCAGCCGGCCTGCGTGGCGGTGTCGGCGGCGACGGCGGTGAGCCGGCGGCCCGTCACCTCGTCGTACGTGCTGCGCTCCAGGACGCGGACCACCAGGGCGAGGTGGGCGCGGGCCAGGTCGGCCACCGCCCCGCTGCCCGAACCCTTGTCCATGACCCGCAGCTCGTCCAGCGTGCCCTGCAGGTGCCCGCACAGCTCGTGGGAGACGCGGGTGCCCGCCGTCGCACGGCGCAGCGGCTCGGCCTGCTCGGCGTCCCAGCGCTGGATCATCGAGTTCAGGGCGATGCCGGACGCCGGACGCGGCGTCTCGCTCCCCGCCGCGTCGCTCATCGCGGTGGCCGACACGGGGCCGTTGGCGTCCGTGGGCAGCCAGTCGGCCGTGTTGTCGGCGACGTGCGCCAGGCGGAGCGCGGTGAGCATGCGGTCCGCCGTCCACGGCAGCGTGGGGTCGGGCGCCGTGGGCGTGACCGGCTCCGGAGCCGCCGGCTGACCGGACACGGCGGTGCGCGCCGGCGCGGCGTCGGGCAGCGGGCTGATGCCGGGGAGCGGCAGCCGGACCAGGTCCGGTGGCGTGCCCAGGCCGGTGAGGAACTGGACCACCCGCGAGACGTCGGTGAGCCGGCGGTCACCGCACTCGAGCATCGACAGGTAGGACTGGCTCAGCCCGGTCAGGGCCGCCACGTCCTCCTGGCGCAGGGGGACGAGCTGCCGCACCATGCGGCTGACCTGACCGAAGTCCCAGTCGGCGAGCGCCGCCCGGACCGCTTCGTCCTGCCAGACCCGGGTGGGCACGCTGGGGAGGGAGACTACGGGAACTGACTCGGTGCGCCGGCACGCGGCGCACCGTGCTTCGGAGTTGTAACGGCTGAGTACACAACCGCATCGGGCACAAGTGCGAACGGTGGCACGAGGCAACGGGGGCTCCTGAGGTCCGGCATTTCTCTTTTGCCGAGTTCACGGCTCGGATGACCACAGTGGTATCACCCCCCTGAGGTCCATGCATCCGGACCGTACTAGGTATTTTCTTCCAGACCAACGGGCAACCTAGACCGTACGTTTTCGCAGGTCAGCCCAGATCTTTTTTGGACAAACGTCCAACTAGTGCCCGAATTACGCCAATTGTAGACCGGGACAGAACCAACGAAACATGCGTAAGCGCAGGTCACTCCGATTAGCGGCGCATCCACCCGGTTCCGGGAGGATTCGACGGTTCAGCGGAGGAGGACCGCTTCCATGGCGCGCGCCAGGTACCACGGGTCGACGACGGCGGTGAGCTCGCGCGCCGAGTGCATCGACAAAATTGGTACGCCGACGTCCACAGTGCGGATGCCCAGACGGGTCGCGGAGATCGGTCCGATCGTCGAGCCGCACGGCAGCGCGTTGTTGGAGACGAACTCCTGGGTGGGCACGCCGGCCGTCGAGCAGGCCAGGCTCCACGCGGTCGCGCCGTGCGCGTCCGTGGCGTAGCGCTGGTTGGCGTTGATCTTGAGGATCGGGCCGCCACCTGCCACCGGGTGGTTTGCCGGATCGTGGCGCTCGACGTAGTTCGGGTGCACCGCGTGCCCGACGTCGGACGACACGTGCAGCGACGCGGCGAACGCGCGGGCGCGCTCCTCCGCCGTCGCGCCGAGGGCCGTCGAGACGCGCGCCAGGACCTCCTCGAGGAACGGTCCGGCGGCGCCCGAGCGGGACGCGCTGCCGATCTCCTCGTGGTCGAACGCGGCGAACATCCGGATCGAGCCTCCAGCGGTCGAGCCGGCGGACGCCCGCAGCAGCGCCGTCAGGCCCGCGTGCGTGGAGAGCAGGTTGTCCAGACGCCCCGAGGCGAACAGTGCCTGGCCGGCACCGAACGTGCGGGGCTGCTGCGTGTCGGCCAGCACCACGTCGTACCCGCCGATCGTCGCCGGGTCCACGCCGGCGTCCGCCGCGAGCGCCCCCAGCACGTCGGCGCCCTCCGCGTCCCCGAGCCCCCAGACGGGCTGGGTGTGCCGCTGCTTGTCCAGGGTGAGCCCGTTGTCGTTGACCCCGCGGTCCAGGTGGATCGCCAGCTGCGGGATCCGCAGCATCGGACCGGTGCGCACCAGGTGCTCGGTGCCGTCGAGGGTGACGATCCGCCCGGCCAGCTCCAGCTCCCGGTCGAGCCAGGAGTTGAGCAGCGGCCCGCCGTACACCTCGACCCCCGCCTGCCACCAGCCGCCTGCGCCGTGCGTGGTCGACCGGGGCTTGAGCTTGAAGCTCGGGGAGTCGGTGTGGGCGCCCACGATGGTGAACGCCGTGGTGGGACCGGCGCCGTCGGGCACCGTGAACGCGATGACCGAGCCGTCGCGCACCACCACGTAGCGCCCGCCCTGGGTCACGGTCCACGCGGCGTCCTCCGCGAGGCGGGTGAAGCCCGCCTCCTGCGCGCGCCGCGCCGCCTCCTCGGCCGCGTGGTAGGACGACGGCGACGCCGTCACGAACGCGCCGAGGTCCTCGGTGTGGGCGCGAGCCTCTTCGGGGACGACGGCGGGCTGGATGGGCGATGTCGGAACAGTCACCGCCCCATTATGTCCGCTCCCTCTTGGCTGTGAGCGTGACCGTTGCGCCCGGTACGGGCACGAGGACGCAGCCGTCACGCTCACAGCCGGCGCAGGGTCAGGGAGCGAGCGCCAGGCGGGCGTAGGCGAGCGCGACGCCGTCGGGCACGTCGGTGAGCTCGACACCGGTGGGGCTGCCCGGGACGACGGGGTGCGAGTAGCCCCACGGCCCGTCGGTGATGTCGTGGCCGTCGCACGGGATCTCACCGGTGACGTCACCCCACGCGCCGACCAGCCGGTACGTGACCTTGTCGGCCGGGTCGGACGATGTGCAGCGGGCCTGGAGCTCGTACCGCTCGCCCTCGACGAGGTCGGCCTCCGGCCGGACGACCCGGTAGGTGTCCCGGCGCTCCCAGGTACCGGTCCGGTCGACCACCACGCTGCCGAGCGCATGGTCGGGGACCAGCGTCTCGTCGGGGTCGCCCGGGAGGTCGAAGGGCACCGGCGCCTCCTGGCTGCCCGGAGCCCACCGCGGCTTCCCGTCCACGATCGTCGCGGACAGGGCGTCGCCGGCCACGAGGGTGCTCGTCGAGTACTCGACGGTCATCGGGTAGACGTCGTACGTGCCGTCGGGGAGCCACTGGTCGGCGCCGTCAGCGGCGCACGACGACGTCCCGTCCTCCTGGGCCTGCGGCCCGGTGTCCTCGTGCGCGAGGTACATGGGGTACTCGTCCCAGCCGCCGAGGTCGACCACCGTCCCCTCCTCGTCGACCCACACGAGGGTGGGCGAGTTGAGGCCACGCTCCGACGCGTCGGCACCCGCGGCGTCGGCCGCCCGCAGGGGCAGGGACGAGTAGGTGGACCATTCGCCCTCGTAGTGCACGGACTCGGTGGTCAGGTCGCCGGTGGCGTCCAGACGCACCGTCGTCGCGAGGTCGAGACCGGCGAAGTTCGCCCCGCACTCCAGCCCGGTGCCGGCCAGGAGCTCGGGCTGGTCCGCGTCACGGAGCTCGGCCGACACCGACTGCCCCGACCCAGCAGGCACCTGCGTTGGCAGACCGGCCGCCGCGAGCTGCGTCGAGCCCAGGACGGAGGCTCCGGCCAGCGCCAGCACACCGCCGCCGATGGCTACCCTCCGGATCGTCCGGCGCCCCGTCGTGCGGGCTCGCACCGCCGTCGAACCCAGCTCCACCGCACCGCCGCCCAGCTCGTGGTTGTCGTCGTTGCTCATCGTCCGCCTCCTTGGTGTGACCGTCTACGACCGGTCGCGTCCGCCAGTGCTTCCCTGGCTTTCACCCCCTAGGACGCACCACACCCCGGAACCGTTGGGCGCTCGGTACTGGCTTGTGTTCTGGTCCTCGGCGCTCGCGGGTCAGGATGGGGACATGGTGCGCGGGGAGACAGCGAACGACGTCGGGCGGCCCGGCGCGCCCGCGTACCCCACCCGGTTCCGCTCCGCCGAGGCCCGCGGGGTCCGGATCGGCCGGCCCCTGCGCCTGCTCGGGCGAGCACGCGGCGTGGACGAGGCGCTCATGGACCGGATCGGCCGCGCGTTCCTCGAGGCGGACGACGCCGGTGCGGCGCTCGCGGCGGCGATGCGACTCCCGTCCGGGGCACCCGGGCGGGTGACCCATGCCCAGCTCCGGGCGGCGCTGGCCGGACGGGGGCCGGGGGCGGGGGTCAGCAATGAGATCGGTCCCTTGCACGGGCCGGACGGCGAGATCGGTCCGTTGCCTCGAGATCGGTCATTCAACCGACCGAAGTCAGCGCAACCGACCGAACTCAGCGCAGCACCCGTGCAACCGACCGAACTCAGCGCAGCACCCGTGCAACCGACCGAACTCAGCACAGCGCCGCGGGCGCTCCGCGAGTTCCTCGCCGAGGTCACGACCGTGCCCGACTGGGTGGACTGGGACCTCGTCGAGCAGGGCGCCGCCGTGCAGCGGCGCCTGGGCCAGAACGCGGGCGACGTGCTGCTCCAGCTCTCGCTGGTGGGCGGCTACCGGTTCGGCGGACCGACCGACCTGCTCGCGGCAACCGGTGCTCTGACCGGGAACACGCTGCGCCGGCTCGCGGAGACGCAGGAGTGGACGGTCGGGCTGTCCGAGCCCGGGGCGCTCCGGCCCTACGCCCCGGCCTGGCGGGCCACGGTGCAGGTCCGGGCGATGCACGCCCTGGTCAACGCGTCGTTCCTCGACCGGCCCGGCCGCTGGGACACCGCGCGCTGGGGCCTGCCGATCAACCAGGCGGACCAGGCGGCGACGCTCGGGCTGTTCGACGGCACGCTGATCCTGGGGTGCCGGGCGCTCGGGGTGCGCATCCCGCCGTCGGACAGCCAGGCCCTGATGCACCTGTGGAAGTGGGTGGGGCACCTGATGGGCGTGCACCCCGACTTCCTGGTCGACGACGAGTGGGCGCGGCACCGCATGAACCATCACGTGCTGCTCGCTCAGGCCGATATCTCGGACGCCGGTCCGCGTCTTGCCCGGGCCGTGGTCGCCGCACAGGCCGACCGGACCTACCCGGGCCCGTCCTGGTGGCAGCCGTGGCGGGCGCGGTTGGAGCGCGAGCGCCTGCTGTCGATGCTGACGGTGTTCCTGGGGACCCGCAGCCTGCGCGAGCTCGGCCTGCCGCTGCGTCCGCCGTGGGCACACGCCTACCTGCTGCCGCTCAACGTGTGGCGATACCACCTGCTCGGACGCACCCGCCGGGGCAGGGAACGTCTCGCGAGCTGGGGGCGCCGGCGTAGCGACGCGATCCTGGCGAGCTACGGCGCAGAGCGGCCCGACGTGTCAGACGCTCAGGTCACCGGGGTGACCTGAGCGTCTGACACCTCAGGGGCTGCTGGGTTCGTAATAGCGCCAGGTGCCGGACCTGTCGATGCCGATGACCATCCCCGTGTACCCGAACGCCTCGTCCGCCCGCTGGATCTCGGCCTCCGCCTGCGTGAGCAGGCCCGCTGAGACGACCTCCGCCCAGGCCTCGTCCGAGTCCGCGAACTCCTCTGTCGAGACCCGCGGCCACGTGATCGTCTCGTTCCCGGGGTCCCCGCCGTTGACGACGCCCCCGGTGCCGGCCAGCAGCCGCACCACCGTCTCGTACGGAAGCGTGTCGACCTCGGGCAGGCCGAAGACCTGCTCCGGGGTCTCCGCGGTGAACATGAGCTGGGTGCTGTCGTCCGTCGCGAGCTGGATCAGCTGGTCGGAGTCGCACGCCTTCGCCGCCTCGACGATGGCCGCAGCGGTCGCCCCGGCAGCCTCGGTCGGGGCGGTCGCCGGGTCGTACTCCAGGTCGAGGTTGCTCGCCGAGCACCCGCCCGCGGCGTCACCGCTCCCACCCCCGGCCCCGCTCCCGGCCCCGCCCCCAGGTCCCAGCACGGCCCAGAACCGGGCGACGCCGTCAGGCACGCTCGTCAGGCGGATGCCGATGAGTTCCTCCCCGCCACCGACCACCGCCGCGGACTCGAAGGGAGCGCCGTCGCACGGAACCTCGTCGGTTGCGAACGACTCGTCGGTGGACGCCTGCACCACCTCGTACCGCACCACGTCGCCCGGGTCGGTGCTCTCGCACCGTGCCGTGACCGACGGCGTGCCGGTGGTCACGTACCCCCGCTGGGTCTGCTCGGCGGTGACCCAGTCGGTGCTGCGGTCCAGCACGAGACGGGTGAGCTCGCCCTCGGCGGGTTCCGGCGGCTCGATCGTGCCCGCACCACCACGCGGCCCCCTCAGGCTGTGCGCGCCGTCCGCGTCGACGCGGACCGAGACCGCCTCGCTCACGGCCGTCGCCCACTGGCCGGACGAAACCTCGGGGAACGCGACCACGGCCACCTCGTAGTCGCCCTCGGGCAACGGCGTCTGATAGGTCTCGGTCTCGGTGGGCGCGCACGACGTGTACGCGCCTCCCTGTGCCTCGGTGACGTCACCTGCCTCGGAGCTGAGCAGCGGCGCGCGCTGGCCGGCTCCGTCGAAGACATTCGGGCCCAGGTCCACGACCACGCCGTCCTGGCTCCAGACGAGGACCGGCGGGACGCCGAGCGTTCCCTCACTACCCGCCACCAGCGCTGACATGCCCCACGACGGCACGGACCCACCATCTTGGTCGGACGCCAGCGCGTAGACGTCACCGGCCGACGAGGCCGTCCAGCCCTGCGCCGTCGTCTCCAGGTCTTCCGCGGGCATACCGCAGGTCAGGCCGGCGCCCAGGTCCTCGATCCACTGCGGGGCGTACCCGTCCTGGATCACGCTCGTCGCCGACGGCCCGCTCGGGGCAGCGTCCGGATCCTGGCTCGGGGGCTCTTCCGGGGTCGCGCTCTGGGACTGGCCCGGGAGCACCGGCTCGTTCCGGTCCAACAGCGGCGTCTGCGTGGCGCCGAAGGCCAGCACGCCCACCAGGGCGAGACCGGCGCCGGTGGCACCGCCGATCTTGACCGCCCGACGCCGTCGGACGCGGTCTCGCACCACACCGAATGAGACGTTCAGGTCGTCCACCCCCGCACCAGGCATCGCGTCGGCAGCGCCGTGGAGCGCGCCGCGCAGGAAGTCGTCGTCGTTGTTCGGGTTCTCGTTCCGGTCGATGCGGCTCATCGGGCGGCCCTCCCTTCGGCAGGACGGAAGTCGTCGGGGCGCAGGATCTCCTGCATGTTCTTGGTCGCGTCGGACAGGTAACGCTTGACCGTGCCCTGGGCGGTGCCCAGCGACTCGGCGATCTGCGGCACCGTCAGGTCCTCGAAGTAGCGCAGCACCACGCAGGCTCGCTCCCGGGCGCCGAGCTGCGCGAGCGCCGCCATCACGTCCACCCGGGCCGAGGCCGCCTGGTCGGCGCCACGCGTGCTGGGGTCGTCGGCCAGGAGGTGCTTGATGCCGCCCCAGCGCTGGCGCTTGCGGTAGCCGTCCAGGTAGATGGTGAGGATCGCGCGCCGCACGTAGCCCTCGGCGTTCGTGAACGGGGAGTCCAGGTCGTGCGCGAGGTTGCCCGCGGTCACACCGACGGTCCCGGAGCGGCCGGGCCGGCCGCGCAGCCGTGAGTAGACCTTCACCAGTGCGTCCTGGACCAGGTCCTCGGCGAGCGCACGGTCTCCCGAGAGCATGTAGGCATAGCGGACGAGGGCGCCGCCGCGCACCCGCATGAGCTCATCGAGCTCGTTCTCCCATCCCGCCATGGCCACCTCCCCGGTGCGTGTGTGCTGTCATCGTCTCCACACCCACCATGACGCGCACCGGGAAGGTTTCGTTGGTCTCCGGTCTCGCGAAACGCTGCGGCCACCCGTGACGCCGCGGCGGTCAGTCCGTGACGCTGTAGTGGTGGTGCGTGCTGACGGACACGAACTGCCGTTCGCCGCCCGAGCCGGGTGCGAGCTCCGTGAGCACGTACAGCTCGTAGCCCGACTCCGGCATCCCGCCCTCCGGGTCTGCGAGGCACGTCCGGTCCGGCTCGACCGGTACGACGACGGACGTCGTGCCGTCCGCGTCGACGTGCAGGTCTTCGGTCGGTTCGGACCACACGTCCCTGCCGACGCCGACCACGCGCCCCCCGCTGAGCCAGAGCACGCTGATCGGCGTGCGGGTCGTGTGGACGGGCTGCCCCTCGGTCTCCGTGAACGTCACCGTCACGTCGTCGCCCTCGCCGAAGGCACCGGGTGTCTCGGTGCCCAGCCGCAGGCCCGACCGCTCGGCGGGCACCCGCGGGCCCGCGGGGATGTCGGACGCGTGGACGCCGCAGGCGAGGCTGGTCCCCTCGAGCCACGGCGGCTGGTAACCGTCGCGGATCTCGACGGCTACCGGCAGGTCGTCCGGCATCTCGACCGCCGGGACCTCCATGGTGACGGGCTCGCTGACGGCCAGGCCGAACGTGCCGGACTCGTCGTCCGGGCCGTCGAAAGCCGCCCACGCCTGGACGGCGTACACGTCGTACGTGCCGGCCGGTCGCTGGTCCTGGTACGACTCGAAGCCCGACATGCTCATCGTCCACGCCCCGCACGTGGTGGCGGGGCCCGCCTCGGCGACGACGTCGGCCGACCCGCCGCCGTCGGGCATGTCGTACCCGCCCTCGTTCCAGCCCGGGCCGAGGTCGACCACCTGGCCGTCCTGCGCGAAGACGAGGCGTGGCACCATGCCGCCGAGCTCGGAGCCTGCCGCGTCCGTCCGCGTGATCCGCAGGGGCGCCTCCAGGAAGGGGCCCTGCCCCTCGACGCCCTCCGCGACCTCGATGTCGCCCGTGAGCTCCAGCCGCACGGTGTCGGACGACGACGTCAGCGCCGTCACCTCCATGCCGCAGTGGAACTCCGGGCCCAGCTGGCGCCAGCCGGAGGGTGCCCAGCCCCCACCGACCGCCGCCGCGTCGGGGCTCGGCGTGGCCGGCGGCACCGGCTCCGACCGGACCCACGGCGCGGCGGCGAGCGCACCGTAGGCGAGCACCACGGCAAGGACCATCGAGACCCCTGCCACCGCACCGACCTTCGCCGTCCGGCGGCGGCGCACCGCACGCGTCACGCTGCCCAGCCGCTCGTCCAGGCTCGTCTCGACCTCCGGCACCGGCACCTCGGCGAGCAGGTCCCGCAGCGCGGTCGTCGCGTCGGACAGGTGTCGCTTGATCGTGCCCTGGCTGGTCCCGAGGGCCGCCGCGATCTGCGGCACGGTCAGGTCCTCGAAGAACCGCAGCGTCACGGCCTCGCGCTGCCGCGGCGAGAGCCGCCTGAGCGCGACCCCCACGTCGACGCGGGCGGTGGCGACCCGGTCGGCGCCGGGCGACTGGGCGTCCTCGGCCAGCAGGTGCTTCAGCCCGGACCAGTGGCTGCGCCGGCGGTACCCGTCCAGGTAGATGGTCAGGATCGCGCGCCGCACGTAGCCCTCCGCGTTGGTCGCCTCTTGCGCGTCCAGGTTGATCCGGGCCGGCCGGTCGCCGGAGAGACCCGGTCGGCGCAGCCTGGAGTAGACCTTGACCAGCGCGTCCTGCACCAGGTCCTCGGCCTGCGGCTTGTCCCGCGTGAGCGAGTACGCGTATCCCACCAGCGCGCCGCTGCGCCGTGTCACGAGCTCCGTCAGCTCGGCCTCCCACTGGACCATGTCGGTCTCCTCTCGTCCCACCGCCTGTAACGGACGGAGGGAGCGGACCGTTGAGCCCGGACCCTTTCGAGGCGTGGGCTCAGGCCAGCTCGATGCGGTAGCCCCGCTTCACCACCGTGCGGATGAGGTCACGCCGCCCGGCAGCCTCGCGAAGGCGCGCGATCGCGACCTCCGCGGCGTGCGGGTCCTGCGAGTCGCCCGGCAGTGCCGCCAGCACCTCCTCGCGCGACACGACGTCGCCCTCGGCCGCGGCGAGCAGCCGCAGCACGGCCACCCCGGTGGGTGACAGGGGCAACACCTTGCCGTCCAGCACCGCGACACGGGCGCGGATCACCAGCGAGCCGGCGACCGTGCCCAGCGCCACGGACTCGATGTGCTCGTAGTGGCCCACCAGCGCCCGGACGAGCGCCCCGAGCCGCCCGCGCTCGGGCTGCAGCGGCACGATCCCGCGCTGTTCCAGGGGCTTGGCGGTCACCGGCCCGACGGCGGCAGCGACCATCCCGCCATCGACGAACCGTGCCCGGACCCGGTCGAGCAGCCGCTCCTGCTCGACGACCCCCAGCCACGCCTCGGCTCCGGGGGCCGAGGTGAAGACCACGGCGTCGATCTCGCCGTCGGCCACGGCGTGCACCGAGTCGCGGACCGCCGCGGGGTCGGGCGCCGGGCCCCACCGGTACACGACGAGGCTCGCCACCTGCGCACCTGCCTTCTCGAACACCTCGTCCAGCCCGTCGGCACCGGCGCCGTGGTGCTGGATGGCGATGCGCAGGCCCTGCACACCCTCGCTGAGCAGCACCTCAGCCACCTCTGCCGAGGTCTCCGACTCCGCGACCCAGTCCGCGTGCAGCCCGGCCGCCTGGATCGCGCCGCGGGCCTTGGGGCCGCGCGCGACGATCCGGGTCCCGGCGAGCAGGCCGAGGAGCGGCTCCGCGAGGCCGTGCGCGTCGGCGGCCTCGATCCAGGCGCGGAAGCCGATCCCGGTGGTGACCACGACGACGTCCGGCGGGGCGGAGACGATCGCGCGGGTCGCCGCGATCAGGGTCTCGTCGTCGACGTGGGGGATCATGCTCAGCGCCGGCGCGTGCCGGATCGTGGCCCCCCGCCGCTCCAGCGCCGCGGCGAGCTCCCCGGCCCGGCGCTCCGCGGTGACGAGCACCGTGGCGCCGGCCATGACCTGGCCCAGTGCCGGACGGGTCGCCTGGGCGTGCGCGGGCGCTGCGACATCAGACACCGGCACCTGCCAGACGTCGCTCACTCGTACCCTCCACCTCGACCAGGAGTCCTGCCGCTGCCACGCGGCCGATGACGACGACCGCGGGTGACCGTACGCCGCGGGTGGACGCCACGTCGGCTGCCTCTTCGAGACGCGCCCGTGTGACGCGCTGCTCCGACGTGGAGCCGTTCTCCACGATCGCCACCGGAGTTCCGGGATCGGCGCCGGCGGCCAGGGACTGCGCCACGATCGCGCCGAGGGACCGCACTCCCATCAGTACGACAAGAGTAGCCGCGCCGTCCCGCACACAGGCGAGGGCTGCGTCGTCGAGCGGTCCCGAGCTGTCAGACCGACGGTTCACTCCGGTGACCTGAGGGTCTGACAGGTCGGGGGCGCAATGGCCCGAGACCACGTGGAAGGCCGTGGTGACCCCGCGGTGGGTGAGCGGGATGCCGGCCAGGCCCGGCACCGCGACGGCGGACGTCACGCCTGGCACCACCTCCACGGGAACACCGGCGGCCACGCACGCGACGACCTCCTCACCGCCCCGGCCGAGCACGAACGGGTCACCGCCCTTGAGCCGCACCACGTGGTCGCCTGCACGGGCGTGCTCGACGAGCAGCTCGTTGATGCGCTCCTGGGGTACGGGGTGCCGGCCGGGCTCCTTGCCGACGTCGATCACGCGGACGTGCGGCGGGAGCTCGGCGAGGATCTCGACGGGCCCGAGCCGGTCGGCCACGACGACGTCGGCCGCCTGCAGGGCCCGCCAGGCCCGCACGGTCAGGAGATCGACCGCGCCGGGCCCACCCCCGACAAGCGTCACCCGCCCCTTCTTCGTTGAGTGCTGGCTTTTCGCCCCCTCAGGGCCTCCTGGAGGGGCGAAGATCCCGCACTGAGCGGGGGTGGTCACGGCAGCCCCACGTGGACCACGCCGGCACGGATCTCGACCGGGTAGGTCGCCAGGTTCGGCGACAGGTTGCCCTGGGGGACCTTGTCGGCCGCCACCAGGCACTCGCCCGTGACCAGGGAGAAGACCTGCTTGTAGACCGGGGCGGCCACCGTGGGCACTCCGGCCCGCGTGCCGACGATCCCCCGCGCCATCACGTACGCGCCGGAGAACGGGTCGAGGTTCTGGACGGCGTAGACGCGCCCGTCGGGCAGCCGGAACAGCGCCACCTGTACGTCCCCGAACAGCGCCGCCGCCCCACGTTCGGGGAACAGCTCGGAGACCAGGCAGGCTGGCTCGAACCGAGCCACCCCCGAGTTGTCGGACTCCCAGGTCACCCCGGTGACCTGTGCTTCTGACACGTCGTGAACGCTCATGCTCGTACCTCCAGCCTCGGGCCCGCGATGATCACGCCGGCCGCGCGCTCCTCCGACGTCGCGGGGCGGCGCTGGCCGCGTTCCTCGACGTACGCGAGCGTCGGGTCGGCGTCCTTGGGGGCGTTGACGAACGACGAGAACCGGCGCAGCTTCTCCGGGTCCTCCAGCACGGCCTTCCACTCGTCCTCGTAGTGCTCGACGTGGCGGGCCATCGCGGCGTCCAGGTCGGCGCAGATGCCGAGCGAGTCCGCCATGATCACCTCGCGCACGCCGTCCAGGCCGCCGTCGACCTCCTCGATCCAGGGCGCGGTGCGCTGCAGCCGGTCGGCCGTGCGCACGTAGTACATGAGGAACCGGTCGATGGTGCGCAGGAGTTCCTCCGACGTCAGGTCCTCGGCGAGCAGCTTCGCGTGCCGCGGCGTCTGGCCGCCGTTGCCGCCCACGTAGACGTTCCAGCCCTTGTCCGTCGCGATGACGCCCACGTCCTTGCCGCGTGCCTCCGCGCACTCGCGGGCGCAGCCGGAGACGCCCATCTTGAGCTTGTGCGGCGAGCGCAGACCGCGGTAGCGCAGCTCCAGCTCGACCGCCATGCCCACGGAGTCCTGCACGCCGTAGCGGCACCACGTGGAACCCACGCACGACTTCACCGTGCGCAGCGACTTGCCGTACGCGTGCCCGGACTCGAAGCCCGCGTCGACCAGACGGCGCCAGATCTCCGGCAGCTGCTCCACGCGGGCGCCGAACATGTCGATGCGCTGGCCACCGGTGATCTTCGTGTACAGCCCGAAGTCCTTGGCGACCTGGCCGACGACGATCAGGCCCTCCGGCGTGACCTCGCCGCCGGGCATCCGCGGGACCACCGAGTAGGTGCCGTCCTTCTGCAGGTTGGCCAGCATGTGGTCGTTGGTGTCCTGCAGCGTGGCCTGTTCGCCGGCGAGGATGTGGCCGTTGCCGAGGCTCGCCAGGATCGACGCGACGACGGGCTTGCAGATGTCGCAGCCGCGGTGGCCGGGGCCGGTCCCGAACCGGCTCACGATCTCGCTGAACGAGTGCAGGTCGGCCACCCGGACGGCGTCGAAGAGCTGGGCGCGGGACAGGTCGAAGTGCTCGCACAGGGCGGTGCTGACCTCGATACCCGCGCGCTCCAGCTCGGTGTCGACGAGCTTCTTCACCAGCGGCAGGCAGGCGCCGCAGGTGGTCCCGGCCCGGGTGCAGGCCTTCACCCCCGGGACGTCCGTGCACCGGTGCTCGGTGACGGCGCCCCGGACGGTCCCGGCCGAGACGTTGTTGCACGAGCAGATGTTGGCCTCGTCCGGCAGCTCCAGGTTCGGGGCGCCGCCACCACCCTCCGGCAGCAGGAACGCGCTGGGGTCGTCGCCGGGCAGCTCGGCGCCGAGCATCGGGCGCAGGCTGGCGTACGGTCCGGCGTCGCCCACGAAGACGCCGCCCAGCAGGGTGCGGGCATCGTCGGACAGGACGAGCTTCTTGTAGACGCCGGCCACCGGGTCGGCCCAGACCACCTCGACGGCGTCCTCGGTCCGGGCGTGCGCGTCGCCGAACGACGCCACGTCGACGCCCGAGAGCTTGAGCTTGGTCGCGGTGTCCGCGCCGGGGAACTCGGCGAGGCCGCCGAGCAGGCGGTCCACGACCACCTCGGCCATCGTGTTGCCCGGCGCGACCAGGCCGATGCAGCGGCCCTCGATGCAGGCCACCTCGCCCACGGCCCAGATGTGCGGGTCCTCGGTGCGGCACGACAGGTCGACGACGGCGCCGCCACGCTCCCCGACCGGCAGCCCGGCCGCGCGGGCGAGCTCGTCCCGGGGGCGCACCCCGGTGGCCACCACGACGACGTCGACGTCGAGCCGGCCGCCGTCGGCGAAGTCGAGCCGGCCCACGTGACCCGTGCGGCGGTGCGGCTTCATCTGGCTGGTCGCCGTCTCGGCGCGGACGCCGATGCCCTTGCCGTTGATGAGGCGCTTGAGCGCCTGGCCGCCGCCGAGGTCGACCTGCACGCCCATCAGGTGCGTGCCGAACTCGATAACCGTGGCCTGGGCGTCCAGCGCCGTGAGCGCACCGGCGGCCTCCAGCCCGAGCAGGCCGCCGCCGATCACGGCGCCGCGCACCGGCTTGCCTTCCGGATAGCTCTTGCGCTTCTGCTCCACCCAGCCGCGCAGGGCCGCAACATCATCGATGGTGCGGTACACGAAGACGCCCGGCAGGTCGTTGCCCGGGATGGGCGGCATCGCGGCGCTGGAGCCGGTGGCGAGCACCAGCTCGTCGTAGGCGTGCACGTGGCCGAGGCGGTCGGTGACCGTCCTCGCCTCGCGGTCGATCGACTCGATCTTGCGGTCGGTGTGCAGGGTGACGTGCGGGTCGACCCACAGGGCCGGGTCGCCGAGGGCGATTCCCTCGGCGCCGTCCTCGAACCAGCGGGTCAGCCCCACCCGGTCGTAGGGCGCGCGGGGCTCTTCCGCGAAGACGGTGACGTGGTAGCGGCCGGCGGTGTCCCGGGCGCGCAACGCCTCGACGAGCCGCTGCGCGACCATGCCACCGCCGACCACGACAAGGTGCTGGGATGTGCCGGAATTGACCATGTCTTGACCGTAGGGCGCGGGTTTTTCGCGCTGGTGCGCCGGTCGTTACCCGGGCCGAACATCTTCCTCACAGGCCTGCGCGAGGACCGGTGAGCGCGCTCGGGTCAGGCGCGGATCAGACTCTGGGCGTGCGCATCGTGGCCGGCGAGCGGGAGATGACCAGGGCACCGACGATCAGCCCGATGACGGCGAGTACCGCGGCGATCACGAACGGATCTCCGGCGTGCAGGGCGGGGGCGAACCCGAGACCTACGTAGACAGCCACACCGGCTGCTCCGCCGAGCTGGTCCGCTGCTCGCTGGACGCCGGAGGCGATCCCGGCGTCCTCGTCGGTGGTCCCGCTGACCGCGATGTACTGCAGACCCACGATTCCGAAGCACATGCCCGCTGCGATCAGCAGCATCGCCGGGAGCAGCCATGCCGCCCCGCCACCCAGGACGGCCACGAGCGCGACCACAGCCATCGCGCTGGCAGCAGCCGCGAGCCCGACCAGCACGCACGCGCGAGCGCCCCAGCGCCCCAGCAGCCGGGGCACGAGCACCGATGCCGCGATCAGCGCCACGGCCAGGGGCAGCATCGTGAGGCCTGCCCCCAGAGGCCCGATACCGAGCCTGTCCTGCAGGTAGAAGGTGAACAGCAGGAACGAGGTCGACAACGCACCACTGAGCAGCATCGTCGTCAGGTTCGCCCGCAGCCGTGCGCGGTCCGCGAAGAACGTCAGCGGGACCAGCGGGTTCGGCGACCTCGACTCGACCCGCACGAACCCGACAGCGGCCAGCACCGCTCCGACCAGCACGGCCACGCTCACCCACGGACTGGTCGCAGGCTCGCCCGCCTCGACCGCGGCGTAGACGAACAACAACGGGCACGCGGTCAGCAGGAGCGAGCCCGGAATGTCCAGTCGGACCCGCTCCCGGGACGCGGACCGGTCTGCCGGGACCAGGACGAGCGCGGCCACGACAACGACCAGGATGAACGGCACCGAGATCAGGAAGATCCAGCGCCAGCCCAGGTGGGCGGTGATGATCCCCGACAGGGCGAACCCGAGAACCAGGCCGCAGCTGGCCACGGCGGCCCACACGCTCAGGGCGCGCGACCGGCGTGGACCCTCAGGGAAGAGCAGCACGATGGTCGCCATCGCCCCGGGCAGGGCGACGGCCTCGCCAGCTCCCTGGAGCAGGCGCGCGGCGACCAGGACCGGGAAGGACGGGGCCAGGCC
The DNA here is from genome assembly GCF_054782895.1 of Promicromonospora xylanilytica. NCBI lineage: Bacteria > Bacillati > Actinomycetota > Actinomycetes > Micrococcales > Promicromonosporaceae > Promicromonospora > Promicromonospora xylanilytica. The sequence continues at coordinate 98,882 of NZ_BAAGRP010000001.1, forward strand.
CGCCAGCAGGGAAGCCGCGCCGAAGAGAGTCGTACCGGCCAGAAGAGTGCGGCGGCGGCCAAGAAGGTCACTGAGCCGACCGCCGAGCATCAGCAGCCCGCCGCCGGCGATCGTGTAACCGACCACGACCCAGGTCAGGGAGTGGCCCTCGACGCCGAAGTCCGCGCCGATCGAGGGCAACGCGATGTTGACCACGGTCACGTCGACCGCGATGAAGAACTGCAGCATGGACATCGCGCACAGCACGAGCCATGCGCGCACAGGGGTGGCACCGTGCACGCGGGTAGAAGAGGAAATGCCTGGACGCATCTGTTGCTCCGTCGCTCTGAAGAGTTGCGAGCAGCACGAAGGGCCGCTCCGGATGAGTCACGAAGCGACTGGACGTTCCAGGTGAGGTGTTGCTGTGAGCCGGACGTCCCGCCGCTAGCGGGACGTCCTGGTCACTGCCGCGCATGCGGCCGAGCACGAAGCGGCTGACATGCTGCAGATGCTAGGCCTGTGGCCCCTGTCCGCGCGAGCTCTTATTCCAGGTTGCACCGCTAGCGTGGAGTCGCATGGACCTCCGGACCGTGCCCAACCCGATCGCCCGAGCCGGCGGTCGCCGGCTCCGCCGGATCAACGACAGGCACCCGTGGAGCCACAACGACCACTTCCACGGCTGCCTGTCTGACGGCCGCGCTCAGGCAGCGAACTTTTAATCCGCGGGTTCACGTCACGACAGCTCATTTCCACTGGGCAAGCAGCTCATCAGGGCCGAGCACAACAGCCCCGGAAGCACGGACCCGATCATCGACGCCGCTCCGGCTGACCACTACTAGCGTGCCATCGTCCAGCGCGCCGGGAACCTGGCTCCGGTGAGTTACCAACTCCCCGAGTTCCTTGGCACCGAACGGCTTGGTGGTCCACTTGACCGAGCCGACGCCGAAGATGCTCTTCGCAACCGGTTCCTTGTCCGCCAGAACGAGGTCGACCTCGACGGTGTTGGTGCGATTCCAGAAACCTCCGACCGCCATCGATGCGTCAACAGGTACCTGCAAGTCCTCGTGAGACATCCGCGCGATCGACTCCCGGATGACCGGCTCGATCGCACGACCGCGCCATCGTGTCCACTCGTCACGGATCCGCTTGAGGACCCTGTCGCCGCGTCCGCGTTCGATCTCCGCGAGATGCGGCCCGAGGAAGCGCAGCCAGAACAGCAGATAGGGGTCGTCGATCCGATATCTCGTGTCGGCCGACATCTTGAGCGCGAGCGGGCGTTCTGCCGTGACTACACGTTTTGCCCTCAGCAGCCCCAATGATCTGGTGAGCGGCGTGCTCTTGATCTCCCCGGCCTTCGAGCCGATCTCGCCGAAGCGTCTCTGACCCTGTCCGATCGCTTCCAGGACACGACGGGCCTGAACATCACCCGGAAACTCGGCAGCCAGCGAACGCTCGGCACTGACCAGGAGCGACGACGTCGCGTGCGTGAGGGCTGACTCGAGAAATGACCACAGGTCATTGCCCTTCCCCCAGTCACGACAGATCAAGGGGAATCCACCAGTCACGAGATAGGCGTCCAGAGCATCACCGGCTTCGAGAGAGAGCATCCGCCCGACCTCGGAGGGTGACAGCGGCGGCACCACCATCTCGGTCGCCCTCTGGTGGAAGGGCCGGTCGTAGTCGTTGAGCGCCTCCATCATTGCCAGGTCGGAGCCGATCCCGATCAAGAGCACAGGTCGCCTGCTGAGCTCACGGTCGAAGTGCCGTTGCAGCACCCCCTCAAAGCCATCGTCTGCGGACGTCACGTAGGGCAGCTCGTCCAGAACCACGATCGATGGTCCGTCCGCCGGTAGCGCAGCTACGAGCAGACGAAGGGCGTTGTCCCAGCTCGATGGCGGGTCCCCCGCGAACAGGTCCGCACCAGGCAACGTCGATGTCGCAACGTCCTCAGCGAACGCCGAGAGATCGTCCCTGATCGACCGGCCGGACGCCGTGAAGAACACGCTGGGCACCCCGGCCGATTCGACGAACTCCTCGACGAGGCGCGACTTGCCGACGCGGCGCCGCCCTCTGATCAGGACTGCCCGACCCGGGCGATCGGTCGTTCCGGTCACCTGGTCGAACAGGTGCTGCAGTTCAGCGGTCTGCCGCTGCCGCTCGACGTACCCCGACATCCGCCCACCTCACTCCCATCGATGTTAGTAACATTGAAGTTACCAACATTCAGGGTACCGTCGTCGGCAATCCACGCGCGAGGGAACGTGATCCAACCTGTCGGTCGGGTCACACAGGCCCCTGCGTGTACCCGGGGACGACGCTGGTGCGTCCGCAGGCATACCACGGAGTACGCACGCCTCCTTCCGTGTTGTAGCGGTTGCTATCGCAACGATGACCACTCGGTGGACGCCGTCCGCCGCACCAACGGGACGAGAACCGATGAGCCTTCGCCAGTACGAGTACGCCCTCGCCGTCGCCGAGGAGGGTTCGGTGACGGCGGCGGCCGAGCTGCTGCACGTCGCCCAGCCGTCGATGTCCCAGCAGATCCGTGGACTGGAGCGGGAGCTGGGCGTCAAGCTGTTCGCCCGCACCCCGACCGGACTGGTGCCCACCATGGTCGGCCGCGCGTTCCTGCGGGAGGCGGAAGTCGCGGTGAACGCGTCGCGCCGGGCGACGGCCATGGCGCGGGCCGGCGCCGACGATCTGGTGGGCGAGCTGGTGGTCTCGGCGCAGCTGGGCTTCGGCACCCGACAGCTGCCCCGCGCGCTGGGCGCGCTGCGCCGCCGCTTCCCGCGGCTGGAGGTCACCGTCTTCGAGGAGCCGAGCTCCGCCGAGATGGATCGGCTCGGCCGCCGTGGTGTGCTGGATCTCGCCCTGATGGCGCAGTGCGAGCAGACGCCCGACGACGCCCACCACCTGGGCGAGGAGGAGTTCGTCGCGGTGCTGGGCGATGGGCACCGGCAGCTCGCAGCGGACCGGGTGGACCTGCGCGAGCTGGCGGGCGAGCCCTGGGTGCGGTTCGACCGCGACAGCGCGCTCGACGGGGTGCTGCGGGAGGTGCTGCGGAACAACGAGCTGTCCCCGGCCACCGCCGCCCGCGTGTCCCAGACGGCGACGGCCGCGCGCTGGGCCGCCCACGGGCTGGGGGTCACGCTCGTCCCTGCCTCGGCGGTGCCCGACGGTTACGAGCACCTGGCACGGCCCGTTTTCCCTGCCGTGTCGCAGCCCGTCGTCGCGGTGCTCCGGCGCGACGCCGGCCCTGCGGAGACCGCCCTGCTCGAGCTGTTGCACCAGGAGACCTGGGCCCGGTCCGCTTCCCTCTCGTCGGTGGCCTGACCGGCGAGAGGAAAGGGGCGCCGCCGACTACCGGGCCAACCGCACGATCACGTTGCCGCGATGCACCCCGGCATGCAGCTCGTCCTGGGCGGTGACGGCTCGCTCGAGGCCGCCTTCGAGGAGCGTGTGCGCGAACGTGATCCGGCCTTCGGCGTACCACCGGGCGTAGTGGCTGTTCCAGGCCTGGATCTGGTCGGGGGTGTGCTTGGTCGAGAAGGGCCGGATCTGGATCTCGTTGACGAGCGCCGTCATGATGTCCAGGCGCGGGAACCCACCGTCGCCACCGCCGATCTGCCCGGCGAGCACGCCGCACAGGGCGAACCGGGCACCCGGCGCCGCGTGCCGGATCGCGGCCTCGAACTGGGTACCGCCCACGGTGTCGAAGAACACGGTGATCCCGTCGGGGGCGAGCTCGGCGAGCCGGTCGTCAAGGTTCTCGGACCGGTAGTCGATCGCGGCGTCGAGGCCGAGCTCCTCGACGAGGAAGCGCGCCTTGTCCGGTCCGCCGGCGATCCCGATCACCGCGGCTGCGCCCCGGGCCTTGGCGATCTGCGCCGCCATCGAGCCGACGCCGCCGGCCGCTCCGCTGACGAGCACGACGTCGCCCTCGCCGACCTCCGCGATGTCGACGATGCCGTGGTAGGCGGGCACGCCCTGGTTGAGCAGGTACTCGGGACCGGGGAAGACGCCGTCGGGCACGGGGAAGACCTCGGCGGCGCCGAGCGTGCTGTGCTCGCGCCAGCCCGCGAGGTGGAGCACGGAGGTGCCCACCGGAAGGCCCGCGGCGCGGGACTCGACGACCCGGCCGATCGCCGGGCCGTAGAGCGGCTCGCCGACCTGGAAGGGCGGGACGGGCAGCTGGGGCCGTTCGAACAGGAGGTCGCCCGCGGCCGCGATGATCTGCTGGAGGCTGTTCTCCACCCGCACCTGGCCATCACTCAGAGGTGGCAGCTCCACGGGCACCACCTCCAGCAGTGAGCCGGGGCGCTGGGTCAGGTCCGTACGGTGCGCGCGCAGCACGACCGCTGACGATGCGTGGACAGGCATGGGGAATCCTTTCGGTCGGGTCCCCGGCGTGCCGGGCGGCACGCCTCGGGGCGATCAGAGCTGCGTGGCGCCGCCGTCCACCGCGAGCTCGACGCCCGCGGTGTAGGTGGCGTCGAAGGCGAGGAACGCGGCCGCCGCGGCCATCTCCTCAGGTGTGCCGAAGCGCCGCATGGGGTTGGTAGCAGCGCGCTCCGCCTTGAACTGCTCGGCGGCCTCCTTGGTCATCGTGCGTTCCAGGGTTCCGGTGTCGACGGGGCCCGGGCTGATCGCGTTGACCCGGATGTCGCGCGGCAGCAGCTCGCGGGAGAAGGTGCGTGCCATGGAGCGCAGCGCCGCCTTGCCCGCCGCGTAGACGCTGGTGTCCACGATGCCGACGGACCCGGCGACCGACGTGGTGAGGACCACGCCGGCGCCCGTGCTCAGGAGCGGGGCGAGCCGCTGCACCGTGAAGAAGGCGCCCTTGACGTTGACCGCGAACAGCTCGTCGTACTCCTCCTCCGTCGTCGACCCGAAGGTGGTGGGGACCGAGATGCCCGCGTTGACGAAGAGGGCGTCGACCGTGCCGAGCTCGTCCCGCACGCGGCCGGCCAGGGTCTCGAGGTCGGGAAGCGACGCCACGTCGGCCCGGACCGCCATCGCGTTCGCCCCGAGGCGGTCCCGCGCGGCGTCGAGGGCCGCCGCGGACCGGCCCGTGATCAGCACACGGGCCCCGCCGTCGGCCAGCAACCTCGCCATCGCGAACCCGATGCCGCTGCTGCCGCCCGTGATCACCGTGTTCTTTCCGATGTACCTGCCCATACCGGCTTTCCTTTGTTTCCTGTGGTGAACGAGAGGGAAATTTTTCCCAGGTCAGCCTCGCGGGTATTCCCCGCCGTCCACGTTGAAATGGGTCCCGGTGATCCAGCTCGCCTTGTCGGACACGAGGAACAGCACCGCGTTCGCGATGTCCTCGGGCCGGCCGTCCCGCCCCAGCGGCGGCGTGTCGACGGCGCCCGATCCGGCGTCGTCGCTCGCCCAGCGCTTCCGCGTCGCCTCGCCGCCCGGCGTGGCGGTCCGGCCAGGGGCCAGGGCGTTGACGCGGACCCCGGACGGGGCCAGCTCCGCCGCGAGCGCCCGGCTGTACGTCTCCAGGCCTGCCTTGGCCGCCTGGTAGTGCGCGAACGTGGGCACGGGCGGGAGGAGCGCGGCCGTGGAGATGTGCACGATCGCCCCGGAGCCCTGGTCCCGCATCGCCGGGACCAGGAGCCGGTCCAGCCGCACCGAGGCCAGGAGGTTCAGGTCGAGCGCGTCGAGCCAGCCCTCGTCGCTGATCGAGAGCGCGCTGGCGTCCGCGTTGGCCTGGGCTCCGCCCGCGTTGTGGACCAGTACGTCCACTCCGCCGAGCGTCTCCTGCGCGGCCTGGGCCAACGCCTGGGTGCCGGCCTCGGTCCGGATGTCGGCCGTGACGAACGCGGCGCCGTCCGGCGGCGTGTACGCAGTCGACCTGGCGGTGGCCAGGACGTCGGCACCCGCCTCGAGGAGCTGGCGCACGATCGCCGCGCCGATGCCGCGAGAGCCACCGGTGACGAGTGCCCGCTGACCGGCGAGACCAGAAAATGCTGACGTGTTCTGCATTGTGTTCACGCCATTGACGGTATGAGCACCCAAGAACGGGAAGCAAAGACCAAAAGACAGCAGAGGTCATAGGTGATGCCTATACCCCCGTTTGCGCGGTCACCCAGCGATGGGGCCCGGTTTCGTCGCGATGTACGGGCCGAATCGCTGGGTGGCGCTCACGCCGGCTCCGGAACCGCGTCCTCACGCTCCCGGAGCCAGTCGACCAGGCCACAGACCGCGTCCCGGCAGGAGCCGCAGCCCGTCGTCGCCCGGGTGTCGCGCGCGACGTCGTCGACCGTGTGCGCGCCCGCCTCGCACGAGTCGGCGATGTCGCCCTTGGTCACGCCGTTGCAGCGGCACACCACCGCGTCGTCCGGCATGTGCTCGGGGGAGGTCGCCGGGGCCGCCGTCGGCATCACCGGTGTCAGGAGCAGGAACGCGGGGTCCAGCGGGACCGGCGTACGGCGGGTGTAGGCGGCCGTGAGGTCGGCGGCGACCCGCGGGTCGCCCACGCACGTGGCGCCCACGAGGATGCCGTCCGACACCACCACCTCGACGTACCGGCCTGCCGCCGGGTCGGCGAGGCGCACCGCACGCTGTGCGTCACCGTGCGGCCGCGACGGGCCGCAGACCCCCATCGTGGTGACGCTGAGCGCACCGCCCTTGACCTTGACGACGTCGGTCCCCCGCGTGTCGATCCCTCGGTCCGACTGTGCACGGCTGGTGGCACCGCCCGCCAGCAGGGCTCCCAGCCGCACGGCCATGCTGGGCCGGGCCGCGGCGCTCGGCAGGCGGAGGTGGGACAGGGTGGGCGGTGTGACCGGCTCCACCAGGGAGACGAGCAGCTCCGCCAGGCGACGCGCCTGGTCCCAGCCCTCCGCGACGAGCCCACGCGAGCCGGCCGGCGGCTGGGCGCAGTCGCCGATCGCGTGGACCCGCGGGTCGTCGGGGCTCGCGAGGTCGTGGCCGACGACGACGCCGCGCTCGGTCGTCAGCCCGGCCGCGGCGGCGAGACCTGTCTCCGGCACCGTCCCCGCGGAGACGACGATCAGCCGGGCGGCGACGACCTCGTCCCGCGGCACGGCGTCACGCGGTTCGACGTCACGCGGCCCGGCCTGACGTTCGACCCGGATGCCCACCGCCCGCCCACCCGCCACGAGCACCTCCTTGGACCGGCAGCTCCGCAGCACGGTGACGCCCTGTGCCTCGAGGCCCGCCCGGACCACGTCCGCTGCCGCCGGGTCGAGCTGGCGCTCCATGAGCGACTCGGCGTTGTGGACCAGTGTCACGCTCAGGCCTCGTCCCGCCAGCCCGACGGCGGCCTCCAGCCCCAGCACCCCGCCGCCCACCACCACGGCACGCGGGGCGTTCGCGGTGGCCGCCACGATCTCCCGTGCGTCGTCGAGGTTTCGCAGTGCGTGCACGCCGGCGGGCAGTCCGCCGTCGGCGGTGCGCAGGCCGGGGATCGGCGGGATGCGGGCCGCCGCGCCGGTCGCGAGCACCAGGTGGTCGTAGGCGTGCGTCGTGCCGTCGTCGGCGGTCACCATGCGCGACTCGCGGTCGACGGATGTCGCGGTGACGCCCCGGAGCACGGTGACCCGGGCGCCGTCGGGCAGCGGCATGGTGATGGCGCCGATCTCGGTACGCCCGGCCACCACGTCGCTGAGCAGCACCCGGTTGTACGGCTCATAAGGTTCCGCGCCGAGCACGGTGATGTCGAAAGCCTCCGGTTCGCGACGCAGCAGCTCGTCGACCAGCCGCGAGCCGACCATCCCGAAGCCCACCACGACGATCTTCACGGGGACACGTAGGTTCATGTCGAGGGCTCCTTCTGTGGTGTGACTGCCGAGACGTCGACCGCGCAGACCTTGAACTCCGGCATCCCGGAGATCGGGTCGGTGGCGTCCGTGGTCACCTGGTTGACCGACCCGATGCCGCTCCAGTGGAACGGCATGAAGACCGTGTCGGGGCGCACGGTGTCGGTCCAGCGGGCCGTCGCCTCGGCCCGGCCGCGCGCGCTGGTCAGCCGCACGCGGGCGCCGTCGGGCACACCGGCGCGGGAGCCCAGGACCGGGTGCAGCTCGACGTACGGCTCGGGCACGATCCGCTCCAGCTCCGCGACGCGGTGCGTCTGCGCGCCCGACTGGTAGTGCTGCAGCACCCGCCCGGTGACCAGGTAGAACGGCGCGTCCGGACGCACGTCGTCGCTCGGGCCCACGTGGTCGACGGCGACCATCCGCGCCCGCCCGTCCGGGGTGCCGAACCGTTCGAGGAACAGCCGCGGCGTCCCGGGATGCCGGGACGTGTCAGACGTGTGCGTCACTCCGGTGACCTGTAGATCTGACACGTCGGAGGGGGTTGCGGGGACCGGCCAGAACAGGCCGGGGCCGCCCGCGGCCTCGTCGGCGTCGAGCCGGGCGTGGGACAGCCCGGAGTAGTCCGCCGGGCCGCCCGCCGAGGCGCGTGCCAGCTCGTCGAACACCGCGGCCGGATCGGTCGGGAAGGCGAGCGACTCCGGCGCACCGAGGCGTCGGGCGAGCTCCGCGAGGACCCACAGCTCCGAACGGGCCTCGCCCGGCGGCGCCACGACGGCCCGGCGGCGGATGACGCGCCCCTCGAGCGACGTCATGGTGCCCTCCTCCTCGGCCCACTGGGTCACGGGGAGCACCACGTCGGCGAGCTGCGCCGTCTCGCTGGGCACGACGTCGCACACCACCAGCAGGTCGAGGCTCTTCAGGCGGCCCACGACCTTGCTCGCGTCGGGTGCGCTCACCACGAGGTTGGACCCGTGCACGAGCAGCGCCCTGGGGCCGGCCCGGCCGCCCGGCCGTTCCGCGTCGCCGGCCGGGGCGCCGAGGGAGCGGAGGAGCTGGACCGCCGGGAGGCCGGGGCCCGGAAGGGTCTCCGGGTCGATGCCCCAGACCGCCGCCACGTGGGCGCGCGCCGCGGGGTCGTCGATCTTGCGGTAGCCGGGGAGCTGGTCTGCCTTCTGCCCGTGCTCCCGGCCGCCCTGCCCGTTCCCCTGCCCCGTGATGGCGCCGTACCCGGACCCGCCCCTGCCCGGCAGGCCCAGTGCCAGTGCCAGGTTGATCGCCGCGGTGACGGTGGCCGTGCCCTGCGTCGACTGCTCGACGCCGCGGCCGGTCAGCACGTAGGCGCCCGCGCCGCCGTGCACCGGGGCCGCGGCGGCCAGCAGCCGGGCCACGCGCCGGAGCTCGTCGGCGGGCACGCCCGCCACGGACTCGACCCGCTCGGGCCACCAGCCCGCGACGGACCGGGCGACGTCGTCGAACCCGGTGGTCCGCTCGGCGAGATATTCCCCGTCCGCGAGCCCTTCCGCGAGCACCACGTGCAGCAGCCCGAGCAGCACCGTGAGGTCGGTGCCCGGCACGGGGGCGAGGTGGACGCCCTCGGCGGGCTGATCCGCCGCGGGGGCGTCCGCGAGCCGGGCCGTCGCGCTCCGCCGCGGGTCGACGACGACGAGCCCGCCCGCCGCCCGCGCCCCGGCGAGGTGCTGCACGGCAGGCGGCATGGTCTCCGCGAGGTTCGACCCGAGGAGGAGCACCGCCTGAGCTCCCCCGACGTCGGCCAGCGGGAAGGGCAGCCCGCGGTCCACACCGAACGACCGGTTCATCCCCGCCGCGGCGGACGCCATGCAGAACCGCCCGTTGTAGTCGATGTTCGGCGTACGCAGCACGGTGCGCGCGAACTTGCCCAGCGCGTACGCCTTCTCGTTGGTGAGGCCGCCGCCCCCGAACACGGCCACCGCCTCGGGTCCGTGCTCGGCGGCCAGGGCGCCGAGCCGGGTCGCGACCAGGTCGAGCGCCACGTCCCAGCTCGTCGGTTCCAGCTCACCGGACGCGCCCCGGACCAGCGGGGTGACGAGCCGGTCGGCCGCCCCGAGCACCGCTGCCGACGTCCACCCCTTCTGACACAGGCCGCCCCGGTTGGTGGGGAAGTCACGAGGCTGGACCTCCGGCGTGCCCGGCCTGTTCGCACCGGGCTCGCCCGCCGGAGGTCGGGTCAGCGACATCCCGCACTGCAGGGCGCAGTACGGGCAGTGCGAGTCGACCCGGACCGCGGGGCCGGCGCCTGAGGAGGTGACCATGCTCAGACCCGCGCCTCGGCCATGGCGCCGCGACCGTAGACGAACCAGCAGACGAAGGCCATGACGGCGTACCCGGCGACGAACAGCCACAACGCCGGCACGATCGAGCCCGCCACCGTCGTGGACAGCGCGAACCCGCGCGGGATCAGGAACCCGCCGAAGGCACCCACCGCGCCGGCGATGCCGATGCACCCGGCCGCCGCCTTCGCGGTCCCGCCGCTCACCCGGAAGACCGCGGGGATCATCCGGTACACGGAGCCGTTGCCGACGCCCGTCGCGACGAAGAGCACGAGGAACGACCCGAAGAACAGCGCGAAGCTGCCCGATCCGAGGGCCATGATCGCGCCGACGGCACCGAGGGCCATGACCGCGAAGGACGCGAGCGTCACCACCGTGCCGCCCACCCGGTCGGCGAGGACGCCGCCGAGCGGCCGCGCGACCGACCCCACGAGGGCTCCCAGGAACGCGAGCGACAGCGCGGCCTCGGGGAACTGGGACGCGAGCAGCGTCGGAAAGGCCCCCGCGTAACCGATGAACGACCCGAACGTACCGATGTAGATGAAGCTGATGACCCACGTGTGCGCGCTCCGGGTCGCCACCGCGAACGACCGCGGGTCGGCCTTCGCCTCGGTGAGGTTGTCCATGTAGCGCCACGCGAGAAACGCGGCCAGCAGGATGAACGGGATGAAGATCAGGCCGGCCCGTTCGAGCGCCACCCCCGCGCCGGTCACGATCACGAGCGGCACCGCGAGCTGCACCGCCGCCGTGCCGATGTTGCCGCCCGCGGCGTTCCAGCCCAGTGCCGCGCCCTTCTCGCGCTCGGGGAAGAAGAACGAGATGTTCGCCATGGACGACGCGAAGTTTCCACCGCCGAAGCCCGCGAGCGCCGCTGCCCCGAGCAGCACGGGGAACGGCGTGGTCGGGTCGCCGACCGTGAGGGCGATGGCGCCCGTGGGCAGCAGCAGGAGCAGCGCGGACACGATGGTCCAGTTGCGGCCGCCGAAGACCGGGACGGCGAACGTGTAGGGGATGCGGAGCGTCGCGCCGACCAGGCTCGGTACGGAGATGAGCCAGAACATCTGGTCGACGGTCAGGTCGAAGCCCGCCGCGGGCAGCTGCGGCACGACGATCGACCAGAGTGCCCACACGCCGAACCCGAGGAACTCCGCGGCGATCGAGAGCACGAGGTTACGCCGGGCGGTGCGGCGTCCGCCGTCCTCCCAGAGGGCCTTGTCCTCGGGGTCCCAGTGCTCGATCCAGCGCCCGGTGCGGTGCTGGGCGCTCGTGGCCGAGGCCTTGTCGTCGTGTGTGTCACCGCGTGTGTCGTCGCGTGTTGTCGGTGTGGACACGTCGTCCTCCCTGCAGGCGGGTGCCCGACGACGCCGGGCGCGCCCGGACCGACAGGTGCCGTGTCCGGGGCCGGCCCGACGTCGGACCGACGCGATGAACCTAGGGAGGCGGTGTTTCATCGCCTGACAAAGAGCAGTTAATCGACCGTAAGGAAGAACGCACAGGGGGCCACTTCACAGTGTGAGAGGTTGCCCCGTCGCCCCGGTCGCGATCTCACCTCACGCAGGTGAAACCACCGCCGGGTTCGTGGTCCTCGCCGTCGCGCACGCATGCTCTCCACACAGGAAGCTGCGGACATGCTCGGGGTCTCCCGCAACGAGCTGAACGACTGCGGATCGTCGAAGCAGCCATGCACAACAACACGATGGAAGGCCTCCCGGTCACCGATGCCGCGCGCTCGGATGCCGTCGCGTTCGTGAGCGGCAATACGTCGACCAGCAGACCGGTGTCCTCCGCAACGTCATCGGTGCCACTCCGCGCACCAACGATCTCGACGAGTTCTGCGCCATCCACCATGTTCGACGCACTCGTGACGAGGTCGCCCTGATCGTCACCCGGCCGGCGTCAGCACCTCCACGCGGTTGCCCGCGCCGTCGAACGCGTGGAAGCGCTCGTAGCCGTCGAAGGTGTGGCGGTCCTTCCACGTGATCTCGAACCCGAGGCTCGCGAGGCGGGCACCGACGGTCTCGAGGTGCGTGACGTCGTCGGCCACGAGGGCCGGGTGCGCCTTGCGCGCGGGCGTGAACGGTTCCTCGACGCCGACGTGGATCTCGGCGGTCGTCCGGCCTTCGTCGTCGAAGGCCCGGAACCAGCAGCCACCGCGACCGGCGAGAGCCTCGGGCTTGGGCACCTCGGTGAGCCCGAGCCCGTCCCCGTAGAAGCGTCGGGCGACGTCCTCGCCGTCCCGTGGGCAGGCGACCTGGATGTGGTGGAGGCGCATACGGCGATTATCACTGCTCACCCTGCACGCCGGCGGGCTGTGCGGGATCGGAAACGCCCGCCGCCTCCGGCTGTCCTATGGTCGGTCCCATGGAGCCGCAGGCACGCAGCGTCACCGCGCACGTCGAGCGCGTGCTCGCCCTCGTCACGCCGCTGCGGGCGGTGGACCTGGACCTCGAGGACGCGCTCGGCTCGGTGCTCGCGGAGGACCAGTACGCCGCCGCCTCCGTCCCGCCCTTCGACGGCGCGGCCATGGACGGGTACGCCGTACGGCTGGCAGACCTGCCGCCCGACGGCAGCCCGGTGACGCTCCAGGTGACGGGCGACGTCGCGGCAGGCGAGAGCGACCTGCCCGTGGTCGGCCCTGGGCAGGCCCTGCGGATCATGACCGGTGCCCCGCTCCCGTCCGGCGCCGACGCCGTGGTACCCGTCGAGCACACCTCCACCGGCCGGTTCGTCGCGGGTGCGCCCTGGACGGAGTCGTCGGTCACGCTTGCCCGGCGCCCCCGGCCGCACGTCCGGCGCGCGGGCGAGGACGTGGGCGGGGGCGACCTCCTCGCGCCCGCCGGTACGGAGGTGACGGCGGCACTCGTGGGCGCGCTGACGGCGTCGGGGACGGTGCGGGTCCCGGTTCGACGCCGGCCGCTGGTCGCCGTCCTCTCCACCGGGTCCGAGCTGGTGCCGGCCGGCACGGCGCTGGGGCCGGGACAGATCACCGACTCCAACGGCCCGATGCTCGCGGCGGCGGCCCGGGCGGCCGGCGCCGACGTCGTCCGGCTCGGGCCGGTGCCCGACGCCCCGGTGGCCCTCCGCGCCGCACTCGACGAGGCCGTGGGCTCGGGGGCAGACCTGGTCGTGACGGCGGGCGGTGTCTCGGCCGGCGCCGCGGACGTGGTGCGCGAGGTGCTGGCGGCGCCCGCCCGTGCCGCGGCCGGCGATCCCTCCGTCACCGACGCCGATGTCGCCGCCGTCGCGATCTCCCCCGGCAAGCCCCAGGCCCTTGCCCGCTGGCGCGGCGTGCCCTGGCTGGCGCTGCCCGGCAACCCGGTGGGGGCGTACGCCTCGTTCGAGCTGTTCACGCACCCCGCGATCGACCGGCTGCGCGGCGCGAAGACTCCGGGGGGACCACGGCTGGTCGCGCAGGTGGCCGCCGCCGGCTGGGCCGGCTCGCCCGGGCGGCTGCGCGTCGTCCCGGTCCGCCTGGTCCCCCTGCCGGACGGCGACGCGGCGGTCGGCACCAACCCGAGCGCCGTCGGCGTCGTACCGACGGGGTCCCACCACGCACTGTCGGCACTCGCCGCCGCCGACGGCCTGGCGCTGGTGCCGCCCGACGTGGAGAAGGTGTGCGCCGGCGACCCCGTCCAGGTGCTGATGCTCCGATGACAGATGCCCCCGGCGTCGCGTACGACGCGGTGATCCTGGCCGGTGGCCGGGCGGCGCGGCTCGGCGGTATGTCCAAGGCGGGCCTCGTCGTCGACGGCGCGCGCCTGCTCGACCGGGCGCTCGAGGCGAGCACGCGGGCGCGAGCGGTCGTCGTGGTGGGTCCGCCGGAGCTCGCCCAGTCGCTCCCGGCCGCGGGCGACCGCGGTCCAGGTGTCGTGCTCACCCAGGAGGACCCGCCGTTCGGTGGGCCGGTCGCCGGCGTGGCGGCGGGGCTGCGCGCCGTCCCGGGCCCGAGCGCACCGTGGGTGCTGCTGCTGGCGGTCGACGTGCCGCACGCCGCGGGGGCCGTCGGGCTCCTCGAGCGGACCGTTTCACGTGAACCCGTCGACGGCGCCTACCTGGTCCGTGACGGCCGGCCCCAGTGGCTGGTCGGGCTGTACCGCCGTTCGGCGTTCGACCTCGCCCTGAGCGGGATCGAGGCGGACGGCGCCGCCATGCGGCGGCTGGTCGGTGGGCTGCGCTGCGCGGAGGTGCCGGACCCGGCAGGCTGGAGCGACGACATCGACACCCCGGCGGACGCGGCCCGGCTCGGCGCCGCGGCGGACGACGACCGAAAGGACCCGAGATGACTGACCTCGACAGCTGGGTGGAGGCCCTGGAGGCCGAGCTGGGCCTTCCCCCTGGCACCATCGACGTCCCGGAGGTGCTCGACCTGGCCCGCGACGCCGCGCACGCCGTCGCCCGGCCCGCCGCGCCGGTCACCACCTACGCCGTGGGTTTCGCGGACGGGCTGGCCGCTGCCGGTGACATGGCGGCGACGACGAGCAGCGGACCCGACGCGACCGAGAAGGCGAGCGGTCTCGCGGCCCGCTGGGTCACCGGCTGACGCGTGCGGTGCCGGGGGAGGCGCCGGTAGCGGTGTCGGTACCGGTGGCCTGCGGGCGGCCGGTGTGCCGGGCGACCGCGGCGCAGGCCGCTCCCATCAGGAGCACCACCGCGACCGTGAGGAGCGCCCTGGACATTCCCGAGGCCAGGTAGACCCCGCCGATGGCGGCGATCGCCACGGTCTGGGCCACGAGCGGACCGGTGGTGTTGAGCGCCGAGAGGGCGGATGCCCTGCCGGGCGGGACCAGCTCGGACAGCCCGGCGATCAGGGGGCTGTACCCGGCCGAATGACCCGCGCCCGCCAGGACGAGCAGCGGGGCGAGGCTCCAGGGCGACGCCCCGGTCGAGACGGCGGTGACGACGGCCGCCAGCACGACCGGCCCTGCCACCGGCAACGCACGCACCAGGCGCTCCGGCATCCGCGCCCAGGTCAGGCTCATGGCCCCGAACCCGACCGTGTACGGGAGAAAGGCGAGGCCGGCCGCGAGCGGCGTCCAGCCTCGGTCGTCCTGCACGTGCAGCGTGAAGACGAACAGGAAGGCCGCGTAGCACCCCATCACGACGGCGCAGGCCAGCAGGCCGGGCTTCAGGCCGCGCGGGCGCAGGACGGCCAGGTCGAGCAGGGGCCGGTCCGTTCGCGCCTGATGCCGCAGGAACCACGCGAGCAGCGCCACCGACAGTGCGAGGGCGCCCAGCGCCCACCACGGCCAGCCCGCCTCCCGCCCCAGCGTGAGAGACCCCGTGAACGCACCCATGCCGAGCGCGAGGACCGCGATGCCCGCGGGGTCGAGATCGCGTACCCGGACACGCCCCGACGGTGCTCCGGCGGCGGCCGTCAGCGCCCTCCCCGACGCCACGAGCAGCAGCACGCCCACGGGCACGTTCACCAGGAACACCGGCCGCCACGACAGCCCGAACAGGTCCGCGGAGACCAGCAGTCCGCCGAGCACCTGGCCCAGCGCGACCCCGAGAGCGAGGACCGTCGAGTAGACACCGACGGCCCGGCGTCGGGCAGGGCCCTGGAAGTGGTGCTGGATCAGCGAGAACACCTGCGGGACCAGCAGCGCCGCCCCCGCTCCCTGGACCACGCGCGCGGCGACCAGGACGCCCGGCGTCGGAGCCAGGCCGCAGGCCAGCGACGCGGCGGTGAAGACGGCCAGCCCCCACCGGAACGCACTGCGGTGCCCGAGCAGGTCACCGAGCCGCGCGCCCGTGACGATCAGGCTCGCGAGAGCCAGCAGATAGCCGGACAGCACCAGCTGCTGCGTCGCACCGGTCGCACCGAGGTCGCGCTGGACGGCGGGCAGGGCGACGTTGGCGATGGAACCGTCCATCGAGGCCATGGTCTGCGCGGCGAGGAGCACCACGAGGAGCAGGGGTTTGCGCATGGTCCCAGCGTCCGGCGGCCGGACGGACGGGTCTTGAACATCCTTGCTCGGCACAGTGCGCCGACCGGGTGTCGGTGAGCCCGTCTACGGTGGGCTCGTGCGCCGCTCCACGCCGGTCCTCACCGCATCCGAGTACTCGGTGCGGGTCGTGGAGTGCGCCGACGAGCACACCGGGTGGTCCGCCGCGGAGCCGGCCGGCACGTTCGGGCTGGTGCTACCTCGGCGCGGACGCTTCCGGCGGCTGAGCGCGGGCGTCGAGCAGTCGGTGGACGTCACGCGGGGCTACGCCCAGGTGCCGGGTCGGGAGCAGCGGTTCGCGCACCCGTCGGGTGGCGACGTGTGCACGTTCGTCTCGGTCGGCGCGACCCTCTGGCAGGAGATCGCCGGCGACCGGCCCCCACCTGCCGTCGTGCGGGTCGACGGTGCCACCGAGCTGGCCCACCGGCTCCTGCTCCGGACGGCACACGACGCGGCGGACCCCGCCGAGCGGTTGGTCCGCACGGTGGCCACCGCCGCACGCACCTCGCCGTCGGACGGCATGGTCTCCCCGGCACGGACCCCCGCCGCTCGCGCCTCCCGGGCGCGTCTGGCCCGGCGCGCGCGGGAGGCGGTCCTGGACGGCGCACCCGCGGCCGGCGACCTGCTCAGCCTCGCCCGTGCTCTCGGTACCTCGCCGGCCCACCTGAGCCGGGTGTTCACGGCCGAGACGGGCAGCACCCTCACACGGTTCCGCAACCGGGTGCGGGTGAGCAGGCTCCTCGGCCGGCTCGAGGAGGGGGACGCCGACCTGGCCACCATCGCGGGAGACCTGGGCTTCGCCGACCAGGCACATCTGACCAGGACCGTCCGGGCAACGCTCGGCACGACGCCGGGCCGGGTGCGCCGCGCGTTCGCACACACCTCCTGACCACCCGTCGACGGCGGATCAGGACCCGGCCCTATGGCCTCGGCACCTCTTGTCGGGCGTGGAGCGCGAACCGCGCGGGTCGGTTGTCAGAGGCGCCGCCTATGGTGTGGCGCATGGACCGGAGCCCTCTCGAGTTCGCGGTGATCCCGACGGCGATCGGCGAGTGCGCGCTCGTGTGGAACGAGCACGCGGAGATCGTCGGCTCCGCGCTACCCCACGGCGGCGCCGACCAGGTTCGGGGCGCCGTGCGCAGCTGGTACCCGGGGTCGGTCGAGGCTTCGCCCGCCCCGGTGGCCACGGCGGTGTCAGCGCTGACCCTCCTGCTGGCCGAGGGCGTCGGGGACCTCGCCGAGGTGCCGCTGAACATGAGTGCCGTGCCCGAGTTCGACCGCCGCGTGTACGAGGTGGTGCGAGCCATCCCGCCGGGCGAGACCCGCACGTACGGCGAGGTGGCGGCCGAGCTCGGGGCTCCCGGAGCGGCGCAGGCCGTCGGGCAGGCGATGGGCCGCAACCCGTTCCCACCGATCGTGCCGTGCCACCGTGTGCTGGCGGCCGGCCGCAAGGTCGGCGGCTTCTCGGCCCGTGGGGGTCCGCGCACCAAGCTGCGCATGCTGAAGACCGAGGGCGTCTACCTGGAGCAGCCCACTCTCTTCGACCTCTGAGCCGGTGGCGGCTACTGTGATGTCGGCGACCAACGGTGGCCGTATCTCACATATGAGTTACAGTCGTCATCGTGACTATCGCCAGCCCCGACCGCCCACTCACCGGATCGATTCCCGTGGTGGATGCCGCTCAGGTAGGATCCCTGGTCCGTGGTGCCCGTCAGCACCGTGGACTGACCCAGGCCCAGCTCGCCGAACGGCTGAACACGAGCCAGAGCGCCGTGCACCGGATCGAGCAGGGTGCCCAGAATCTCAGTCTTGAGATGATCGGCCGGATCAGTGCCGCTCTCGACTCCGAGCTCATCACTGCCGGCGCCGCCAAGCGAACCCATCTTCGCATCGAGGGCGGGCACCAGCTCTCAGGGACGATCGAGGTGAACTCGTCCAAGAACGGCGCCGTGGCCCTGCTGTGCGCCTCGCTCCTCAACCACGGCCGCACGGTGCTGCGCAACGTCGCCCGGATCGTCGAGGTGGACCGAATCCTCGACGTGCTGCGCTCCATCGGTGTGCGCGCCACCTGGGCCCCGAACGGACGCGACCTCGAGATCGTCCGCCCCGAGAAGCTCGACCTGGCCGCCATCGACGTCGACGCCGCGGTGCGGACCCGTTCGATCATCATGTTCTTCGGCCCGCTCCTCGGACTCGAGCCGGACTTCAAGCTCCCCTACGCCGGCGGGTGCGACCTCGGTACGCGCACGGTCGAGCCGCACATGATCGCGTTGCGCCCGTTCGGGCTCGACGTCGTCGCGACCACCGGGCACTACCAGGCGACGGTCACCCCCGGCACCGGGGACCTCTCGATCGTGCTCACCGAGCGCGGTGACACCGTCACCGAGAACGCGCTGATGGCGGCCGCAGGGCGTGACGCCGTGACCACCATCCGCAACGCGAGCCCCAACTACATGGTCCAGGACCTGTGCTTCTACCTGGAGCTGCTGGGCGTGCGGATCGAGGGCATCGGCACCACCACCCTGCGCGTACAGGGCCGCACGCGGTTCGAGACGGACGTGGAGTACACCGTCTCCGAGGACCCGGTCGAGGCGATGAGCCTGCTGACCGCGGGGATCGTGACCGGGTCCGAGATCACCGTGTCGCGGGTGCCGATCGAGTTCATGGAGATCGAGCTCGCGACCCTCGCCGAGATGGGCCAGCAGTACACCCTCAGCCCGGAGTACGTCGCGTACAACGGCCGCACGCGCCTGGTCGACGTCACGGTGCACCCGAGCGAGCTGCGCGCCCCGATCGACAAGATCCACTCCATGCCGTTCCCCGGCCTGAACATCGACAACCTGCCGTTCTTCGCCGTCATCGCGGCGCGGGCCACCGGTAGCACGCTCATCCACGACTGGGTCTACGAGAACCGCGCCATCCATCTCACGGACCTCACCCGCCTCGGTGCCGACGTGCAGCTCATGGACGCCCACCGGCTCCAGGTCACCGGCCCGACGCGCTGGCGCGGCGCCGAGGTGAGCTGCCCGCCTGCTCTGCGCCCTGCCGTCGTCATCCTGCTCGGGATGCTCGCTTCCACGGGGACGTCGGTGCTGCGCGACGTCGACATCATCGCCCGCGGCTACGAGCAGCTGGCCGAGCGCCTCATCGAGCTCGGCGCGCGGATCGAGACCTTCCGCGACTGAGCGGGTCCCGGAGGGGACGTCGGCTCGGGTGCGACACTGTCCAGCGTGTCCGACGTCCCCACCCACCCCCTCCTCGAGGTGCTCCTCGCCGGGGGCTCCCGCGCCGAACGGCTCACGGCGTCGCGCACGTTCCCCGAGCGCACGGCGGAGCACGCGGACTGGCCCCGCTGGGCGGACGCGACAGTGGTGCAGGGGTACCGGCGGCTCGGCGTCGACCGGCCGTGGACGCACCAGGCGGTCGCCGCCGACCTCGTGCACCAGGGCAGGCACACGGCTCTCGCGACGTCGACGGGATCGGGCAAGTCGCTGGCGTTCTGGCTGCCGGCGCTGTCCGCCGTCCGGACCGCGGCGGCGGCCGCCACGCTGGATCCCGGCAACATCGAGTCTGCGCACGTGCGCCCCACGACGATCTATCTCAGCCCCACCAAGGCGCTGGCCGCCGACCAGCTGAGCGCACTCGAACGGGTCCTCGACGCGGCGGGCACCCGGGACGTCCGTGTCGCGACGTGCGACGGCGACACCTCGCGCGAGGAACGCTCCTGGGTGCAGGACCACGCCGACGTCGTCCTGACCAACCCGGACTTCCTGCACTACGCCCTGCTGCCGAACCATCGCCGCTGGTCACGGCTGCTGAAGGGGCTGCGGTACGTCGTCGTCGACGAGGGGCACGCCTACCGCGGCGTCTTCGGCGCGCACGTCTCCCTGGTGCTGCGGCGGCTCGCCCGCCTCGCGGCGCGGTACGGCGAGGGCTCCCCCACGTTCGTCGTCGCCTCGGCGACGACGGCGGAGCCCGCGGTCGGCGCTGCCCGCCTCATCGGTGTGACGCCCGACGACGTCACCGCGGTCACCGACGACGCGTCACCCTCCGGACGCCGCACCGTGGTGCTCTGGCAGCCACCGGAGATCGCGGGCTGGCGGCCGGCCGACCCCACCGAGGCGGACCCTTGGGCGGTGCCCGGGACCGACCCCGGGCCCGACCCCGAGGCCGCGCCCGTGGCGGCAGAGGCTCCGCCGGAACACCCTCGCCGGTCCGCCACCGCGGAGGTGGCCGACCTGCTCGCGGACCTGTCCGCCGCCGGAGCACGAAGCCTGGCGTTCACACGGTCCCGGCGGGGCGCCGAGTCGGTGGCGCAGCAGGCCCGCGACCACCTCCGGCACGCCGCGCCGGACGCCGCCCGCCGGATCGCCGCCTACCGGGGCGGCTACCTCCCGGAGGAACGCCGCGAGCTGGAGCAGTCGCTGCGCACCGGAGACCTGCTCGGCCTCGCGACGACCAATGCCCTGGAGCTGGGCGTGGACATCTCCGGCCTGGACGCGGTGCTCATCGCCGGGTGGCCGGGCACGCGCATGTCGCTGTGGCAGCAGGCCGGCCGCGCCGGGCGTGCGGGAGCGGACGGCCTGGTCGCCTTCGTCGCCCGCGAGGACCCGCTGGACACCTACCTCGTGACCCATCCGGAGGCGGTGTTCGAAGCCCCGCTCGAGGCGACGGTCTTCGACCCCGCGAACCCGCACGTGCTCGCGCCGCACCTGTGCGCGGCGGCCCAGGAGGCGCCGCTGCGCTCGGAGGACCTCGCGGCGTTCGGCGATACCGCCCACGTGCGCGGCATCCTGGAGGTGCTGGTCGCCCGCGGCGCGCTCCGGCGCAGGACGTCCGGGTGGTACTGGACACACCACCAGGCCGCGGCGGGTCTCACCGACCTGCGCGGGGCCGGCGGGTCGCCCGTCCGCGTCGTGGAGCAGGGCACGGGCCGCATGCTGGGCACCGTCGACGCGGCGTCGGCGGACGGCCAGGTCCACGACGGCGCCGTCTACGTGCACCAGGGCACCACGTACGTGGTGACGCACCTCGACCTGGCCGACCACACCGCCGTCGTGCAGCGGCGCAGGCTCGACTACGGGACCTGGTCCCGCTCGGTCATGTCGGTCGCCATCGAGGGCTGGGACGACGAGGCGGCCGACGCCACCGGAACCGACGGGGACGCGGACGACGGCCCCGGCCACGACCTCGTCACCCGGGAGTGGGGTCCCGTCACGTGGGGACTCGGGCCCGTCGAGGTGACGTCGCAGGTGGTGAGCTTTCAGCGCCGCCGCGTGCCGGACATGCAGGTGCTCGGCACGGAGCAGCTCGAGCTGCCGGAACACACCCTCGGCACCGTCGCGGTGTGGTGGTCGGTGCCGGAGTTCGTGCTGCGGGCCGCCGGCGTCTCCCCCGAGGAGACGCCGGGCGCCCTGCATGCCGCCGAGCACGCGTCGATCGGGCTGCTGCCGCTGCTCGCGACGTGCGACCGCTGGGACCTGGGTGGGGTGTCCACCGAGCTGCACCCGGACACCGGCGAGGCGACCGTGTTCGTGTACGACGCCTACCCGGGCGGCGCGGGTTTCGCGGAGCGGGCCTTCCACCTGGGTGCGACGTGGCTCGCGGCCACCCGTGACGCGATCGCCGCCTGCCCCTGCGCGGACGGGTGCCCCGCGTGCGTGCAGTCCCCGAAGTGCGGTTCGTACAACGCGCCGCTGGACAAGGCGGCCGCGGTACGACTCCTGGACGCCGTGCTGTCCCACGCCCCCTGACGTCCTCTGCCC
Source organism: Promicromonospora xylanilytica (assembly GCF_054782895.1). Taxonomy (NCBI): domain Bacteria; kingdom Bacillati; phylum Actinomycetota; class Actinomycetes; order Micrococcales; family Promicromonosporaceae; genus Promicromonospora; species Promicromonospora xylanilytica. The sequence goes on from NZ_BAAGRP010000001.1 coordinate 120,673, forward strand.
GCCGCCGCTGCCACTACTCGCCGAGCCGCTTGAACGGGGTGGTCGAGAACACGACCTCGACGGCGACGTCGAAGTACTCCGCGATCCGCAGCGCGAGGTGCAGCGAAGGGCTGTACTCGCCACGCTCGAGGTACCCGACCGTCTGGTAGTGCACCCCGAGCGCCTCGGCGAGCTCACGCCGCGAGACGCCGCGTTCGGCCCGCAGCATCGCGATGCGGTTGTGGACGACGTCGGACTGCTCTGCGACCAACTCAGTACCCCTGGCTCATGTATCGCTCCCGTGCCGCCGCCACCGTGGAGCCCGACTCCCGCCGGGCCATCCTGCGGAGCACGATCGGCGCGAGCACCATACCCAGGACCGCCCAGGCGCCGAGAACCGCGAACATCTCCACCGTGCGCCACGACTCGCCGATCTCGACCGACGCCATCGCGTCCGGGAGCATCGCCGAGCGGGCGCCGAGCCCGAGCCAGTAGTAGGGGAACGCCTGCCCCACCCACTGCAGCCATTCGGGCAGAGCGGTGATCGGGTAGAAGATCCCCGACGGCACGATGAGCAGCATCGACCCGAGGAACAGCAGCCCGGTCTGCGAGGCGCGCTTGAGCAGCGAGCCGAGCGCGACGCTGATCGGGACGGTGGCGACCATCCCGACGAGGAAGATGAGGATCAGCAGGACCCAGGTGCGGACGTCCAGGCGCAGGTCCCCTGCCACCGCGAAGGCCGGGATCACGAGGGCGACCAGGCTGACCACCGTGGTCAGCGCGAACATCAGGATCTTGCCGACGAGGTAGCCGATCATCCCGTTCGGGGTCGCCTTCGCCCGCAGCAGCGTGCCGTCCTCCCGGTCGACGACGATCGTGCTGGCCGGCCCTGTGAGCCCGCCGAACCCGATCGACATGCCGACGAGGCTCGGCAGCACCATGGCGCCCAGCGCGATGTCCGTGCCCGGCACCGTGCTGCCCCGCATGAACAGCAGGACGACGAGGTAGATGACCGGGAACGCCAGGTTCCAGACGAGGTCGCCAGGCTCCTGGATCGAGTACTTGGTCTCGAGCCAGCCGCGGGACAGCCCGGCGCGTACGGCCGCCCATCGGGCCTCTGCCTGCGTGGCCGTGGTCATGACGGCACCTCCTCGGTCTGCCCGGGCCGGTCGGTCCCGGGCCGGTCGGTCTCGGGGCGCTCGGCCTCGGGGCGCTCGGTCTCGGCCCGGTGGACGAGTGACATGTACGTGTCCTCGAGGCTGGCCCGCCTGACCTCCAGGTCGGTGACGCCGTCGTCGCGGGCCAGCAGGTCGCGGACGAAGCCCGTGGGATCGCCCTCGGTCACGGCGTGGACGTGCCTCTGGCCCTCGGCCGTCCAACGCACCTCCGCCTGGGTGGTCAGCTCGCGCGCGAGCTGCTCGGCGGAGCCGTTGGCGACGATCTTTCCCCCGTCCAGCACGATGATCCGGTCGGCCAGCTTCTCGGCCTCGTCGAGGTCGTGCGTGGTGAGCAGGATGGTCGTGTTCTCGAAGTCGGCCAGCCGGTGCACCAGGTCGTGGAACTCGCGGCGGGCGTGCGGGTCGAAACCTGCGGTCGGCTCGTCGAGAAAGACGAGCTCCGGCCGGCCCACGATCCCGATCGCCACGTCCAGCCGCCGTCGCTGCCCTCCCGAAAGGGTCTGGATCTTCGCACGCGTGTGCTCCGCGAGGCCGACGACCTGGATCAGCTCGTCCACGTCCCACGGTCGCGCCACGTCGCCGGTCGAGTAGGGGGTGTAGAACCGCGCGAGGTAGCCGAGCAGGTCCCGCACCCGCCACCTGCCGTGGTCCCGCCACGACTGGAGCACCACGCCCAGCCGTGCACGCCAGGCCTCGCCGGCGTGCGCGGGATCCTCACCGAGCACCGATACCTCGCCGGCCGACCGCATGCGGAAGCCCTCGAGAATCTCGATGGTGGTGGTCTTGCCCGCACCGTTGGGGCCGAGCAGGGCGAGCACCTCCCCTCGGTCCGCCGCGAACGAGACGCCGGTGAGCACGTCCTTGGTCCCGTAGCGCATGCGCAGGTCGCGCACATCGAGTGCCGCGCCCGACGGCGGAGGTGCCTTCTGCGCACTCATTGCATCCTCCATACTTTTCATAGCAGGAATACTACGACCCGTACGAGATCCATGTCATCCACTTTTCGTGTCGAGTGTCGCGGCCCCCTCGATACGGGGACCGGCTCGTGCCGAGGCACTGGCTCGTCCGAGCGCGCCTCCTGGACCGCCCGCCGCACGCTCGGCCACGACGCGGACCACGCCCCCGCCGAGCACCTCGCACGAAGCGAGCTCGGCTCCGTTGCGCCCTACAGCGGCGCCGGCGGTGGCACACGGTTCGAATCCGTCCCGCAGCGCGGTGGCTCCCGCGAGGGCTCCTAGGTCGGCAGCGGCCTGCGCCGCCCCACGCGCGTTCTGGGCGGCGCCCAGCGCCGCGATCCCCGCCGCGAGCAGCAGGACCACGCCGACGATCCCGAGAACCAGGACCGTGCCCGCACCGCGCTCGGACTCGCGGCCGGACCGACCCGTCGCCCGCGGCCCCGCGGTCACGGCTCGACCCACGCCGCCGCCGTCCCCGTGGCGCGTAGCGGTCCGGACAACCAGCCACCCGCCACCGGCCGTGTGACCGTCACACGCACCCAGCGGCCCTCGTGCGCGAGCGCCAGCTCGGCCTCCGGCCCGCCCACCTTCGCGACGGCCGCGCTCACCGCGGCGTCCTGCTCTCCGATCGCGACGGCCCGCGCCCCCGCGCGGGCCGCGTCCATGGCGCGCATCTGCGCCGTGGACGCGGCCGCGAGGGTGAGCACGGCGACGAGCACGAGAACCACGACAGGCAGCCCGATGGCCAGCTCCGCCGTGACCGTGCCCCGCTCCGACTCACGCTGCGCCATGAGTCAGCCGATCGAGAGCGCCGACTGGACCAGCGACGTGAGCATCGCCTTCACGTCGCCGCCCTTCAGGATGGCCAGCAGCGCACCGGCGAACCCGGCAGCGGCGAGCGTCGCGATCGCGTACTCCGCGGTCGCCAGCCCTCGCTCCGACTCGCGCTCGTCGGCCTCCGCCTGCGACCGGTCCTCCGGTTCGGGGCAAGCCACCGCCGTCGTCATCGTCATGTCTCCTCCGTCTCCGCCCGTGTCCGGGCATCCGGCCCGCACGCGGGCCCTCTTGTCCGGCCCGCTCCTGCGGGCCGGCTGTGTCGGGCTCGTCGCTACGAGCCGCTGTCCGGCCCGCTGGCGCGGGCCCCGACCGCCGTGCGGCGGTCGGCGTCGGCGTGTGTCAGCACGCCGAAGTTCTGGTTGCCGAGCGAGCGGCGGTTCCCACGTCTCCGAACCGCCGTGGCCGCACCCTCAGCCGGCGAGCAGGTCGATCCCCAGCGCCAGCAGCACGGGGACCAGCCCGACCAGCACGAACGCCGGCAGATAGCACGTGCCCAGCGGGAGCACGAGCCGCACCCCGAGCCGGGCTGCCGCGGTCCTGGCCGTGCCGCGCCGCTCGTGCCGCACCTCCTCGCCTGCCGCCCGGAGTGCCTCGCCCGGCGCGGCGCCGTCCAGCCAGGCGCCGCGCAGTGCCCGGACCATCGGGTCGAGGCCCGGCGGGGAACCGGCCCACGCGCGCTCCCAGGTCGCTCCGAGCACGAGGGCGTGACCGGCCCTGGTGAGCACGGCGCCGTCGGGACCGCCGACCGCCGCGCCGGTCGCCTCCAGCGCCCGTGGCACCCCGGCGCCCGAGCGGACAGCGGCGGCCACGAGCTCCAGCACGACCTGGATGTCCACGCCGGGACCGTCGGCGCCCCGCGCCGCGGCTACCAGGCGGTCCGACCAGACGCGGCCGGCCACGAGCAGCACCAGACCGAGACCCACCGCCAGCGAGCCGACGCCACCGTCCGTCGCCGTCGCCACCGGGTCGGCGCCGAGCCCCCACCCGAGGAACCCACCGGCGACCGGCAACCACATGAGCAGCCGCCCCGTGGTGCGCGGACCGGCGAGCGCGGCGTCCCGCTCCGCCCTCGACTCGGCCTCCGCGACGAGCGTTCCGGCGACCTGCTCGAGGACCCGTCCGAGTGGTGCGCCGACGTCGAGTGCGAGCCGGGTCGCCGCCACCACCGCCTCCGCGTGCCGGAGGCCGAGCACCCCGGCGAGCCCTCCGACGTCCGGCACGCCCGTGAGGTCGGCGCCGACGCCCGCGGCGCGGGACCAGGCCGGCCCGGGCGACGACCCGGCCCGGAGCAGCGCGACCACCTGCATCAGGACCACACGGACGGCGTCGCCTGGGCTGCTCCCCGCTCGGCGCGCGCGGCTCTGCCGCACCGGGACCGTGCCGTCGGGCACCAGATCGGTACCGGCCGGCGGTTCCGAGCCGGCTGCCCGGCCCCGGTCGGCACCTCGGCCCGCCGTGTCGAGCACCTCCGCCAGGCGGCGCCCGCCCCGCGCCAGCACGAGCCAGGCACCGAGCGCGACCAGCAGCCCCACGCCGAGCGGCGCCATCGCCCTCACCACGGCCCGTACCTGCCTGCCAGCTCTGTCCACCCCGCCGGTTCGACCACACAAGCGCCGCTGCCGTCCCACCGTGCGACGGTCCGCACCTCGAGCTCTCCGCCCGGCGTGCGCCCGACCAGACCGATCTCCGCCAGGTACCGCGCACCGTGCGAGCGCCGCAGGTGGAGCACCACGTCCAGCGCGCCGGCCGCCTGGGCGGCCACCGCTTCGCGAGTCATCCCGGCCAGCCCGGCGAGCGCCTCCAGCCGGGCTGGCACGACGGCCACGGCGTTGGCGTGGAGGGTCGCGAACCCCCCGTCGTGCCCCGTGTTCATCGCCATGAGCACCTCACGCACCTCGGCGCCCCTGCACTCACCGAGCACTATCCGGTCGGGTCGCATGCGCAGCGCGTTGCGCACGAGGTCCGCGAGACCCACCGCGCCGGCGCCCTCGACGTTGGCACGCCGGGCGGCGAGGTGCACAGCGTGCGGGTGCGCCGGCCGGAGCTCACGCGCCTCCTCGACCGTCACCACGCGCTCGTTGCCGGGCACCAGGGAGAGCAGGGCGGCGAGCAAGGTCGTCTTCCCGGTGCCCGTACCTCCGCTGACCAGTACGTTCGCCCGGCGCAGCACGAGCGCGCGCAGCAGGCCCGCCCACTGGCTCGGCAGGGCCCCGCCGGCGACGAGCTCGTCGAGCGTGAACGCGCGGTTCCGGAGCACACGCAGCGAGATCACTGCACCCGTCTCGGCGAGGGGTTCGAGTACCGCGTGCAGGCGGGTGCCGTCGGGCAGGCGCGCGTCGACGGTCGGGCACGCGTCGTCGAGCCGCTGGCCGCCGAGCGCGGCGAGCCGGACCGCGAGCGCTCGGACCTCACCGGCCGTACCGAGGCGCACCGGGGCCCGCTCGAGCCCCGCACCGCGGTCGACCCACACGTCGGCGGGGCCGTTGACCAGCACGTCGGTCACGTCCGGCGCGTCGAGCAGTGCCTGCAGCGGCCCGGCGCCGGTGAGCTCGGCGCGGGCGGCGCTCTCCAGGTCCCGGAGCGCGTCCGACCCGAGCACCCGTCCGGAGTCCCGTACCGCGTCACGAACGGCCCTGCCCGCGCCGGTGCGGCCGGTCGCGAGGCGCGCACGGACGTCGTCGAGCAGAGTGGCCTCACCCACCGGTGCGTTCACAGGGCACCCGCGATGTCGGTCGCGAACCGTCCGAGCACGGCCCGGTGCGACACCGCCGGGCCATCGCCGCGCTCGACCGCCCGGGCGAGACCGGCGTCCCGGCCCAGCTCCGCGACGACCAGCAGCCCGAGGGCGGCGGACACGTCGTCCGCGTCGACCGATCCCGGCGCAGGGCCCCGCACGACGACCCGCACGTCCGGCACGCCGGCCCCGCGCAGGGCGTCACGTACCCGCTGGGCGCCGACGGTCGCAGGAAGCGTCAGCGGCACGACGAGCAGCGCCGTCTCACAGCGGGCCAGCAGGGTGGGCACGGCCAGGCCGTCACTGCCCGGCGCCTCTGCGGCCGCTCCGGTCCCGCGCCGCGTGGCGGTACCCCAGGCCCCCGGGCGCGGCAGGTCGAGCACCAGCGTCTCGCCCGCCCGGACCAGCCCGCGGCACACGTCGAGCACCACGTCGTCGTCCGGCGGAGTGCCGGCTGCCGTGCCACTCAGCACCGGCACGAGACCCCAGCGGGGCAAGGCCGCCACCACGCCCGTGCCCTCGACCTCTCCGCGTGCCCCGACCAGGTCCGGCCAGCGGGCGCCGCGCTCGCCGTCGGTCCCCAGGAGCAGCTCCGTGCCCGGTGCGTGCGCGTCGAGGTCGACGAGCGTGGCGCGCTCACCGCTCCGGCGCAGGCCGTGGGCAACGCACGCGGCAACCACCGACGCACCGGCTCCACCGCACGCCCCGACCACGCCGATCATCCGCCCGGGCTCCGGTGTCATGCCACCCTCTGTGCTGACCATCGCCGCCTCCTCCTGCCCGGGTGGTCCGGGCGTCCACCAGGCGCCCGGCCCGGTCCGTGGCCCGGGCGGACTGCCCGGGCTCCGCAACCAGGTTGGACGTGCGGTGGCCTGGCCAGGTGCCGCCGCCGGCGCGGCTGTGCACAGCCTGGGGAATGTGGCGCTTGTGGTCGGGCTCCCTCGACGGTGCCGCCGTGACCAGGGTCTGCGCGTCGGGCCGACGAGTTTTCGTCCGGGCCGCGGAACACACCGTGGGAGAAGCCCTCCGGTGGGTCAGCCCCGTTAGGCTCGTCGCGTGACCGAGCAGGTTCCCCAGATCGCCACTCGACGGCTGCCGCACGCTCCGCGTACGGCGGCGTTCTTCGACCTCGACAAGACGATCATCGCCACCAGCTCGTCGGCGGCGTTCTCGAAGCCCTTCCTCGCGGGCGGGCTCCTCTCGCACGCCGATGTGCTGCGCAGCGCGTACGCCCACTTCGTCTTCATGATCGGCAATGCCGACGCCGACCAGACGGAGCGGATGCGCGCGCACCTGTCGTCGCTGGTCACGGGCTGGGACGTGGCGAAGGTCCGGCAGATCGTCACCCAGACGGTGCACGAGCTCATCGACCCGTACGTCTACGCGGAGGCGGTCGAGCTCATCGCCGAGCACCACGCGGCGGGCCGGGACGTGGTGGTCGTGTCGGCGTCGGCGGCCGTGCTGGTCGAGCCGATCGCGGCGGTGCTCGGCGCCGACCACGTGCTCTCGACGCAGATGACCGTCGAGGACGGCCGCTTCACCGGCGAGATCGACTTCTACAACTACGGCGACAACAAGGCGGTGGGGATCCAGCGGCTCGCCACCCGAGAGCGGTACGACCTCGCGCGCAGCTTCGCCTATTCCGACTCCATCACCGACGCGCCGATGCTGGCAGCCGTCGGCCACTCGTACGTGGTCAATCCTGATCGGGCGCTGCGGCGGCGGGCGACCCAGTCCGGCTGGGGCATCCTCGCGTTCACCCGTCCGGTCGCGCTGCGCCCGCGCATCGAGCCGGTCCCGGTCATCGCGGTGATCGGCGCGGCGGCTGTCGGGGTCGCCGTCTGGCTGGTCTGGCGTGCTGCCCGGCGCCGGGCGCGGCGCGTCTGAAGCAGAGGCACACAGGTCGCCTGATCTACCGCATCAGGTCAAGCCATGGCAAGGCCGAGGATTTTCCCAGCCTATTGCCGACATGACAGGAATTGGCAATTGTGAAGATGAGTCCGCTCCGGTTGCTTTTGTTACCAGAAGGCAGTGTGATTGTGTTCACAGCAAGTATTCAGGGCGGAAGGGACCGTGCCCTGGGGTCGAAAAGGTCTTGGCCTGATCGACAGCGAGCGACGTGCACGGTCACCCCGCCAAGCTGGTGAGAGCGGTATCCGGCTTGAGGATGCTCCCGGGCGCCGTACTCGTGGACCGAGATCTCGCCACCGCAGTGGCCGGGCCCTCGCACTTCCGGATCGCGATCGGAAGAACGCGAGGAGCCCGGCCGCACGGCGAATCGTTTCGCGGAATGCACGCCAGCCGGAAAAGAATCACCGCGTTCGACATTCCCTCGGCGCCGAAACGCCGCAGGCACGGAATTCACGCCCAGCTCACTTGCTTCGCCGGTCCTCGCTCCGGGTCAGCGCCACTGCGCACGCGAGTACTGCGGCTGCATTCCGACCCCTGACTCCACGGGTAGCACCCCGATCTGCTCCCGCAGCGTGTGTGCGGCACGCAGCGGCCAGTACGGGTCGCGCAGCGCCTCGCGGCCGAGCATGACGGCGTCAGCCGAACCCTCCACCAGGATCTGCTCGGCCTGGACCGGCTCGGTGATCAGCCCGACGGCGCTCACCGGGAGCCCGGACACCTCCCGCACGCGGCGCGCGTGCGGCACCTGGTAGCCCGGCCCGACGGCGATGGTCGCCGGCGCGACACCGCCGGTCGACACGTCGATCAGGTCGGCGCCGAGCGCCCCGAGCCGGCCGGCGACGGCGGCGACGTCCTCCACGCCGAGGCCGTCCTCACGCCAGTCGGTGGCGGACAGCCGCACCAGCAGGGGCCGCTCGTCCGGCCAGGCGGACCGCACTGCCCCCACCGTCTGCTCCACGAGCCTCGACCGACCCTCCGCCGACCCGCCGTACTCGTCCGTGCGGGAGTTCGCGAGCGGCGAGAGGAACTGGTGGAGCAGGTAGCCGTGCGCCGCATGCACCTCGACCACGTCGAACCCTGCGTCGAGCGCCCGGCGCGCGGCTGCCGCGAACTGCTCGGGAACATCCGCGACCTGGGCGGCCGTCATCTCCGCGGGGAGGTCGTAGCCGGGGAAGGCCGCGGCTGACGGACCGACCGTCGGCCACCCGCCCTCGGCCACGGGAACGGTGCCCTGCACGGAGGACCACGGCCGGAAGGTGGACGCCTTGCGTCCAGCGTGGGCGAGCTGGATGCCGATCCGGGCCCCGCGCTCGTGCACGAAGTCGACGATGCGCTTCCACGCGACGGCCTGCTCGTCGGTCCAGATGCCGGTGTCCTCTGGCGAGATGCGGCCCTCCGGCACCACGGCGGTGGCCTCCGTCATCACGAGGCCGAAGCCGCCGACAGCACGTGCGCCGAGGTGCACGAGGTGCCAGTCGTTCGGGACACCGTCGGACGCGGAGTACTGGCACATCGGCGCCAGCCAGACCCGGTTGGGGACGGACAGCTCGCGGAGGGTGATCGGTTCGAGGAGGAGGCTCACGACCCCACCAACGTGGCCGGTCGCCAGGCCATTCCGGGCCGGGCCGCCGCTGTCTCACGACCTGACACGGAGTTGTGAGGACTGTCACCGTCCAGGACTACACTCACCGGGCAGAGAGAACGTCAAGGCAGCGCCAAGTGCCTGCCCGAACGCAACGCGAAGACGCGCACCGGAGGTCACCGTGACAGACACCAACCCGACGTCGGACCCGGCATCCGGCCCTAGCCTCGAGAACCTTCTGCACGAGACCCGCAGCTTTCCGCCGAGCGCGGAGTTCGCGGCGCAGGCCAACGCGAAGGGCGACCTGTACGAGCGGGCCTCGGCGAGCGGCGAGGAGTTCTGGGCCGAGCAGGCCAGGGACCTCCTGACGTGGAAGACCCCCTTCACCGAGACCCTGGACTGGAGCGGCGTGCCGGTCGCACGGTGGTTCGGGGACGGGACGCTGAACGCCGCCTACAACGCGGTGGACCGCCACGTCGAGGCCGGCCACGGCGACCGGGTGGCCATCCACTTCGAGGGCGAGCCGGGCGACACCCGCACGGTCACGTACGCCGACCTCCAACAGGAGGTGTCCCGCGCCGCGAACGCCCTCACCACGCTGGGTGTCGGGACCGGTGACCGTGTGGTCATCTACCTGCCGATGCTCGTGGAGTCCGTGGTCGCCATGCTCGCGTGCGCCCGCATCGGCGCCCCGCACTCCGTCGTCTTCGGCGGCTTCTCCGCCGACGCCCTGCGCAGCCGGATCGCCGACGCCGAGGCCACGCTCGTGGTCACGGCCGACGGCGGGTTCCGCCGGGGCGCGCCGTCGACCCTCAAGCCCGCCGTCGACGAGGCGCTGGCCCCCAAGGAGGGCGCGGACCCGACCACCGTCCGGAAGGTGCTGGTCGTCCGGCGCACCGAGCAGGACGTGGACTGGGTCGAGGGGCGCGACGTGTGGTGGCACGAGGCCCTGGCCGCCGAGTCGGACCAGCACGAGCCGGTGGCGGTCGAGGCGGAGCACCCGCTGTTCATCCTGTACACGAGCGGCACCACGGGAAAGCCGAAGGGCATCCTGCACACCACCGGCGGCTACCTCACGCAGACCGCCTACACCCACAAGTACGTGTTCGACCTCAAGCCGGAGACCGACGTCTACTGGTGCACCGCGGACATCGGCTGGGTCACCGGGCACTCGTACGTGGTCTACGGACCGCTCGTGAACGGCGCCACGCAGGTCCTGTACGAGGGCACGCCCGACACGCCGCACCGCGGCCGCTGGTGGGAGCTGATCGAGAAGTACAAGGTCTCCATCCTGTACACCGCGCCGACGGCGATCCGCACCTGCATGAAGTGGGGCGACGACATCCCCGGCGGGTTCGACCTGTCCTCCCTGCGCGTCCTCGGTTCGGTGGGCGAGCCCATCAACCCCGAGGCCTGGATGTGGTACCGCCGCGTCATCGGCGGCGACCGCGCCCCGGTCGTCGACACGTGGTGGCAGACCGAGACCGGCGCCATCATGATCAGCCCGCTCCCCGGCGTCACCGCGGCCAAGCCCGGCTCGGCGCAGGTCGCGCTGCCCGGTATCGCGGCGACCGTCGTCGACGACGAGGCGAAGCCCGTGCCCGACGGTGGTGGCGGCTACCTCGTCCTGTCCGAGCCGTGGCCCTCCATGCTCCGTGGTATCTGGGGCGACCTGGAGCGCTACAAGGACACGTACTGGTCCCGGTTCGAGGGCCTGTACTTCGCCGGCGACGGCGCCAAGAAGGACGACGACGGTGACATCTGGCTCCTCGGCCGCGTGGACGACGTCATGAATGTGTCCGGGCACCGGCTGTCCACCACGGAGATCGAGTCGGCCCTCGTGTCGCACGAGATCGTGGCGGAGGCCGCCGTGGTCGGCGCTGCCGACGACACGACCGGGCAGGCAGTCGTCGCCTTCGTGATCCTGCGCGGCGACCACGCGAACCGGGCGGCGACGCCGGAGGGTGCCGCCGAGGTGCAGAAGGAGCTGCGCGACCACGTGGGCAAGGAGATCGGCCCCATCGCCAAGCCCAAGAAGATTCTCGTGGTGCCGGAGCTGCCCAAGACGCGGTCGGGCAAGATCATGCGCCGCCTGCTGCGCGACGTCGCCGAGGACCGGACCGTCGGCGACGCCACGACGCTCGCCGACTCCTCGGTGATGGACCTGATCACGGCGGGCCTGCAAGCGCCGTCGTCCTCGTCAGAAGACTGACCCTCCCTACGCCGAGGTAGTCGTCTGGCGAGGTAGTCACGCAGCGTTTGCCGGGTGACTACCTCGCCAGACGACTACCTCGCCACATGACTACCTCGGCAGATGCAGGAAGATGGGTACATGCGTATCGCTGCCCCCATCGAGATCGGCCCGCTCGACGCCGACGCCCAGCAGGCCGTCCGAGACCTGGCCGCGGCCGCGGAGGCGCACGACGGCGTCGCGCCGCTCTCCGAACAGCCGCTGCTCAACCTGGGCACCGACGCGGAGTGGATCACCCACGTCGTCGCGCACACCAAGGCCGGCAGCACCATCGGTTACGTGCAGGTCGACCGCTCCGGTGACACCGCGAGCGCCGAGCTGGTGATCCACCCGGAGCACCGCCGGAACGGCCACGGCCGCATGCTCCTCAAGACCGCCGAGCGCGACGTGACGCTCCCGTCCCGATCGGGTGAGCCCGGCCAGCACGGCAGGCAGCTGCGTGTGTGGGCGCACGGCGACCTCGAGCAGGCCCGTGCGTTCGCTCGGGCGGCGGGCCTGCGCCCGGTGCGCGAGCTCCGCTTCCTCGCGCGCCCGCTCGTCGCAGAGAGCACGGCGGGAACGGCGAGCACCGCGGGGACGGCGGCACCGGTACCGCCGGCGGTACCCGCCGGCTACCGCCTGCGCGCATTCCGCCCGGGGGCCGACGACGCTGCCTGGCTCCGCGTCAATGCCCGCGCGTTCGCGACCCATCCGGAGCAGGGTCGTATGACTCTCGACGACCTGCGGGCCCGGCAGGGTGAGCCGTGGTTCGACGCGGAGGGCTTCCTCCTGCTCGAGCCGGAGGAAGCTCCCGGTGGGCCGGACGGCGCCGGGCCCGCCGCGTTCGTGTGGACCAAGACGGAGCCGGGCCAGCCGGCCGACGCCCGTGACGGCGAGATCTACGTGCTCGGCGTGGACCCGGACCAGCAGGGTGCCCGCCTGGGCCGGCTGATGACCGACGTCGGGCTGGCGCATCTCGCGCGCAGCGGCGCGACCCGGGCCGTGCTGTACGTGGAGGGCGACAACACGCCGGCTCTCGCCACGTACGAGCGGGCCGGTTTCACGCGGGCTGCCGTACACGTTCAGTATGCCCGCCCGTGACGAACGCTCTCCGAGAGCGTCACCCACTGTGTACCGAACGGTGACACCATGAACCACATGAAGGACAGCGCTGGGCACACCTCCGCACGGACCCGGGACAAGAACGGCCGATTCATGAAGCAGAGCCCCCGCACGACAGGCGCAGAGAACATGAACGGCGAGCCCGTCGCGACGCCCAAGACCGCGACAGCCAAGTCCGCGGCGTCCAGGACGATGCCCAAGACCACACCCGCCAAGCAGGGTGAGGCCTCGGCCGAGGAGATCCTGGACCCGCACTCGCTGGACCAGAGCCTCGCCGCGCACATCGCCGAGCACATCGCGGAGAGCCCTGGCGGGACCACGCTGCTGGAGCCCCACCTCGGGGAGCCGCTGCCGGTCGACCGGTTCGCGGACCGCGAGCTGAGCTGGCTCGCGTTCAACCGGCGCGTGCTGGAGCTCGCCGAGGACCCGCGCATCCCGCTGCTGGAGCGCGTGTGCTTCCTGGCCATCTTCGCGTCGAACCTGGACGAGTTCTTCATGGTCCGCGTGGCCGGACTGAAGCGGCGCATCGCCACGGGTATCGCGGTCACGAGCGCCTCGGGCCTCAGCCCGCGTCAGGCGCTGTCGCGCATCTCGGAGGAGGCGCACTCGCTCATGGAGCGGCACGCGCGGGTGTTCGAGGACGAGGTGCAGCCCGCTCTGGCCGGTGAGGGCATCACCCTGGTGCACTGGAACGAGCTCGACGCCAAGGAGCAGGAGCGCCTGCACAAGTTCTTCCGCAAGCAGATCTTCCCGGTGCTCACGCCGCTCGCGGTGGACCCGGCCCACCCGTTCCCGTACATCTCGGGCCTCTCGCTCAACCTCGCGGTGGTGGTCGCGAACCCGACGACGGGCAAGGAGCACTTCGCCCGCGTCAAGGTGCCCCCGCTGCTGCCGCGCTTCATCGCGGTGGACGCGTCGGGCAAGCCTCGCCGCCCCGGCACGAAGAAGGCCGACCCGCAGCGCGGGCCCCTGTCGTTCGTGCCGCTCGAGGAGGTCATCGCGCAGCACCTCGACTACCTGTTCCCCGGTATGGAGGTGCGGGAGAACCACACGTTCCGCGTCACGCGGAACGAGGACGTGGACGTCGAGGAGGACGACGCCGAGAACCTGCTCCAGGCGATGGAGAAGGAGCTGCTCCGGCGCCGGTTCGGACCGCCGGTGCGCCTGGAGATCGCGAAGGACATCAGCCCGCGCATCCGGGACCTGATCGTCCGGGAGCTGGGCGTGAAGGAGGAGGAGGTCTACGAGCTGCCTGCCCTGCTGGACCTCACGGGCCTCAACCTCATCGCCGACCTGGACCTGACGCCGCTCCACTACCCGCCGTTCGTGCCGTCCACGCACCGGCACCTCGCCGAGGTGGAGAGCGCCAAGCCGACCGACGTGTTCGCGGCGATCCGGCGCCGGGACATCCTGCTGCACCACCCGTACGACAGCTTCTCGACGAGCGTGCAGACGTTCCTCGAGCAGGCCGCCGCCGACCCGCACGTGCTGGCGATCAAGCAGACGCTGTACCGGACCTCGGGCGACTCCCCCATCGTGGACGCGCTGATCGACGCGGCGGAGGCAGGCAAGCAGGTGCTCGCCCTGGTCGAGATCAAGGCGCGGTTCGACGAGGAGGCCAACATCTCCTGGGCGCGCAAGCTCGAGGAGGCGGGCGTGCACGTGGTGTACGGGATCGTGGGCCTCAAGACGCACTGCAAGCTGTCGCTGGTGGTGCGCCAGGAGCCCGACGGCTCGCTCCTGCGCTACTGCCACGTCGGGACGGGCAACTACCACCCCAAGACCGCGCGTCTCTACACGGACCACGGTCTGCTGACCTGCGACTCGGATGTCGGTCAGGACCTGACCCGCCTGTTCAACCAGCTCTCCGGGTACGCACCGAAGTCGACGTTCCACCGGCTGCTCGTGGCGCCCCGCGCCGTCCGCTCCGGCCTGGTGGAACGCATCGAGCGGGAGGCGAACGCCGCGCGCGCGGGCCACGAGGCGTGGGTCAAGATGAAGATCAACTCGGTCGTCGACGAGACCGTGATCGACGCCCTGTACCGCGCCTCCCAGGCCGGCGTGCGGATCGACCTCGTGGTGCGCGGTATCTGCGCCATCCGGGTGGGGGTTCCCGGGCTGAGCGAGAACATCCGGGTGCGGTCCATCCTCGGACGCTTCCTGGAGCACTCCCGCCTGTTCGCGTTCGCCAACTCGGTGGGCCCGGCTCTCGCCGAGGGACCCGCCTCGGGACCGGAGGTCTTCATCGGCTCGGCGGACCTGATGCACCGTAACCTCGACCGCCGGGTCGAGACGCTGATCCGGATCTCGGACCCGAACCACGTCGGCGAGATCCTCGGCCTGCTGGACGAGTCCATGGCCGACTCGACGGCCTCGTGGCACCTCCTGCCGGACGGCAGCTGGGAACGTCCTTCTGCCGGCCCCGACGGCAACGGTCTCCGCGACCTGCAGGCGGTGCTGATCCAGCGCCAGCGACGCCGGCTCGAGCCTGCCCGGTGACCGGCCGCCGGACGGTGGTGGGGACGGGGCCGACGGCGTCGGCCTCCCCTGCCACCGGTCTGCACACCCCTGTCGTCATGACCGCGGGTGGGGTCGTGTGGCGCCGTCGTGGTGGCGGGCTCCAGGTGCAGCTGGTCCACCGCCCCCGGTACGACGACTGGTCGTGGCCCAAGGGCAAGCTCGAGACGGGGGAATCGTTCCAGGGTGCGGCGATCCGCGAGGTCGGCGAGGAGACTGGCAAGGAGATCGTGCTCGGCAGGCCGTTGCCCGGCCTGCAGTACCTCACCCCAGACGGGCGCGTGAAGCGCGTGCACTACTGGGCGTCCCGCCGCGCCCGCAAAGGGCACGACTCCGCGGCCCTCACCGCACGGGTGCCCGTCGCGCCGGTCGACCGGACCGAGGTCGACCGGACCGAGTGGATCGACGTGGCGGAGGCGGAGCGACGTCTCACCCGGCCGTCGGACCGCGGCCCTCTGAACGCCCTGGTGGCCGCGGAGGCCGAGGGGATGCTCGACACTCGTGCGCTCGTCATCGCGCGGCACGGCCGGGCGGTACCGCGCACGGCGTGGCACGGCTCCGAGCGGGACCGTCCCCTCACGCCGCTCGGGCACGGGCAGGCGGCGGCGCTCGTCCCGGTGCTGGCGGCCTACGGCGTCGAGCACGTGATCAGCTCCCGGTGGGAACGGTGTGCCACCACCATCGACCCCTACGTGCGGGCCTCCGGGCTGCGGCCGAGCTACAGCGAGTACCTCACCGAGGCACAGCACGAGCGGTCGCCGTCGCGCGTCGCCGCGACGGTGCGCGACCTGCTGGAGGAGACCACCGAGTCGTCGGTGATCTGCACCCACCGTCCCGTCCTGCCCACGGTGCTCGACGTGCTGGGCCAGCACGCGTCGGGGGCGGTGGCCGACGCCCTGCCCACGATCGACCCGTTCCTCGAGCCGGGTGAGGTTCTGGTGGCCCACGTCGCTGACACCGCCGCAGGACCGCGGGTGGTGGCGACCGAAAAGGTCGACCCGCCGGTCTGGTGACCGACGGTGGTGGACACACGCCCGACTTCGGCGCACTATCGGTCACCATGAGCAGCGACCAAGGACCACCACGACGGCCGCGACGGCCGGCCATGCTGGACCCCCGGGACGCCGAGGCGCTCCCCGGCGAGGTCGACCCCGCCCTGCGTGACGAGGTCGCGCACGCGACGGCACGCGCCCTCGTCGACCGGGCGCGCACCACCGAGGACCCGACGGTCGTGGAACGACTCATCCACCTGGTGGAGAACGAGGGACTCGACACCGTGGCCGGCCTCTGGGCGGACGCCGCCCCCGTCTCCCTGCCCGGCGCGCTCTGGCGGCTGTACGTGCTGCGCGAGTGGGTCCGCCGCGACATGCCGACCGTCATGCTCAGGTATCGACTCGGTGTGGAGGCCGCCCCCGTCCAGGAGGCCGTCGCCGGCGTCCCGAGCCCTCCGGAGCCCGGTGATCTGCAGATCCTGGCCGACGCCGTGCTGTCCGGCGTCTTCACCGGCGACCTCGCCGTCGCCCTCGAACGCGCGGGCGCGTTCTGCCGCATCCTGTCGACCGGCGCGGCGTTCGACGCGGACTCCCGCGAGGTCGCCGACCCCACGGGCGCTACCCGGATGACCCGCAGCGCCAGCTCGCTCCTGCGCACCGCGGAAGAGCTGGAACACGCCGGTGGCCTGTGGCGAACCGGTTCCCTCGAATAGGCGGGAGACCCCGTCGGGCGAGCAGCGCACACGAACGGTGTGACGTCCTACCCCCTTGGCAGATCCGCACACGCCATTAGGATGGTGCAGGCGACGCCGGGCTGCGGTAGCCCCGGGCTCCACCTCAAGCCGCTACGAGCGGCCCCGCGCCGAGAGGCGCTCCCGGTTCGGCGTCGCTCTCACCTCTCCCTCCTGACCGGCGCGAGCCGGGCGAGGAGCTCTGCCCGCAGACCTGTGCCGTTTGTCACGGGTTACCAAAGTGCGACCTTGCAAATTGGCGATAGTCGGCAACAGCTCTACGCTGAGCCTGTTCCAGAGCCCTTAGAACGGGAGCCCTCGTGCGCCTTACTCCGCGCGACACCACGTACTTCGATCTACTCGCCGCCCTGGCCCAGCACCTCGTCAGGGGCTCGTCCCTGTTAGCGGAGCTGCTCGGCGCGGACAAGGCAGGTCGGGAGAAGCTCGCCGAAGAGATGCACGAGGTCGAACACCTGGCGGACGACGCCACACACTCGATCATGCGGCGCCTCAACCAGACCTTCGTCACGCCGTTCGACCGCGAGGACATCTCCGGCCTGGCCTCGGCGCTGGACGACTGCATGGACGAGATGGACGAGGCTGCCGACCTCATCGTCCTGTACAAGGTCGGCGGTCTGCCGGACCGCGTCTCCGAGCAGGTCCAGGTCCTGCAGCGGTGCGCGGAGCTGACCGCCGAGGCCATGCCGCGCCTGCGCTCGATGGACAAGCTGGCCGACTACTGGGTCGAGGTGAACCGCCTCGAGAACCAGGCGGACAAGCTGCACCGCAAGCTCATCGCACAGCTCTTCGACGACCTGGCGGGCGACCCGGTCCAGCTCATGAAGCTGAAGGAGATCGTCGACGTCCTCGAGAACGCGGCCGACAGCTTCGAGAAGGTCGCGAACATGGTCGAGACCATCGCGCTCAAGGAGTCCTGAGTTGGAGCTCGCCCTTGTTGTCCTCGTGGTGGCGCTCGCACTGACCTTCGACTTCACCAACGGGTTTCACGACGCCGCCAACGCGATCGCGACGTCGGTGTCGACCCGGGCGCTGACCCCGCGTGTCGCGCTCGTCATGGCGGCCGCCATGAACTTCGCCGGCGCCCTCCTCGGCACGGAGGTCGCGGAGACCATCGCGACGTCGATCGTCGACCTGGGCGGCGCCAGCACGTACGGCGAGCTCACCGTCGTCCTGTGCGCGCTGCTCGGCGCGATCGTCTGGAACCTGATCACCTGGTGGTTCGGCCTGCCGTCGTCGTCGACGCACGCCCTCATCGGCGGGCTGGTCGGCGCGGGGATCGCGGGCGGCATGGGCGTCTACTGGTCCGCGATCGTGGACAAGGTGGTGCTGCCCATGATCATCTCGCCGCTGGTGGGCTTCGGCCTCGCCTTCGCCGTCATGGTCGGCGTCATGTGGATCTTCCGCTACGCGGCACCAGCCAGGACGAACCGGCGCTTCCGGATCGCGCAGACGGCGTCGGCGGCCGCGATGGCGCTGGGCCACGGTCTCCAGGACGCACAGAAGACGATGGGCGTCATCTACCTGGCGCTGCTGACGGTGGGGTGGGCCAACGCGGACGAGGGCATCCCGCTCTGGGTCAAGCTGTCCGCGGCGGCAGCCATCTCCGCGGGCACCTACTCGGGCGGCTGGCGCATCATGCGCACGCTCGGCCGCAAGATCATCGAGCTCGACCCCGCCCGCGGGTTCGTCGCCGAGTCGGTCTCGGCCCTCGTGCTGTACGTCAACGCGTTCGCGCTGCACGCCCCGGTCTCCACGACGCACACGATCACGTCGGCCATCATGGGCGTCGGAGCCACCCGCAGGCTGTCCGCCGTGCGCTGGGGCGTCGCCAAGAACATCGCCGTCGCCTGGGTTCTCACCATCCCGGCGGCCGCCCTCGTCGCCGCGCTCGCGACATGGGCGCTGCACCCCCTCCTCGCGTGACCCGAACCGCCTGGACCAGGGCGAACCAGACCGGGACTCCGTCCGGCCGCCGACGGCTCGGCGCGCGACTCGCGCCGGACGCTGCTTAGCATCGGTCGTATGAGCACCGCCCCATCGGCGCCGGTCGGCGCGAGATCAGCCCACCGCAAGGCGACGGCCCTCGCGTTCGCCGCCGCGGTGGGCGGCTTCCTGTTCGGGTTCGACAGCTCCGTGATCAACGGTGCCGTCAACGCCATCGAGGGCCAGTTCGCCCTCGACCCCTCGGTCACCGGGATCGTGGTCGCCATCGCGCTGCTCGGCTGCGCGCTCGGCGCGTGGTCCGGCGGGCGGCTGGCCGACCGCTGGGGCCGCACACGCGTCATGGTGCTCGGCGCGATCCTGTTCTTCGTGTCGTCGATCCTGTCGGCCATCGCGTTCTCCGCCCTCGACCTCGCCCTGTGGCGCTTCATGGCCGGCCTCGGCATCGGAATCGCGTCCGTCA
Source organism: Promicromonospora xylanilytica (assembly GCF_054782895.1). Taxonomy (NCBI): domain Bacteria; kingdom Bacillati; phylum Actinomycetota; class Actinomycetes; order Micrococcales; family Promicromonosporaceae; genus Promicromonospora; species Promicromonospora xylanilytica. The sequence goes on from NZ_BAAGRP010000001.1 coordinate 139,867, forward strand.
TCGCACCGGCCTACATCGCGGAGATCGCGCCGGCCGCGATGCGGGGCCGGCTCGGTTCGCTGCAGCAGCTCGCCATCACCGTCGGCATCTTCGCCGCGCTGCTCTCCGACCAGATCCTCGCCGAGTCGGCCGGCGGGGCCGCCAACGTGCTCTGGCTCGGGTGGGAGGCGTGGCGCTGGATGTTCCTGGTGGCGGTCGTCCCGGCCGCGGTCTACGGCATCCTCGCCCTGCGTATCCCGGAGTCGCCCCGCTACCTCGCCGCCAACGGACGCGACGACGACGCGCGCGCCGTCCTGGCCAGCGTGCTCGGACCCGACGAGGACGTCGACGACCGGCTCGTCCAGATCCACCGCAGCATCGCGATCGACGAGGCGAACGCCGCCCAGGGCTCCCTCCGCGGCAGCTCGCTGGGCCTCAAGCCGATCGTCTGGGTGGGCATCCTGCTGTCCGTCTTCCAGCAGTTCGTCGGCATCAACGTGATCTTCTACTACTCGACCACGCTCTGGCAGGCCGTCGGGTTCGACGAGAGCCAGGCGTTCCTGGTCTCCACCATCACCGCGGTCACGAACGTGGCGGTCACGTTCATCGCCATCGCCCTCATCGACAAGGTCGGCCGCCGCCCGCTGCTGCTCATCGGCTCCGCCGGCATGACGGTGTCCCTCGGCCTGATGGCCGTCGCCTTCACGCAGGCCACCGGCTCCGGCAGCGACATCTCGCTCAGCGGTCCCTGGGGCGTGATCGCACTGATCTGCGCCAACGCGTTCGTCGTCTTCTTCGGCGCGTCGTGGGGCCCGCTCGTGTGGGTGCTGCTCGGCGAGATGTTCCCCAACCGCATCCGGGCGGCAGCCCTCGGGGTCGCCGCGGCGATGCAGTGGATCGCCAACTTCGCCATCACCATGACGTTCCCGCCGATGCTGTCCGCCTTCGGCGCCAGTGTGCCCTACCTCATGTACGCGGGCTTCGCGGCCCTGAGCTTCTTCTTCGTGCTGACCAAGGTGCCGGAGACCAAGGGCATGGAGCTCGAGGACATGACCGAGGCGAGCCGCACCAAGGCCTGACCGGCCTCCTCACCCGCACGGACGGCGTCGCCCCACCGGGGCGGCGCCGTCTTTCCGTGCCCGCACACGGTGCCGCACAGGTCACACGGTGTCGCACAGGTCACACGGCCGATCTCGAACCGGCTCCGGCAAAACACTTGCATCCGGCAACCATCGCGATACAGTTGCCCTAAGCAATCAACCGCGCCGAGCGTCTGCGAGGCACCATGACTTCCCCCGTGCGCCGGGCACCGTCCGGCACAGAACCCCCGGCCGTCGCCCTGGTCTCCGCGCTCCAGAGCCTCTCGCGCGCCCAGCGCGAGGCGGCGGCGCACATCGCCCACGAGCTCGACTGGCCGCGGTCCGGCGTGGCCGTGCTGCACCTGCTCACCAAGTGCGGCCCGGCCTCCCTGACCGACGTCGCGGCACACCTGCGCGTCGACCTCTCCGTCGCGAGCCGCCAGGTGAGCACACTCGCCGACGCCGGCTACGTCGTCCGCACCGTCGACGCCGAGGACCGCCGGGTCCGCACGGTGGAGCTGACCGAGTCGGGCCGTGCGCTGGCGGCAGAGGCCTCCGCCGCCTACACGAACCTGATCGACCGGGCGTTCGCCGCCTGGTCGCCCGAGGACCTCACCGACGCGATGCGCACGCTCGACCGCCTCGTCGACACCATCAGTGCGGACACCGCACTCCGGAGATCACCCCAGACCCAGCAGGAGCCCGCATGACCAGCCCCACCACCCAGCCGCTCGTGGCGGAACCGGAACACCTCCAGGGCGAGCCGCCCGCCATGTCCCACCGCGAGGTGCTCAGGGCGCTGTCCGGGATCCTCCTCGGCATGTTCGTCTCCGTCCTGGCGATGTCGGTCGTTTCGTCGTCGCTGCCGAAGATCATCACCGACCTCGGGGGCGGCCAGTCCGCCTTCACGTGGGTCGTGACGGCCACCCTGCTGACGTCGACGATCTCCACCCCGATCTGGGGCAAGCTCGCCGACCTCACCAACCGCAAGACGCTGATCCAGATCGCCCTGATCATCTCGGTGCTGTCCGCCGCGGCTGCCGGGTTCGCCCAGGACGCCGGGCAGCTCATCACCTTCCGTGCCTTCCAGGGCATCGGGGCCGGCGGCCTGCAGTCCCTGTCCGCGATCCTGATCGCCGACATCATCAGCCCCCGCCAGCGCGGCCGGTACATGGGCCTCATGGGCTCGATCATGGGTATCGGCATGGTCGGCGGCCCGGTCCTCGGCGGGTTCCTCACCGACGCCATCAACTGGCGCTGGAACTTCTTCGTGGGCCTGCCGTTCGCCGTCGCCTCGATCATCGTGCTGCAGATGACGCTCCGGCTCCCCAAGCGCCCGCGCGGCGCCGAGAGGATCGACATCGCCGGTGCCACGCTGATCTCCGTGGGGATCGCGGCCCTGCTGCTGTGGATCACGTTCGCCGGGACGGAGTTCGACTGGCTCTCCTGGCAGACGGCGGTCCTGGCCGGCGGCGCCCTGGTGGTCCTCGCGGTCGCCGTGTTCGTCGAGCTGCGGGTCAGGACCCCGCTCATCCCGATGTACCTGTTCAAGAACCGCACCCTGGTGCTGGCCGTCGTCGGCTCGGTGGCGGTGGGCGTCGCGATGTTCGGCTCGTCGGTGTTCCTCAGCCAGTACATGCAGCTCTCACGGGGCAAGACGCCCACGGAGTCCGGCCTGTACACGATCCCGATGGTCGTCGGGCTGTTCCTGTCGTCCACGATCGGTGGGCAGCTCATCTCCAGGACAGGCCGCTACAAGCCCTACATGGTCGGCGGTGCCATCTCGCTGACGGCCGGCCTGCTGCTCCTGTCGACGCTCGACTACCGCACCTCGTTCGTGCTGGTGTCGGTCTACCTGTTCATCCTGGGCGCCGGAGTGGGCCTCCTGATGCAGAACATGGTGCTGGCGACCCAGAACACCCTGCACATCAAGGACTCGGGCAGCGGCACGTCCACGGTGACCTTCTTCCGGTCGCTCGGCGGCGCGATCGGCGTCTCCGCGCTGGGCGCGATCCTCGGGCACAGCGTGCAGGGCAGTCTGAAGGAGGGCGTCACCGAGATCGCCCCGCAGCTGGCGAAGCAAGGGATCGACCCGACCGCGCTGCAGTCGGGAGGCGGAGCGCTACCGGACCTGTCGGTGCTCCCGCCCATCCTCGTCGAGGTGATCGAGAAGTCGTACGCGAACGGCATCGCGGACATCTTCCTCGCCGCCGTCCCGCTGGCCGTGGTCGCGCTCATCTGCGTGTCCCTCATCAAGGAGGTCCCGCTGGACCACCGGTCGGGCATCGACCAGCTCAAGGAGCTGGACACCGCCGGCGCCTGAGGACACCGGCAAGGCAGGGCGAACGGGGGATTTCAGGCTACTGGGCTGTGTTCAGAGCCTTTGACCCGTCATCATGGGCCCATGCTCCCGAGTAGAGGCAGATCCAGCACGGACACGTCCGACGTCCAGGCCTCCGGCGACGACGCCGGGGGCGAGGTCGCCGGCGACGACGGGGCCGGCAGGGGCCCGTACGAGGGGCTGGAACGTGAGATCCGGCTGCTCATCCGCCGTGCGCAGTCGTCGGGCGCGTCGATCGCCCGCCGCGTGCACCCGGAGCTCGATGCCAGCGCCTACCCGATCCTCGCGCACATCGCCGAGCGGCCCGGTGCGCGCGGCTCGGACCTCGCCACCTTCTTCGGCGTCGGACGCGCCACCGTGTCCCGACAGCTCAGTCGCCTGGCCGAGCTCGGCCTGGTCGAGCGCACGGTCGACCCGGAGGACAGCCGCGGCCAGCGCATCACCCTGACGCCCGACGGCGCCGCCCGGTTCGACCAGGCGCGCACCAGCCGGGTCGCCATGCTGGAGGGAGCGCTCGCCACCTGGGACCCGGACGACGTGGCCCAGCTGGCCAGCCTCCTGGGCCGCTACTCGGCGGACATCGTGGCGTGGAAGCAGAGCGGTCGCTGAACCGCTCCGTCCGACGTCACCTCGCCTCGGACGTCAGCTCTCCTCGAACGTGAGGCTCACCGAGTTCATGCAGAACCGGTCGCCGGTCGGCGTCTGCGGCGCGTCGTCGAAGACGTGTCCCAGGTGGGAGCCGCAGGCGGCGCAGCGCACCTCGGTGCGCACCATGCCGAGCGAACGGTCCTCGATCAGCTCGACGGAGTCACCCGCGAGCGGGCTGTAGAACGACGGCCAGCCGCAGTGCGAGTCGAACTTGGTGTCCGACCGGAACAGCTCGGCGGAACACGCGCGACAGCGGTAGACGCCCGACCGCTTCTCGTCGAGCAGCTCGCCGGTCCACGCCCGCTCCGTCCCCGCCTGCCGCAGCACGGCATACTCCTGGGCCGAGAGCTGCTCACGCCACTCCTGGTCGGACTTCGAGACCTTGTACGTCATGTGTCGACACCTCCGCGCATTCCAACCGTCCACCGGCTCCCGCTGTTCCCGCCGGGCGAGCTCGCGCCGCCCCGGGGACGGGTCAGGCCCACAGGTCACTCACGACCTGTGGGCCTGACTCCTTGTTCTACCGCTGGCTCGCGGCGTTCTGCCGTCAGCTCGCGGCCGAGGCGCTCTGGTTGCCCGCTCCGCGGCCACGGCCGCCACGCCGACGACGGCGGGGCGCTCCGGCGCCGTCCGGCCGCGGGAAGTGGTCAGCGGCGCGCCCGCCGCCCGACGACGGGCGTGCGCCCCCGCGCTGCCCCGACGCCTGGCCGGTGCCCTGAGCGCGCGGCTGGCTCTGCCGGCCGCCGCCCTGGCTCGCCTGGCCGGTGCCCTGACCGCCGGAGCGCGAGCGTCCGTTCTGCTTCCTGGGCTGACCCTGGCGGCCCTGCGGCTGCGGGGCCGGGGGCACGTACTCCACGTACGGGGCGACCTCGCCGACCAGGCCGGTCACGGTCGCGTCGCCGGGGCGGACGTCCTGGGGGCGAGCGGTGATCTTCGCCTTGCGGGTCAGGTCACGCACGTCCCCCCGCTCCTCGGGCAGCATGATGGTCACGACGTCGCCGCCGGAACCCGCTCGCGCCGTCCGGCCGGAGCGGTGGAGGTACGCCTTGTGCTCGGCGGGCGGGTCAACGTGCACCACGAGCTCGATGTCGTCCACGTGGATGCCGCGGGCGGCGATGTCCGTCGCCACCAGCACCCGGACGGCACCCGACGAGAACGCCGCGAGGTTGCGCTCGCGTGCCCCCTGCCCGAGGTTGCCGTGCAGGTCGACGGCGGGCACGCCCGCGGCCGTGAGCTGCTTGGCGAGCTTCTTGGCCTGGTGCTTGGTCCGCATGAACAGCACGCGCCGGCCGGTGCCCTGCGCGAGCTGGTGCACCACGTTCTTCTTCGCGTCCTTGTCGCTCACCGCGAGAATGTGGTGGGTCATCTGCGGCGGCGGCGCGGCGGCGTCGTCCACCGAGTGGGTGACCGGCTGGTGCAGGTAGCGCTTGACGAGCACGTCCACGCCGTTGTCCAGCGTCGCCGAGAACAGCAGGCGCTGGGTCCGGGAGCCCGTGCGGTCGAGGATGCGCTTCACGCCGGGCAGGAACCCCAGGTCGGCCATGTGGTCGGCCTCGTCGAGCACGGTGATCTCGACGTCGTCGAGCGTGAGGTGACGCTGGCCCAGCAGGTCCTCGAGCCGGCCGGGGCAGGCGATGACGATGTCGACGCCGGCATTGAGCGCGGTGACCTGGCGCGACTGCGCCACGCCGCCGAAGATCGTGGTGGTCTTCAGACCAAGGGCCTGGGCGAGCGGGGCGATCGAGTCGTCGATCTGGTTCGCGAGCTCACGCGTGGGGGCAAGGATCAGCGCGCGGGGGCGGCCCGCCGCACGACGCGGCTGCCCTGCCGCGGTGGCGCGGGCGCCGGACGTCGCGAGGCGGGTCACGACGGGCAGCGCGAAAGCAAGGGTCTTGCCGGAGCCGGTGCGCCCGCGGCCGAGCACGTCGCGCCCGGCGAGGGAGTCCGGCAGAGACGCCGTCTGGATGGGAAACGGCGAGGTGATGCCACGGTCTGTCAGGACGCGCACGACGGGCGCGGGCAGACCGAGGTCAGCAAAGGTAGTCAAGGATGGGCCTCTCGGGCTCGGTGGCGGCGCGCATCGCGCCGGTGGTCCGCCGTGCTCACACCGGCGGCTGGGGTGCTAAACCCGGGCCGGGGCCACGACGTCGGGCAGCAGAAACCGCCCACGACCGCACAGTCTCTCACGTCCGCGGGGCAGTGGCTGCGGCGCACGTCACGTTCGGTGTGGTTCTATGTGGCGCATGATTCCCGCAGCGACCAGCTCCGCCGGACCGTTCGCCGCCATCGGTGACGTGCTCGGCACCATCTGGACCAACGCGGTCACCCCGGTCGAGGCGCCGCCCCAGCCCATGGTGCTCGGCCTGTGCGCCGTCGCGCTGATCGTCGTGCTGTTCCGGCCCCTGTGGCACGTGACGCGGCACGTCATCACCATCGCCCACGAGGCGTCGCACGGCCTCGGCGCACTGCTCACCGGCCGCAAGCTCGAGGGCATCCGCCTGCACTCCGACACCTCCGGCCTCACCGTGTCGCGCGGCAAGCCGCGCGGTCCGGGCATGGTCATCACGGCGTTCGCCGGGTACGTGGGCCCTGGCCTCATCGGTCTCGGCGCCGCGTGGCTCCTGAAGCTCGGGTATGCCGTCGGACTGCTGTGGCTGCTCGTCCTGCTCCTCGCCCTGCTGCTCCTGCAGATCCGCAACTGGTTCGGGCTGTGGTCGATCCTCGTCAGCGGTACCGCGCTCGTGTTCGTGACCTGGTTCCTCGAACCCACCGTGCAGAGCGCCGTCGCCTACGCCGTGACGTGGTTCCTCCTGCTCGGTGCCGTGCGCCCCGTGTTCGAGCTGCAGGTACAACGCTCCCGTGGCCGCGCCCGGACGTCCGACGCCGACATGCTCGCCCGGCTGACCGGCGTCGCGGGCCTGTTCTGGGTGGCGATGTTCCTCGTCGTCACGCTGGGCGCCCTGGTGCTCGGCGGGTCGTGGATCCTCGGCGTCGCGCTGTAGACCGCACCACGACGACGAGCCCCCGTGCCGCTGCCAGTCAGGCAGCGGCACGGGGGCTCGTCGACTATGCGGCGCCGCCTCAGCAGGCGCCGGAGGTCACGCCGTCGGCGTGAGCACGAAACCTGGGCCCTCGGCACCGGGGTCGGTGTCAAGAGTCAGCGTCTCCAGAGCAGGGGCAGCCTGCGCCTCGACGAACACGTTGGTAGCGCCCGAGGCGTCGACGACCTGGTCGTCGGGCTGCGGGGCCGGAACCAGCGCGAGCTCGAAGTTGCCGGGCTGGCCGGACGCCTGCGCGATGCGCAGCCCGCCCTCGACCGGCACGCCAGCCTGCTGGGCAAGGTCCTGGACGGCCGTACGGGCATTGTCGGTCACGGTGAGCACGTTGAGCTCCTCACATTGGTTCTCCGCGGTCTCGTCCACCGAACCAAGCCCACCACCACACCGCAAGCGTGAGACGCATTTAGCCCGATACCTCCCGATGGGTGAGACAGCGCATGACAGGCGTCCACGGAGGCCGTACGGTGCCCCGCTGGGCGAGCGCGACGGCGCCGGCGGAGCTGACCGGTAGGCTTTCTTCTCGCGCCGCCCGGACTCCGGGCACGCGGGCCTCTAGCTCAACTGGCAGAGCAGCGGACTTTTAATCCGCGGGTTCCGGGTTCGATCCCCGGGGGGCCCACCTTGACAGCGCCGTCACCAGGGCATCCACCAGGCGGCCGGGCCGTCGGCTGAGGCTGAGCGCGGTCGGCCACGCCATCCTCTGCGGAGCACGCCCTGGTCCGCGGAATCAGCCCGGACAGGTGGACCAGGGCGTGCTCCGCAGAAGATGGCGTGCCTGGCATGTGGCCGCAGGCAGTTTGCCGCTCATCCTCTCGCGATCCGTCGTGACAGCACGTCCACGGAACGAGCACCATCGGGAGGTCCGCTACCGGTACCGTGGTCGCCCACCCGACGCTGAGGGGCTCACATGGCACAGCTCGATCGCCGCACATTTCTGGCAGGCGCTGCCGTCGTCGCGTTCGACCCGGTGACATCGCACTGGCTCACCAGCTTCCCGGAGAACACCGCGGCGATCCAGATCCCGCACCTCGACGGCGAGCTGGTCACGGACGAGCAGTCCCTCGACGAGGCGGCCACCGACTACGGGCACCTGGCCCGCCGGCGCCCCCGCGCGGTGCTCCGGCCGGGTTCCGTCCGCGACGTCGTCACGGTGGTGCGTTTCGCGAACGAGCACGGCCTCACGATCGCCGCGCGCGGCCAGGGCCACTCGACGTTCGGCCAGGCGCAGACCGACGGCGGCGTCGTGATCGACTTCCGCACGCTCGCCACGATCCACGAGATTGCGCCCGACCGCGCGGTGGTCGACGCCGGTGTGCAGTGGCTCGAGCTGGTCCGTGCGACCCTGGCCGAGGGTGTCGCGCCGCCCGTCAGCACGGACTACCTCGGCCTTTCGGTGGGTGGCACCCTGTGCGTCGGTGGCATCGGCGGCGCCTCCCAGCACTTCGGCCTGCTCGTGGACAACACGATCGAGCTGGAGGTCGTCACCGGCGAGGGGCGGCTCGTGACCTGCTCGGCCGACCACGAGCGCGACCTGTTCGAGGCGGTGCTCGGCGGGCTGGGCCAGTTCGCCGTCATCGTGCGGGCGACCGTCCGCCTCGTCCCCGCCCCCGCCATGGCCCGCGTGTACACGCTGACCTACCCGGAGGTCACCGACCTGACCGCCGCCCAGCGCACCGTCCTCGCCGACGGCCGGTTCGACTACCTGGAGGGCCAGCTCGTCCCGACGGACGACGACGGCTTCACGTTCGTCCTGGAGGGCGGGGCGTGGTTCACCGGCGAACCGCCGGACGACGACGTCCTGCTGGCCGGCCTCCACCCGTCAGGTGTGGACGTCGCGGACGTCACCTACTTCGAGTGGCTGAACCGCATCTACGAGACCGTCGAGCAGATCGAGGCACTCCGGCTGCCCAGCCCGTGGCTCAACGTCCTCGTGCCGGACGAGGCGACGGACGAGATCGTGACGGAGCTGCTCACGACGCTCACACCGGCCGACGCCGGCGGTGTCGCGCTGCTCTACCCGACCAACGGCTCGCTGATCACGCGGCCCCAGGTGATGGTTCCCCAGGGCCCGGTGTTCTTCCTGCTCGCGCTGCTCCGCGCCGTGAGCCCGCCGGACGACGCCGAGGCGGAGCGCCTCATCGCCGAGAACGACGCGCTGTACGCCCGGGTCCTCGCCGCAGGGGGTACCAGCTATCCCGTCAACGCGCTGCACCTGACCCCGGCCGACTGGCGCGCCCACTTCGGCGACCGCTGGCCCGCCGTGCGCAGAGCCAAGGCCCGGTTCGACCCGCGCCGGGTGCTCACGCCGGGCCAGGGCATCTTCGAGAGCGTCAGCAGAGCTTCTGGTACTCCTTGAGGCCCTCGACGGTCGAGGCGACGTCGAGCTCGATCTCCGCGCCGCTCGCGAGGTCGAGCTCCTCCTGAAGCTGCAGGAACGGCACCCTGATCTGCTCGACCGGAGCCTGGAACTCCTCGGGCACGCGCGACCCGAGCCGCCCGAGCTCCATCGCCATCGCATGCATCTGGTCGGCTGACGTGCCGTCGAGCCCGTCGCTCGCGCCGACGAGCGCCGTGCCGATCCGCTCCTCGAGCGTCTTGTCGCCGTAGACGTACATGGCCGCGCAGGCCTCGTTCGCGTCGAGGGGCGCGTCGGGATCGGGGCGGGCGGAGGCCGTCGCGCTCGCCCCGCTGGACGGCGCCGTGCTCGCCCCGGCGTCCGCCGCACCGTCGCCCGAGCAACCGGTGAGCGCTACGAGGGCGGTGGCGCCCGTGACGAGTGCCGTGCCGACCCGGAGGCGAGCCGAGGCGAAGGTGACAGGTCGGACCATGTCGCACATGAAACCATCCGACGCCGGGAATCCGCGCATCCACCGGGTTTCGCGCGGATGACCGACACGGCCCCCTCGGGGCCTGGCGGTGAACTGTCCCGGAACACTCCCGGAAGATCGCGCGCAGGCCCTGGGAAGCAGTGGGTCGTCGGCCTAGCGTGGCGGTAGAACCGCAGACCCGGAGGTCAGCATGACCGTCGCTCGTCCAGCAGTCATCGCGCACCGCGGGTACTCCGCGGTAGCCCCGCAGAACACGCTCGCCGCGGTCGAGGCCGCGTGTCGCGCGGGCGCGGACGCCGTGGAGATCGATCTTCAGCCCACCGCCGACGGCGTGGGCGCCGTGATCCACGACGAGACCGTCGACGCCACGACCGACGGCACGGGCAAGGTCTCCGCCCTGACGTCGGACGAGGTGCTCGGCCTGGACGCGGGCTCCCGCTTCGCCCCGGCGTTCTCCGGTCAGCACGTGCCCACGCTCTCGGACGTGCTCGCCGTGCTCGCCCGGCACCCGGAGACGGACCTGCTGCTCGAGCTCAAGGGGTCGTGGAACGTCGAGCAGGTCGAGCGCGTGGCCACCACGATCGCCTCGGCACGGTTCGACCAGCGGGTGCTGGTGCAGAGCTTCTGGCCGGGCACCGTGGCCACGGTGCGCGACGTCGCTCCCCACCTGCCCGGCGGTCTGCTCGTCTCGTTCGACCCGCCCGGCCTGCTGCGCCTGTGCGAGCGTCTGCGCGTCGTCGCGTGCAACCCGTCGGTCGCCACGGTCGCGGGCAGCCCGCGGCTGGTGTCGCGCCTGCACGCCGCCGGCCTGCGGGTCATGTCCTGGACGGCGAACGATCCGGCGGCGTGGACCACGCTCGTCTCGGCCGACGACGGCACGGGCGTCGACGCCGTCATCACCGACCGGCCGGAGCGGCTCGCCGGCTGGCTCACCGGCCGGACCGACCATCCGGTGGCCCCGGCGGTGCCGAGCCGCGGCGGGATCCGCCTGCGCCGGCGTCGCGTGCCGGCACAGCGCGTCGTCGCGGGCACCGCCTGACCGCTATGTGCGGTGCAGCCAGCCGTGCAGGCGGCGGGTCACCCACGGCAGCACCCAGTACGCCATGATCGGCGTCAGGATCAGCGTGGAGATCAGCACCTTGAGCACGAGCGACACGTCGCCCCAGCCGGGGACCAGATTGGTGAACAGGGCGGTGAACAGCAGGTTCACCGGAAAGAACCCGAGCCAGATGCTCGTCGCCTGCTTCCACCGGGGCGGCACCACGGCGGCCGCGACGTCGGCGGGCTCGTCGGTGCGGGACGGGTCGTCGAACCAGCCCTCGATGCCCGTGCGCTGCTGGTAGCGCAGCTCCTCGACGAGCCCTGTGCCCTGCGCCAGCCACTCGCGGCGCTCGGCGGACTGCTCCCAGGCGGCGAGCCGGTCCGCGTCGGCGAAGCGGTACAGCATGTGCCAGTCGCGTGACCCCTCGGCGGCGCGGATCCAGCCGGAGCCGAGAAACCCGTCCCAGCGGTTGGCGAGGTTGACGCCCGACTGCACCCACGCGGTGACCTCGGGGATGTGCTCGGGACGGACGATGCGATGGATGGACACGGTGACGGACTGTCCGGCGGGGGTGGGCACGGATCCGTTCGCGGCCTGGTCGTGTTGGGCCATGCTCGAAGTCTCACGCATGGCCTCCCGGCCCTCAATGTGAGCGCGCACACCCCAGGTTGTCGGCCTTTCACCGCTACCCCACAGTCTGGTCCCAGTAATTGTGAGGCACGCCTCCGCGAAGGGGGTTCCGCAACTCTTGGACGGACGTTCAACATTGAATATTGCCGCAGAGAACCATCCCCCTGGGCCTTCGCGCCCGTTCTCTGCGGCAATCGCCATGACCTCCGCGACACGTCGCGCGCCGTGGCCTGACCGCAGCCGGCGCATGCCGTCACCGCCCGAGCGAGGGAACCAGCCCTCACGGTGGCGCCCTGCCCAGCCGCAGAACGGAAGCTCAGCGTGCCCCAGACGCCGAACCCCGTCGCGCCCCGCACGGCGCGCCCTGTCCCTGCCCCCGAGTGTCAGGATCGTCCTTGACGCGCAGCGACCACGCACTGACCCCCCGTCGTACGCGACGCCCGGGTACGCGCGGAGCGCACGCCGCCGTCGCACGGCACGTTCCCCACCCCCTGGCGCGTCGCTCGTCCTTTGCGATCGCCGCTGCCCTGACCTCGGTAGCCCTCACCACCACTGCGACGGTCGGCGTCGCGGGGAACGGCGGCAGCGCCGCCGGCTCCCCGGGCACGGCGGCCGCCGCCGAACGCGCCGGGCAGCCCGCCGGCGTGGTCGTCGGCAGTGCGGTCGTGACCGACCCGGAGGTGCGGTCAGCCTCCGAGAAGGCGGACGCGGTACTCACCGACGCCGACTACGTGACGCGCGAGGGCGACCTCGGCCCCAAGGGCCGCAAGCGGGTCCAGGCGATGGCTCGCGACCTGCGCGCCCTGCTGGAAGAGGCGCACGACGCCGCTACCACCGCCGGCGTCCGACCGGCTGCTGCTGCCGCCTCCCGCACCACCGAGCGTTCTCCGCTGGGCGAGCGTGCGGCCGAGGGCGAGGAGAAGCGCGGCGAGGAGAAGGCAACCACGAAGGACGCCGCTCAGCCGGCAGCGCAGGCCGCTGCCACCAAGCCGACCAACCTGGCCGACGCCGCGACGGGCGGCATCGTGGCCAGCGGGCAGGACACCACGGACCTGCCGATCCTCGACACCCCCCTCGCCGAGTCGGTCGACGCGACCGCCGACGCGAAGAGGGCGGACGCCGCCGAGGCCGAGGCGGGCTCCACGGCCGACGCGAAGGCGTCCGCGACGGAGGCGCCGTCGGCGGCCGACATCGAGAAGGTGACGACGTCGCTCCAGCGGCTCATCACCAAGGCCGACGGCGACGCCGTCGTGTCCGTCAAGGCAGGCCCGACGCCCGAGGAGATCGCCGCGGCCAAGAAGGCTGCCCAGGAGCGGCGCGAAGCCCGAGCGGCACGCGCCGCCGAGCGTGAGGCCAGGGAGGCTGCCGCCGCCCGGGCCGCACAGGCGAAGGAGATGGCCCAGGCCGCCAAGAGCTACGGCAACGGTCAGATCCCGTCGAGCGTGCTCTGCGAGCTCAGCTGGGCCGGGAACGAGCAGCTGCGGTGCGACGCCGCGGCGGCGCTCGAGGACCTGAACGGCGCGTTCCGCGCGACGTTCGGGCGCAACCTCGCCCTGACCGACGGGTACCGCTCCTATGCGGAGCAGGTGACGGTCGCGGCCACCAAGGGTGGCCTGGCCGCCGTGCCCGGCACCTCGAACCACGGGCTGGGACAGGCGGTCGACCTGTCGGGCGGCATCGAGTCGTTCGGCACCGCCGAGCACGCCTGGATGGTCGCCAACGCCGGGAAGTACGGCTGGAAGCTGCCGGGCTGGGCCCAGGCCGGCGGCAGCAAGCCGGAGGCCTGGCACTGGGAGTACGGCACCTCGTACTGACAACCGTGCCGTGCGGCCGGCCTCGTGAAGCGCTGCTTCGCGGGGCCGGCCTCGTCATGCCCAGCCGAGCTCGTGCAAGCGGTCGTCGTCGATCCCGAAGTGGTGGGCGATCTCGTGGACCACGGTCACCGCCACCTCCTCGACCACGTCGTCGCGGGTCTCGCAGAACGCGAGCGTCGGGTTACGGAAGATGGTGATGCGGTCCGGTAGCGCACCAGCGGCCCACATGTGGTCGCGCTCGGTGAGCGGAACACCCTCGTAGAGTCCGAGCAGGTCCGGGTCGTCCGCCGGCGCGTCGTCCTCGACGAGCACCACCACGTTGTCCATCTGCGCCGCGAGGTCGGCCGGAACGAGGTCCAGCCCCTCGCTGACAGCCATCTCGAAGTCCTCGCGTGTCATGTCCACCACGCGCCCATCATCCCTGACGCGTGCCCGACGGGGACTGTCGCGCAGCCCACTCCTCGGACTGTCCAGCACAGGCCCGAACCGTCTGTAGACTTGCCAGGTCCCAGCCCCCATCGTCTAGCGGCCTAGGACCCCGCCCTTTCACGGCGGTAGCACGGGTTCGAATCCCGTTGGGGGTACGAAGGGGCTCGCCAGAGCCAGGTTTCAACCGTTGTGAGGCAGATCATCCCGTCGGAGTCCGAATCTGATTTCAGATTCGGGTCCGGGATGGGTTAGGGTTCTCACGGTTCGGAACGAGCCCCCCGGTCGCGGGTAGCGTCCAAGGCCCTGTAGCGCAGCTGGTTAGCGCGCCGCCCTGTCACGGCGGAGGTCGCGGGTTCAAGTCCCGTCAGGGTCGCGCGAGAGGCGCCCGGATGGTCGGTCTCGACTGTCCGGGCGTTCACGCTAGGGCTCTGTAGCTCAGTTGGTAGAGCGTTCGACTGAAAATCGAAAGGTCACCGGATCGACGCCGGTCGGAGCCACAGCAAAAGATCGCAGGATCCAGCGATCTCGATGGGCCGCACTTCTTCGGAAGTGCGGCCCATCGGCGTTTCTGGAACCCGAGGCCGGCCTGGGAACAGCGCGCTCGCAGTCGCCGGCAACGTCACCTTCAGGCACCACCCGAGGCAATTCTTTCCAGCATTTGCGCATTCACGAACGCTCCCCGCCAGCCCATTTCCTCGGGGCCACGCCGCGCCAGGAATTGCCCCATGCGCTCTTGCACTGTTGAGTTGTCTTCAGCGGCGCAGGCCGAACCGGCGGTACGGGAGGGCACATGATCGAGGACGTGAAGATCGACAGCCAGACGGGGGCGCCACGCGCCACCCCGGCCGGCACGCCGGGAACCGAGAAGCCCGCCTCACTGGGCAAGCTCGTCGAGCAGATCTCCGAGCAGGCGTCTCGGCTCGTGCGCGCGGAGATCGCGCTCGCCAAGGCCGAGCTCAGCGAGAAGGCGAAGAAGTCCGGCATCGGCATCGGGCTGCTCGTCTTCGCGCTGCTGATCCTTGCCTATGCCGCGGGCGTGCTGCTCCTGGCGGCCGTGTACGGCCTGGGGACGGTGTGGCCCCTCTGGCTGTCCGCGCTCGCCATCGGCGGCTTCATGCTGCTCGTCACGGCCGTCCTCGCCCTGGTGGGCGTACAGCTGCTGAAGAAGGGCACCACCAAGCCGGAGAGCGTCCAGCGCGTGAAGGACGACATCACGTCGATCAAGGAGGGAATGCACCGATGAGCACTCCGACACCGCCACCCAGCAGCCGCGAGCTCGAGGCCGAGGTGCTCCGTACCCGTGCGGACCTCGCGGCGGCCATCGACGAGCTGACCACCCGACTGAACCCGAGCTACCAGGCGTCCCGCATCGCGCACGAGGCCAAGCAGGCGGCGAGCGACGCCGGCGCGATGGCAGCAGGCGCTTTCGGCAACAAGAACGGCCCGGCGCAAGATCCGCGCCGGGCCCGCAACGCCAAAGTCCTGATAGGAGCCACGCTCGGTCTCGTGGTCCTCGGTACGGCTGTTGCCGTGACCGCTGTACTCAGGCGCGCGCGGGGCTGAGCTGGGGGGCAGCACCCGGCGCGCCTTCGTCCTACTTGCCGACCAATCCGTCAACGACGTCCGACTTAGTTGTCAGAGTCGCCCGAGCTGTCCGCTGCCGCACCGAGCAGCGCCCGAACCTCGGACTCCTTGTAGCGGCGGTGACCGCCAAGTGTCCGGATCGACGAGAGCTTTCCCGCTTTTGCCCAACGCGTTACTGTCTTTGGGTCAACACGGAACAAGCTCGCTACCTCGGCAGGCGTGAGCAGGACCTCGGATTCTCCGTGGATGGACATCCCCGCACCTCCTCCGGAACGGTGCCGGCCTGGCCGTACCAGGCGGTTGACGACACCCGCTCTTGCACCATTGTTAGCAGCAAACGGGATTTAGGCGACTTGGGGACGCGGTTTATTTCCTCACTTTCTCCGCTGCTCGCCACGCCCGCCCGTTTCGGGCGAGTCTCGGACACGTGCGACACGCCGACCGCGCTCTTCTCGCCCGGGCCGGTGGTGGCCACGACACATCCTCCGCGCGTGGACAGCGGAGCTCCGCGCATCGGCCAGGAGTCGGCAAAGGCGCCGGGGATACCTGCCCCGGACAGGCGAGCCACGCGGTCGAACCGCTGCAGGAGTCGCCGGCCGAGGCGCGGCGACGCCCTTGTGATGGCAAACTGGTCGCCAGGTTACAACCAAGGGCCTGGCCGTGTCCGCATGTGGTGACGAACTTCGACCGATCCGAATGTCACATCAGAGGATGGGACGAATCACGCTCACGGACTGGAAGAAACGCCGTACCAGCATGTAACGTTGGAACCTGGACAGACGAAACGCTACGGGGCCGCACGTCCATGCACGGTGCCGCCCCGCTCCTACGTTGAGGGGGTCGGAGCCATGGGCCGCGGCCGTCAGAAGGCAAAGCAGACCAAGGTTGCTCGCGCGCTGAAGTACTACAGCCCGGACACCAATTATCACGCCCTCGAGCAGGAGCTCAGCGGGGACTCTCACACAGATGTGGCGACAGAGTCGCGGTGGGAATCCCCGGAGGACGAGGAGTACGACAACAGGTACTCCGACTGGGCAGAGCAGGACGGCAACACGCGCTGAGGGTGCCGGCGCGTTTGCGCCGGCCCCGCGCCCGGCTCTCGGCCGGGCCCTGCCACCGCGTCAGCGGTAGTCGTTCACCAGCCTGACCGCACCACCAGACACACCCTTCGTGCCTGCGACGAGGTTCTCCTGCGCCGTCGCCACGTCCAGGGTGTCGACACTCCCCAACGTCCACGCGGGCACGCCCAGCGCGGACAGTCGGGCGAGTGCCGCGTCTGCGCCGTCGGCGCCCACCACGGCGACCATGCCCACGCCGAGGTTCAGCGTGTTCTCCAGGTCGCGGTCGGGTACGCCGCCCAGGTCACGCACCATGCGGAACACGGCAGGCATCTCCCAGGACGCCCGGTCGACCGTGGCCACGAGCCCCGGGGGCAGCACCCGAGCCAGGTTCGCGGCGAGCCCGCCACCGGTCACGTGGGTGAACGCGTGCACCTGGGCCGCGTCGTCGGCGGCCAGAGCGAGGCAGTCGGCAGCATAGACCCGGGTGGGCTCCAGCAGCTCGTCGCCCAGCGCCCGTCCGAGGTCGTCCACGTGCCGGTCCAGGGCCCAGCCCGCGTGCTTGATCACGGCGCGCACCAGGGAGTAACCGTTCGAGTGCAGCCCGCTGGACGCCATGGCGATCAGCACGTCACCGGGCCGCACCCGGTCCGGGCCCAGCACCTTGTCGGCCTCCACGATGCCCGTCGCGGCGCCGGCCACGTCGTACTCGTCCGGCTCCAGCAGGCCGGGGTGCTCGGCCGTCTCGCCGCCCACGAGGGCGGTGTCCGCCACCTCGCAGGCCTGCGCGATGCCGCGCACGATGTCCGCGATCCGCTCCGGGACCACCTTGCCGGTGGCGATGTAGTCGGTCATGAACAACGGCTTGGCGCCCATCACGACGATGTCGTCCACGACCATGCCGACCAGGTCGAACCCGATGGTGTCGTGCTTGTCCATCGCCTGGGCGATGGCCACCTTGGTGCCGACGCCGTCCGTGGAGGTCGCCAGCAGGGGCGCACGGTAGCCCTTGAAGGCCGACAGGTCGTAGAGGCCGGCGAAGCCGCCCACGCCGCCGAGCACTGCCGGACCCTGCGTGCGGCGCACGGCGTCCTTCATGAGCTCGACGGCCTTGTCGCCCGCCTCGGTATCGACGCCTGCGGCGGCGTACGTCAGGCCTTCGGATGTCACGGGTGCTCCAGGGAGTGGTCGGTGCTGGTGCAGCAGGGTGCGGTCACGGGTGGTCGAGGGCGGTGGAGCCGCCGGAGCTCACGGCGAGCTGCTTGAGCCCGTCCTGCGGCTGGCCGAGCGGCAGCTCGGCCTGCTCGAGGAGGTGCTTGCCCAGCTGGTCGTCCGGGGGCAGCTCGATGGGGTACTTGCCGGTGAAGCAGGCCGCGCACAGCTGCGAGCTGGGCTGCTCGGTCGCGGCGATCATGCCCTCCGTGGTGATGTAGCCGAGGCTGTCGGCGCCGAGCGACTGGCCGATCTCCTCCACCGCCAGGCCGTTCGCGATGAGCTCCGCGCGCGAGGCGAAGTCGATGCCGTAGAAGCAGGGCCACTTCACGGGCGGCGACGAGATGCGCACGTGCACCTCGGCCGCGCCCGCCTCCCGCAGCATGCGGATCAGCGCGCGCTGGGTGTTGCCGCGCACGATCGAGTCGTCCACCACCACGAGGCGCTTGCCCTTGATGACCTCGCGCAGCGGGTTGAGCTTCAGGCGGATGCCGAGCTGTCGCAGCGTGTCGGACGGCTGGATGAAGGTGCGGCCCACATAGGCGTTCTTCGTGAGGCCCTGCCCGAACGGGATACCCGACTCCGCGGCGTAGCCGACGGCGGCCGGCGTACCGGACTCCGGCGTCGGGATCACCAGGTCGGCATCGACGGGGTGCTCGCGCGCCAGCTGGCGGCCCATCTCGACCCGCGCCGCGTGCACCGACCGGCCGTTGATGGTGTTGTCCGGGCGGGCCAGGTAGACGTACTCGAAGACGCAGGCGGCCCGCTCCGTCGGGGCGAACCGCGCGGAACGCATGCCGTCGGCGTCGATGCAGATGAGCTCGCCCGGCTCGACGTCGCGCACGTAGGACGCACCCACGATGTCCAGGGCCGGGGTCTCGCTGGCCACCACCCAGCCGCGGTCGAGGCGACCGAGCACGAGCGGCCGCACACCCTGCGGGTCGCGCGCCGCATAGAGGGTGTTCTCGTCCATGAAGACCAGGGAGAACGCACCGCGCAGACGCGGCAGCACCTCCATCGCCGTCGCCTCGAGCGTGTGGTCCGCGTCACCCGCGAACAGCGCGGTGATCAGTGCCGTGTCGGTGGTGTTGCCGCGCGCGAGCTCACCGCGGCGCTGCGCGCCGTAGCGCTCGGCCACGAGGTTGACGAGCTCCGCCGAGTTGGTCAGGTTGCCGTTGTGGCCGAGGGCCACGGTGCCGGACGCCGTCGCGCCGAGCGTGGGCTGGGCGTTCTCCCAGGTCACGCCACCCGTGGTGGAGTACCGGCAGTGTCCGACGGCGATGTGGCCGGTCAGCGCGTTCAGGGCCGTCTCGTCGAAGACCTGGGAGACGAGTCCCATGTCCTTGTAGACGAGGATCTGCTCACCGTTGCTGGTGGCGATGCCCGCGGACTCCTGCCCGCGGTGCTGTAGGGCGTACAGACCGAAGTACGCGAGCTTGGCGACCTCTTCGCCGGGTGCCCAGACCCCGAAGACGCCACATGCGTCCTGGGGGCCCTTCTCGCCGGGCATGAGGTCGTGGTTGAGTCGGCCATCTCCGCGCAGAGGCATGTTCCGAGTATCCCATGCGACCGGATCGACGGTGTCAGCCCGGTCTGTGACCTCCGCGTCAGCGGCCGCGCAGGCTCCGGCGGTCCGCGATCACCGCGAACAGGCCGGCCAGCAGGGTGGTCACCATGGTGACGAACGCGGTCAGCACCGTCACGTACACGCCGGACTTCATCATGCCGGCGCCCGCCGGCGAGTTCACGAGGTAGAGCGACAGCGCCAGCCCGAGGACGATCCCGACCAGCGCGCCCGTCCAGAAGAACGCCTTGTACCGCGGGGCCCTGCGCACGGTCGTCGGGTCGATGACGGCACGCACCTCCACGTCGTCGGAGGAGTCGCTCGATGCCTGGGTTTCACTCACGAAACCCAGGGTACGCGCCGCCCCGGGCCGGGAGAGAACCCGGGGAAGCAGAACCGCGGCGCACCCGTCGACGGGTGCGCCGCGGTTCTCCGTCGCCGCGGTCTAGCTCGGTGACAGGATCACTCGACGATCCGCCAGGCGCTGCGCTTACCGCTCAGGCCGGGGACCTGGAGGATCGTCGGCCGGACGGCCACGTAGACCTCGCCCCGGTACGAGACGGTGTCGCCCCACCAGTACAGCCTCCAGGGCTGCCACGCGGGAGCCTCGGGCTCCTGGGGAGCCGCCTCCTCGACGGTCACGGGCAGCCGTACCGTCGTACCCGACGGCGCGGCCTGCACCAGGAACTGGTACGCGCCCGGCGCCGTGTCGGCCGGCACGGTGACCGTGGCCGACGTCGCGCCGTCGGCCACGGTGCCCGTGCCGAGGGAGACGCCGTCGGCCGCCGCGCCCCCGGTCGGGACCAGGAAGGTCTCGACTGTCGTGTTCCGCGGCGCGCCCTGCGACGTGAGGTCCAGACCCGACAGGCCCACCTCGGTCGAGGCACCCGCCTCGACGGTGCCGGGCAGCGCCTCGGCCACGGTGCGCGTACGAGCGAAGCTCGGCGTGATCGGTGACGCGGCCTTGAGGTAGTCGATCCAGGCCTCGCGGTCCACCAGACCGGAGTCGCGACCGTCGGTGCCCTCGGCGAAGGCCCGGAAGTTGTCACCACCCGAGATCAGGAACGAGAACGTCGCGATGCGGTACTCGGCGGCCGGGTCCACCGGCACGCCGTCGACGGTGATCGACGAGACGTTGTCGCCGGGTGTCGCGTTCGGGTCGGCCGTGGCCACGGTGTAGGACACGTTGTCGGACAGGCCCAGTGCCAGGTACGGGCGCGAGGGCCGGTTACCGTCGGCGTCGGTCTGCCACTGCTCCTCGAGCAGTGTGTCGAGCTGCGCGCCCGTCAGCGTGATCGTCCACAGGTTGTTGACGAACGGCAGCACGGCGTTGGCCTCGGCATAGGTGATGACGCCGTCCTCTCCGTGGTAGAGCTCGTTGCGCAGGCCACCGGGGTTCACGACGCCGATGTCGGCGCCGCCCCGCTCGTCGCTCGCGAGCGAGTCGCGCAGCGAGTTCGCCACGAGGTTCCCCAGCGCCGACTCCGACGCGCGGTCGTCGCGGTTGCCGCCGGTGTAGACGCCGTCCGTGTAGCTGCCGCCCGAGAACGCCGTCGTCACGTCGGCGGTCACCTCGCCGATCGGCTGCGCGCCGATCTTCTCGGCCTCGGTCAGCGCGGCCGACACGATCGAGTCGACCTCGGCGACCGCCGGGTAGGTCTCGATGAGCTCGGCGGCCGGGGTCTCGGTGCGCTGCACGTTCTCCACGGCGTAGTCCGTGACCTCGAACGACTCCGTGTCTACCGTGAGCGAGACGTGGCCGAGGAACTCCCCGTAGTTGCCGGTCTGGACGATCGGCCGGGTCTCCCCCTCCGCGCCGGGGACGGGGGCGTCCCACGCGTACTGCTTGTGCGTGTGGCCGGTGAAGATGGCCGCGACGCGCGGGTCGGTGTTCTGCACCAGGTCGGCGAACGGGCCGCCGGCGGCGACCTCCTCCTCCAGCGAGGTACCGTCCGGAGTGCCGGCGCCGGCGCCGTCGTGCGCCAGAGCCACCACCAGGTCGGCCTCGCCGTTCGCGGCGTCGCCGTCGAGCAGCTCGTCGGTGACGCGGTTGACCGCGTCCACCGGGTCGCCGAACTCGAGGCCCTCGATACCCGACGGTGTGACCAGCGTGGGCGTCTCCTGCGTGACCACGCCGACGAAGCCGACGTCGACGCCGTCCACGGGCACCACCTGGTACTCGGGCAGTGCCGCCTCACCGGTGGCCTGGTCGTAGACGTTGGCGCCCAGGTGGTCCCAGTCGGCGGCGTCGGTGACGCGGCCCGTGAGGTCGGCCATGCCCTGGTCGAACTCGTGGTTGCCCACCGCCGAGGTCTTCAGGCCCAGCGCGTTCAGCACGTCGATGGTCGGCTGGTCCTGCTGCAGCGCGGACGCGAACAGCGAGGCGCCGATGTTGTCCCCGGCCGAGACGAAGGCGGTGCCGTCAGGGTTCTGCGCCCGCAGCTCCTCCACGGTGCCCGCGAAGTTCACCGTGTTCTCGTCGATGCGGCCGTGGAAGTCGTTGATCGCCACGAGATCGAGGTCCACCGAGCCGGGATCCGTGGCCGCCCCACCGAGGTCCAGACCGACCAGGACGGGGTCGTGGTCGGACGACCGGAACGGGGTCTCGTCGTAGAGGATCGACGCGTTGTAGTTGTGCCGGCTGTACTCGTTCGCGATCGGCTCGTACGCGTTGATGTTCCAGATGTCGGTGCCGGTCACCAGCCCCGCCGCGGCGGGGGAGGCCAGCACGTGGTCGAGCGAGCCGACCATGCCGCCGAAGTTGTAGGAGTACTCCCCCGTGGCCGCGCCGAGGTCCGCATAGCCGGCGTCGGTGAGGACCTTGATGGGGTCCTCCTGCTCGTACGCGTTGAAGTCGCCCACCAGCAGGACGTTCTCGGTACCCGCCGCAGCGGCCTGCGCCTCGGCGAAGCTCACGAGCGCGGTCGCCTGCCGGGTACGGGACTCGTTCGAGGAGCCCTGGCCGTCGCCCTGGTCGGGGTCGCCCGGCCACGGGCCGGCAGAGCCCTTCGACTTGAAGTGGTTGGCGATCACGACGACGTCGTCACCGGCCCCGGCGTCCCCGCCGGCGGGCTGGAACGTCTGGGCGAGAGGCTGACGGGCGTTCTGGAACGCCTCGTCCCCGACCAGGATCGTCGAGTCGCCCACCGGCTCGGCAGTGGCGGTCCGGTAGATGAAGGCGTTGCGGATGACGTCCTCCGCCTCGGGCACCTCGGCGGGCGAGGCCGCGTAGGCCCACGTGTCCGCGCCCTCCGCGGCGTTCAGGGCGTCCACGAGGTCGCTCAGCGCCTGGTCGCGGGAGCCGCCGAACGCGGCGGTGTTCTCGATCTCCAGCAGGGCCACCACGTCGGCGTCGAGCGCCGAGATCGCGGCGACGATCTTGACCTGCTGGCGCTGCAGGTCCTCCTCCTCGGCCGCGCCGCGCGCGTCGCAGCCGCCGCGGACCGTCACGGGGTCGCCGTCGCGGTCGGTGTAGTAGGTGCAGCCCGTGAGCTCGTCACCCGTGGTGCTGAAGTAGTTCAGCACGTTGAACGTGGCGACGCTCAGGTCGCCACCCACCTCGGCGGGTGCGTCCTCGCGCGTGTTCTCGAACGTGGCCGGCTGGACCGTCTCCGCGACGTCGGGGGTCAGGTGCGTCAGCGGCTGGAAGCCCCATGCGTCGTAGCGGTAGTCCAGGACCACCGGCGTGGTGAACGTGACCGCGGCGCCCACGCGCAGCGGCTCACCGCCGGTCAGGTACGGCAAGGGCTTGGACTTGTTCGCCGTCGAGTTGTAGTTGAGCGACGACCCGTCGTCGAGCAGGACCGCGCGTGCCGCGTTGTCCGCGATCTGCGCGTCGTACTCCGCCGAGAGCGGCCGTCCGGCGGTGGTGGGCTGCACCAGCGGGCCGTCACCGGCCGCCAGCCCCACGGAGCCGTAGTAGTTGGTGTCGTAGTTGTCCGTCACCGTGAAGTCGCCCTGCGGCGCGAGGAGCATGCCCTCGAGCGCCTCCCGCTCCGCGGCGGTGGCCGGCCAGGTGGTCTCCGTCGGCGTGACCGTCGCGGGCTCGTCCAGGACGGTCCAGCCGCCCGACGACGGGGTGAGCTCGGTCAGTCCGTTGTACTCGGAGACGGCGCCGGTCACCTCCACGTGGTCGCCGGCCGACAGGTCCGCCGCGGCCGCCGCCGAGAACACGAAGACACCGTCCGACGCGCCTGGCGTCGGGTCCTCGCCGCCGCCCGTGCCTGCGGTCTGCAGGTACAGGCCGTCGAACCCGCCCGTCGCGTAGACGGCGGTGACGACGCCACGGGTGGTCACCGTCTCGCCCACGAGCGGCGAGGTGTCGCCCGTGCCCTGGATCTCGGCGATCGGGGTGACCTCGCCGGGCTCGGTCGGCTCCGACGGCGTGGGCTCCGGCTCGGGCTCGGAGCCCTCGCTACCGGTGGGGGTCACCTCTGTGGTGAACACGAAGTCCGCCGAGTTGTCGCCCGTGTCGCCGGTGCGCTCCAGCGACCCGACCACGCCGGTGCCCCGGCCTGCCGGGGCCGGAGCGGTCTCGAACGTGTCGGCGGTGCCGTAGCCGAGCAGGTCGACGACGCCCGTGGCACCCTCGACCGGCACCGTGCCCTTGGCGGGTGTGACCGCGGTGGTCTGTGACGCGAGCGCGACCACGCCGGCCGTACCGCTCGGGTTGAGGCTGCCGACGGCGTCGGGAGCGGGCAGCGGCTCGCCGTTGGCGGCGTTCGAGCCGCCCTGCACCAGGTAGTGGCCACCGGCGGCGATGGTGCCGCTCAGCGCGGTGACCCCGGAGAACGACGAGCCCGTCGCGGACTTGTACTGGACCGACCAGCCGTCGACGCTGACGGGCTCGTCGGTCGGGTTGTACAGCTCCACGAACTTGTTCCGGTACGGCTGGCCGGAGCTGCCACCGACGAGGTAGGCCTCGCTGATGACGACGTGCCCGGAGTCCGGGCCGTCCTCGGCGGCCGCGGGCGCGGCGAAGGCCGCTGTGGCGGGCACGACGAGCGCCGCGGAGAGAGTAGCCGCGATCGCGGCCCTCCCACGGTGTCGGGGGTGCGGTCGCGGGGACCGGAGCGTGGTGGGTCTCACGCTGACTCCTTCTGCAATAGCCGACCGTGGGCCGGGGTGGAGTGCACTGCTGGACGTCTTGTTCGGCGGCATCGCTGCGGCCGGGACGCGCATCGGTTGCGCAGGCGGTCCGGCACGAGCCGCACCAACCAATCACTGCCTCGTGAACCAGCGGTTACAGCCGGGCACCCGCCGGGAGAACTGGCGTCCCCGCACCGGGTGAACCTGCCCGCAGCCGAGCCACGAGACCGACGCCGAGGCTAGCGGGTGTCGGTGACGTCCGTGACCCGGCACACGCCGTCGGGTGCCCGGTTCACCCTGGTACGACCGGGCTCCTACTCGCCACGGGCTCCGGACGCCGCCCGGCGTCCCGCCGTCAGCGGCAGCAGGTGGGAGATGTCGGAACGCTCGCCCGAAGCGCGCACCCGCCCGTCCGCGACGGCGTCCGCCCAGGTCACAGCGCCGGTGGCCAGACCGAGCCAGGTGTCGGGATCGGTCTCGACCACGTTCGGCGGCGTCCCGCGCGTGTGCCGCGGCCCGGCCACGGCCTGGACGGCGCCGGACGGCGGTACGCGCACCTCCACGGAGTTGCCGGGAGCATGGTCCGCGAGCTCCTCCAGCGTGTACCGGACGGCGGTGGTCACGTCCCGCCGCTCCGCCTCGCCCCGTACCCATGCCGCGACCGCGGTGCGCCCGGCCGCGGGGTCCGTCCTGCGCCGCGGGGGCACTACCGCACCGCCAGGACGTCGTGAACTGCGTCGATCATGGAGCCAGTATCGCGGACCGCCGGCTCAGAAGCGGTAGACCTCGGTGGTCTGGCCCTCGACCGCGAGCAGGTCCGCCGCCACCACCATCGGCAGCTCGAGGGAGGCCACGGACGGGTAGTCCGCCACCTGCACGACATCCGGAAGGTGCTCTCGCACCGCGGGCACCGGCTGCGACTGCGGAGCGAGCCGCCGCGGCGAGGCCGCGGGGGTGGCGTGCCGCGGCCACGGTTGTGACAGCGGGACCTCGTCGCGCACCTGTGGCCGCACCGGCCGCCGGACCGGCGGGTAGCCGACGACGCCGTGGTCCAGGTGCTGCGCGGCCGACGGTGACGCGGCGGAGGACCGCGTGTCGCCGTCGGGCAGCGGCTGGGGCTGCGGCCGGGGCTCCGGAGCGGGCGTCGGCGTCGGGCTCGGTTGCGGTGTCGGGCTCGGTTGCGGGCTCGGGCTCGGCTGCGGGCTCGGGCTCGGTTGCGGGCTCGGCCGGGGAGCTGGGTCCGGGCCCGGATGCGGAGCCGGGCCGGGTCGGGGACCGGGCTCCGGGTCGGGCGTCGAGCGCATCCTCCCGTGCGCGGGGACCGGTCCGTCGGTAGTGGGGGTTCCGAAGGGCGCGGGAGCGGCCGCACGGCGCGCCACACCGGCGGCGGAGCGCGGTCCGGCAGTGGATCGGCGCGCGCCGCCGTCACCGGTCGGGCCGGCCGACGCGGCGGCGTCCGCCGGCCGGTCGGCCGGTCGGCTGCCGGGCAGCGTGAACAGGACGCGGCGCTCGGCCACGTTCGCCTCCGCGAGCGTGACCCGCACCTCGTCGCCCAGCGGGAGCCGCGAACCGGTCACCCGCGCGCGGACGGCGGGGTCGCGCAGCACGACCTGACCTCGCTGCTCCGCCTTGGTGTCGTCGTCGATGTCGACCACCACGCCGTGGAACTCCTCGCCGAGACGGTCCGCGAGCAGCGACGCCTCCACGATGTCGACGCACTCGCGCTCGAACGACGAGGCCCTGCGGCCGGTCTCGGCCATCACGGCGGGCAGCGCGGGCAGGGCCTCCAGCACCCACGGCGGTACGGGCGTGCCCGCGGAGATCGCGAGGCAGACCTCGGTCGCGTACCGGTCCACCAGGCGCCGCAGCGGCGCGGTGACGTGCGCGTAGTCGGCGGCGATGGCGGCGTGCCGGGTGTTCTCCGGCGGAGGCACCGGGACGCCGTCGGGTCCGGGCATGCCGAACGCGACGTACCCGGCGCCACGGAACAGCGTGGTCGCCTCGTTCAGGAAGGCCGCGTGCTCGGGGATCCGCGACACGAGCGTCGGCACCAGCCGCGCGTACGGAAGGCTGTCGGGCCAGTCGATGCCGAGCGCACGGGCCGTGCGGTGCAGGCGCGCCACGTCGCGCGGGTCGGCCTCGGGGAGGGTGCGCAGGATGCCGACCCCCGCCTCACGCATGAGGTGGGCCGCCGCGATACCCGTGAGCAGGGAGATCTGCGCGTTCCACTCCTCGACCGGCAGGTTGCGGCGGAACGCCAGGGTGTACGTGCCGTCCTCGCTGCGCTCCACCTCCTGCTCCGGCACCTCCAGCGAGACCCCGCCGCGCGCCAGCTCGAGCGACTGGCGCAGGCGCCCGACGTCGGCCAGCAGCTGCAGGGACTCGCTCGCGGTACCGGCGTCGAGGCCGGACTGCACCTCCGCGTAGGTGAGCCGCTCCCGGCTGCGCACCAGCACCCGCTCGAGCGAGGCGCCGGTGATGATGCCGCGCGCGTCCAGCGTGACCGTCCACAGCACGGCCGGGCGGTCCTGCTCCGGCAGGAGGCTCGCCGCACCCTCCGAGAGGATCTTGGGGTGCAGCGGGGTCCGGGCGTCCGGGCCGTAGACGGTCATGCCGCGCTTGCGCACCTCTGCGTCGACGGCACCGCCCGGCGTCACGAACGCGCCGAGGTCCGCGATCGCGTAGTGCACCACGTAGCCCTCGCCCGACTGCTCCACGTGGACCGCCTGGTCCAGGTCCATGGAGCCGGGCGGGTCGATGGTCACGAACTCGATGTCGCGGCGGTCGGCCCGCCCGGCGGAGAAGTCCTGCTCGGTGGCCCCTCGAGCCTCCTCGAGCACATCTTGCGGGAACATCGCGGGCAGGCCGACCTCGGCGCGGAGCGCCGCGAGGGCACTGCTCACGTCGTCGGGGGCGGCGGGCGCGAGGCGCATCTGACGAGTCGGCACATCTGCGAACATAAGCCGGTTCGTCGCTCCCCGCTCGGCGTCGCTGTGCTATTCGACGACGACGGTGGCCAGCAGCGCCCGGTGGTCGGTGCCAGGGACGCGCATGGTGACGACGTCGGAGACGGGCATGTCCCGCTCCACCACCACGTGGTCCAGCGCGAACAACGCGGGCACCCGGCTGTCCTCCGGCCAGGTCACCGTGGGTCCGGCGCCCCATTCCCTGGTGGCGTCCGAGAACCGCGAGCCGAGCAGGTCGCGGAAGCCGGCGTGGTCGTAGGTGGCGTTGAAGTCGCCCGCCAAGATCTGGGGCGTCTCGTCCGCGTGCGCGTGCTCGGTGAGCTCGACGAGCTCCGTGCGCCACGTCAGGATCTCCGTGGGCATCGGCGGGTGCGGGTGCACCACGGTGACGCGCACGTCGGTGCCACCCGCGCTGACCAGGGCCGACGGCATCGCGAAGCTCGTGCCGCGGAGCTGGTCCTCCCCCGTGAGCGGCGTGGACGCCCAGAGGCCGCTGCCGGCAGGGCTGTCCTCGGCTGGCACCGTGAAGCTGTGGGCCAGCAGGTCGTCGAGGCCCGCGTCCGTCAGGGCTTCCTCGAAGGCCGGTGTCAGCTCCTGGACCGCGAGCACCTCGACGTTCTGCGACTCAACGAGGTGGACCACGGTCTCGGCGTCGGCCTGCCCGTACAGGGCGTTGACGGTCATGACGCGCAGCGTGCCGGGGTCGTCGGGGTCTGCGGCCGTGGAGGTGTCCGGCGGCACGAAGAAGGGCGCCGTCCAGTACACGTAGCCGGCCAGCGAGACCGCGAGCAGCAGCGTCATCACCCAGCGCCGGGAGAAGAGCGCGACGATCAGCAGCGGCAGCGTCACGAGCGTCGCCCACGGTGTGAACGCCACGAGGTGCGGCAACGGGATCACGTTGTCGAACGGGAGGGCGCGGGCCAGTGCCACGACCAGCAGGGGGATCGCGACGATCCAGAGCACTACCGAGATGAAGCCATGGACAAATCGCACTCCCGGACCCTACCGGCTGCGCGTCGGCGGTCGTGCCGCCTACAGGCCCGTTCGCGGGTGATCGGTAAGAGGTCAGGTGGTCGGCACCCCGGGGTGCCGACCACCTGACCTCTTACCGATCATCCCGCCAGGGACCCTCGGGTCAGCCGAAGATCCGCGGGAGAGTTCCCTCGTGCGCCTCGCGCGCCTCCGACAGCGGGACCTCGAACTGGCCCTCGATCACCACGGCGTCGCCGCCCGTGGTGCCGAGCCGCAGCACCGGCACGCCGGCGTCCTCCGCGAGATGGGTCAGCTCACCCTCGTGCTCGGGGTCGACGGCGACGATCACACGTCCGGCCGACTCTGCGAACAGCGCGACGAACGGGTCCACCTTGTCGCGACCGGTCACGCCCTCGAGCGCCACCGAGGCCCCGACCCCGAAGCGCAGCGACGCCTCGATCAGGGCCTGGACCAGGCCGCCCTCGGAGAGGTCGTGCGCGGCCGCGGCGAGGCCGGTCTTCCGGGCCTCGACGAGCGCCGACGCGAGCGCCTTCTCGGCGGCCAGGTCCACCCGCGGCGGCACGCCGCCCAGGTGCGAGTGCACGACGTCGGCCCAGGCCGAGCCGTCGAGCTCGTCCCGCGTGGTACCGAGCAGGAGGAGCGACAGCCCTTCCGTCTGCCAGCCGGACGGGAGGGCGGTGCTGACGTCGTCGAGCACGCCGAGCACGCCGACCACGGGGGTCGGGTGGATCGAGGAGTCGATCTGGCCGGGCTCGCCGGTGCCGTTGTAGAGGGAGACGTTGCCGCCCGTGACGGGCACGGCGAGCTCCTGGCAGGCGTCGGCGAGCCCCTCGATCGCCTCGACGAGCTGCCACATCGAGTCGGGGTGCTCCGGGGAGCCGAAGTTGAGGCAGTCCGTCACGGCGAGCGGCTCGGCGCCCGAGGTGGCCACGTTGCGGTAGGCCTCCGCGAGGGCCAGCGCCGCACCCGAGCGCGGGTCGAGCTTGCCGTACCGGCCGTTGGCGTCGGTCGCGAGCGCGACGCCGAGCCCGGTGGACTCGTCGACGCGGATGACGCCGCTGTCGTCGGGCTGGGCGAGCGCCGTGTTGCCCTGGACGAACCGGTCGTACTGGTCGGTGACCCACGCCTTGGACGCGAGGTTCGGCGACGCCAGCAGCCTCAGCGCGGTCTCCCGCAGCTCCTCGCCCGACGTCGGACGAGCGAGGCCCGCCGCGACCGTCGTGTCGGCCTGGAGCTCGTCCTGCCAGGACGGACGCGCGTAGGGCCGCTCGTACACGGGCCCCTCGTGCGCCACGGTCTTGGGGTCGACGTCCACGATCCGCTGGCCGTGGTGGTCGATCGTGAGGCGGCCGGAACCGTTGACCTCGCCGATGACGGCGGTCTCGACCTCCCACTTCCCGGTGATCGCGAGGAACGCGTCGAGCTGGTCGGGCCGGACGACGGCCATCATGCGTTCCTGCGACTCCGACATGAGGATCTCGCCGGCGTTCAGGGTGGGATCGCGCAGCAGCACGTCGTCGAGGTCGACGTGCATGCCTCCGTCACCGTTGGAGGCGAGCTCCGAGGTGGCGCAGGAGATGCCGGCGGCACCGAGGTCCTGGATGCCCTCGACGACCTCGGCCGAGAACAGCTCGAGGCAGCACTCGATGAGCACCTTCTCCATGAACGGGTCGCCCACCTGCACCGACGGGCGCTTGGCGGGGACGCCGTCCTCGAAGGTCTCCGAGGCCAGGATCGAGGCGCCACCGATGCCGTCGCCGCCCGTGCGGGCGCCGAACAGCACCACCTTGTTGCCGAGGCCGGTCGCGTTGGCGAGGTGGATGTCCTCGTGCCGCAGCACGCCGAGGCAGAGGGCGTTGACGAGCGGGTTGCCCTGGTAGGAGCCGTCGAAGACGAGCTCTCCGCCGATGTTCGGCAGGCCGAGGGAGTTGCCGTAGCCGCCGACGCCGGAGACGACGCCGTGGACGACGCGCGCCGTGTCGGGGTGGTCGACGGCACCGAAGCGCAGCTGGTCCATGACCGCCACGGGACGCGCGCCCATCGAGATGATGTCGCGGACGATGCCGCCCACACCGGTCGCCGCGCCCTGGTAGGGCTCGACGAACGAGGGGTGGTTGTGCGACTCCACCTTGAAGGTGACGGCCCAGCCGTCGCCGATGTCGACGACGCCGGCGTTCTCACCGATCCCGACGAGGAGGTGCTCCTTCATCTCGTCGGTGACCTTCTCGCCGAACTTGCGCAGGTGCACCTTCGACGACTTGTAGGAGCAGTGCTCGCTCCACATCACGGAGTACATCGCGAGCTCGGCCGCGGTGGGGCGGCGGCCCAGGATGTCCTTGATGCGCTGGTACTCGTCCTCCTTGAGTCCG
Organism: Promicromonospora xylanilytica; assembly: GCF_054782895.1. Taxonomy (NCBI): domain Bacteria; kingdom Bacillati; phylum Actinomycetota; class Actinomycetes; order Micrococcales; family Promicromonosporaceae; genus Promicromonospora; species Promicromonospora xylanilytica. Next base: position 170,550 of record NZ_BAAGRP010000001.1, read on the forward strand.
AGCTCACCGTAGGGCTGCACCTCTTCAGGGGTGGCCGCGGCGGTCTCCACCGTGTCCAGTCTCGGGACGGCGGGATTCGAGCGGGAGGGTGCCTGGGACGCGGGCGCGGTCATGTAGTTCCTCGCGTGCGGGGTAGGTTTCTGGGCGCCGGAGCGCGCGGCCAGTCTACGACGCGTCACGGAGCGGGGCGGTCCCGGCCCTCGCGAGGGGTCACGCAGGGGCGGACGCACAGGTCACGGGCGACCTGTGCGTCCGGCACACCCCCGGGGCGTGGTCAGAGCTGCGAGTCGTAGACGCGGACGTAGTCGACGACCATCTGCTGCGGGAACTGGGTGGTGCCGTCGGGGTAACCGGGCCAGTTGCCACCCACGGCGACGTTCAGGATGAAGAAGAACGGCTGGTCGTAGACCCAGGGGTTGCCGCCGGTGTCGGCGGTGGTGCGGGTCTGGTAGACGTTGCCGTCGACGGACCAGCTGATCCGGCCGGGCTCCCAGTCGATGGCGAAGGTGTGGAAGTCGTCGGCGAACGACCAGCCCTGGGGGTGCTGGTACGAACCCGTCAGACCACTGCCACCGGAGTAGCCGGGGCCGTGCAGGGTGCCGTGGACCATGTGGGGCTCGTAGCCCACGTTCTCCATGATGTCGATCTCGCCGGAGCTGGGCCAGGGCGTGCCGGGGAACTGGCCGCCGAGCATCCAGAACGCGGGCCAGATGCCCTGGCCGCGGGGGATCTTGATGCGGGCCTCGAGGTGGCCGAACTTGGGCTGCACCTTGCCCTGGGTGGTCAGGCGCGCGGAGGTGTAGCCGCCGTTGCCGTCCTGGCGGGCGGTGATGACCAGGTTGCCGTTGCCGTCCAGGGCCGAGTTCTCTCGCGAGCTGGTGTAGTTCTGCAGCTCGTTGTTGCCCCAGCCGCCTGCGCCGGTCTCGTGGTTCCAGCTGGCGGCGTCCGGAGCCGCGCCCGCTGGTCCGTCGAACTCGTCCGACCAGGTCAGCGCGGCGGTGTCGGCCGCGGTACCGGTCCCGGAGTCGGCGTCGGACACCGTGTCCGACGCGGACCGCGCCGGTCCCGCGTCCGGCACGTGGGGTACGGCAGCCGAGGCGACGAGCGAGGCGGACAGGACGAACGTCATGGCGGCGGCAGCCGTCACGGTGGTACGGATCGTGCGGTGTCTGGTGCTACGCATCGAACGCTCCTTCGCGAACATGGGTCCCGCCGCGCAGGCCGCGGGCCGGGCCTGCGGTCGGTCCGCCGGCCGGTGCCCAGCGACGCTACTTTTCACCCGGTCAGTGGAACAAGATCGTGAAAACACGTAGTCAGGGCGCCGGCCACCGTTCAGGCTCGCTGAACAATCAGCCAGTGATACGCGATGGACGTACAGGGTTGCTCCGGTCGACGATGGCCGTATGCCCCTGCGCGACTCCCTCCTCGCCGTGTTCGTCATGGTCATCTGGGGTACGAACTTCCTCGCGATCGATCTCGGCGTGCAGGACATGCCACCGGCGCTCTTCGTCGCGGTCCGCTTCGTCGTGGTGCTGATCCCCGCGATCTTCCTGGTCCCCCGGCCGGCGGCGCCGCTCAAGGACGTCCTGCTGGTGGGCCTGTTCCTCAGCCTCGGCCAGTTCGCCCTCATGTACACGGCGCTGTGGCTCGGCATGCCGCCGGGCCTGGCGTCGCTCGTGCTCCAGGCGCAGGTGGTCCTGACCGTCCTGTTCGCGAGCGTCGCCCTCCGCGAGCGCCCGACGCCGCCGCAGCTGGCCGGGGTGCTCCTCGGTGCGGCGGGACTGGTGATCGTGGGGTTCGGCCGGTCCGTGGCGACGCCGGGGTTCGCGTTCCTGCTCACCCTCGCCGCCGCTGCCTCCTGGGCGACGGGCAACGTGATCGTGCGGCGGCTGGGTGCCGCGACGCAGCAGGCGGGCACGCCGTCCGGCCCGCTGGCGGGTCTGTCGATGACGGTGTGGTCGGGGCTCGTGGTCCCCGTGCCGATGCTGGCTCTGGCGGTCGCGCTCGACGGCCCCGCGGCCGTCGGCCACTCGCTCACCCACCCCACGTGGGCGGTCGTGCTCTCGACCCTCTACACCGCCTGGCTCGCGAGCCTGGTGGGCTACGGCATCTGGAACACCCTGCTGGCCAGGCACCGGGCGGGTGCCGTGGCGCCGTTCACCATGCTGGTGCCGGTGGCCGGCATGACCGCCGCCTGGCTGGTGCTGGACGAGGTACCCAACCCGGCCGAGGCGGGCGGCGGCCTGCTGCTGCTCCTGGGGGTCGCGGTCACGTCGGGCCTGCTGCGGTGGCCGGGCAGGCCTCGCTACCGCTCGAGCACGTAGCAGAGCAGGTTCACACCGGGCACCGGCGACCAGTCCCTGCCGGGGTCACGGACGAACCCGAGCCGCTCGTAGAGGCGGTGCGAACCGGTCGCGACGGTCTGGGTGGAGAGGACGACCCGCCGCGCCCCGGCGGCGCGCTCGACGCACTCACGCATCAGGGCCGTCCCCGCTCCCCTGCCCTGAGCGTCCGGCGCGACGCCGAGCATGCGGATCTCCGCCTCACCGTCCTTGGCGATGTCGGCCATCGGGCCGCCGCGGGGCACGAACGTCACGCCGCCGACCAGCGCACCGGCGTCCAGTGCGACGATGATCTCCGCCGCGGCGGCGCGGCTCTCGACATCGCGCAGGACGTCGGCGTAGAACCCCGAGTCCGGGGCGTCGAGCTGCCCGTCCGCGTAGAACGCCGCGGCGACGATCTCGCCGACCGTCTCGTACTCGGCCGGCACCGCATCGCGCACCTCGATGGCCCGTCCCTCGATCGTCATGCGACCACCGTAGGACGTGCCTCCGACACCCTTCCGGACGGCCTCCGCCGGCTCGGGCGCACCCGTCCCCACGGCTTGTACACGGACAGCACGGTGGCGGCACCGAGCACGGTGAGCGACACCGCCGGCGGGTACACGAGGAACGAGATGTCCGTGGCGGGCATCTGTCCGGCCTCGACCGCGACACCGGCAGCGCCGACCTCCGGCATGCCCGGCCGGAGCGCCACGAGGATCAGGACGCACAGCAGGACGTTCATGACGAGCTTGACCGCCACCCACCAGTAGCGCACCAGTCCCCACTTGGTCGCGAGGCCGAGCAGCAGACCGGTACCGAGGCAGACCAGGCCCGAGGTCAGCATCGGGGTCACCACATATTCCGCGAGGGCGCGCAGGGCCAGGCCCCGGTCGGCATCGGGGGCGCCCGAGAGCCCCACCCCGACGAGCACGGCAACCAGCACGTCGATGCCGATCCACGCGCCGGCCGAGACGATGTGGAGGGTCAGCACGGCCTTGCGTGCGCGCGGTGCCAGGTTCATGGTCCAGTCCCCTCCTCGGGCCCCGGTCGGCGCCCACGTGTCCCAGCCTCCCCGGCCTGGTCCGGCGCGAGATCTGCCACGAGGCGGCACCTGCGCTGCGTCGCCGGACGGTGGCAGGCGGTCCGGCCTACGCCCCACGACGTACCCGGGGCTACGGCGCGCAGGGGGTGACGGCGGGGCCGCCGTCAGCCACAGTGGGGCTGGAGGTGGAGACATGGGGAAGCTGCGTCTCGTCGACGTGGGCGTGACCGCGGTGCTCACGGCGCTCACGCTGGTCGCGCTGCCGTTCCTCGACGGCTCGTCCGGGGTCCGCCCGGTCGACGCCCTCGCGTACGCGCTCGCGATCACGGCAGCGTTCGGGACCCTCTTCCGCACCCGCTGGCCGGTCGCCGCGCTCGGTGTGGTCACCGCCGCCACCATCACCTATCTGCTGCTCGCTTACCCGTACGGCCCTGTGATGGTGTGCCTGGTCGTGGCGGTCTACTCCCTGGCCCGCAACCGTCCGCTGCGCCCTGCCCTGCTGTACGCCGCGGCGACGTTGGCCCTGCTCCTGATCCATGTCTTCACACATCCGGCGGCGCTCGGCATGCCGGTCGGGCTGGTGCCGGCGAGTGCGATCGTGGCAGTGCCGTTCAGCATCGGTGTCGCCCGGCGGACGTGGCACGAGGCCCGGGCCGCGGAGCGCCGGGCGGCGGAGCAGCGGGCGCGCGACGACGAGCGGCTGCGGCTCGCGCACGAGGTGCACGACGTCGTCGGGCACGGGCTGGCCGCCATCCAGATGCAGGCCGACATCGCGCTCCACCTGGCCGGACCGGACGACGCCGCCACGGCGCTGGAAGCCATCTCGAAGGCCGCGAACGAGGCCCTGACCGAGCTGCGCACCACGCTCGCGCAGATCCGGCCCGACACGGACCCTGCCGGCGTCTCCGAGCGCGCCCCGACGGCAGGGCTCGCCAACCTGGAGGTACTGGCGCAGCGGGTGCGTTCGGCGGGGGTCGCCGTCGACCTCTGGGTCAGCGGCACGCCCCTGCCGCTGTCCGACGCCGTGGACCTTGCGGCCTACCGTGTGCTCCAGGAGTCCCTGACCAACGTGGTCAAGCACGGGTCCGGCTCCGCAGCGCACGTCGAGGTGACCTACGAGCGCGACGCGGTCCGGCTGTGCGTCCGCAACCCGCGCGACGCGGCCGGCGGGTTCGTCGCCGGTTTCGGCATCGCCGGGATGCGGCGGCGGGTCGAGTCCCTGGGCGGGCAGCTCGACGCCGGTCCCGGCGACGAGTCCTTCGAGGTGCGGGCGGTCCTGCCCGCTGGAGGTGTCGCATGATCTCGGTGCTGCTCGTGGACGACCAGGACCTGGTCCGGATGGGCCTGCGTGCCCTGCTCTCCGGGGAGCAGGACACCGAGGTCGCCGGAGAGGCCGCGGACGGTATCGCCGCCGTCGCGGAGACCCGCCGCCTGCGGCCCGACGTGGTGCTCATGGACATCCGGATGCCGGGCATCGACGGCATCGAGGCGACCCGTCGCATCGCGGAGGACCCTGAGCTCACGGCCACCCGCGTCGTGGTGCTCACGACCTTCGAGCACGACCAGTACGTCGTGGACGGTCTGCGCGCCGGCGCCAGCGGGTTCCTCCTGAAGAACACGCCGCCGGCGGACCTCGTCGCCGCGATACGCACCGTGCACGACGGCGGCGCCCTGCTGGCGCCGTCCGCCACCCGCACCCTGATCCGCGAGTTCACCGCCGCGGCACCACGCTCGCTGCGGCCGCACCCGCGGATCGGCGATCTCACGGACCGCGAGCACGAGGTCGTCTGTCTCGTGGCGCAGGGCATGAGCAACCACGAGATCGCCGAGCACCTCGTGCTGAGCCCCGCCACCGCCCGGACGCATGTCTCCCGCGCGATGATCAAGCTCGCCGCCCGCGACCGTGCCCAGCTGGTGGTGTTCGCGTACCAGTCCGGCCTGGCCTGAGGGCACGCCTCTTACTGAGGCATCGCATAACAAAGGTGTCACCAGGGCTTCCCGGTTTTACCCGACAGTGGTTTCATTCGGACATGAAGCTGCTTCGAACTTTTCCGAAGGTTTCCTTCGAGTTCGGGCTCGCCTCATGGCAGTGGCTGGGGCTCAGCGAGCAGACTCCGCGCTTCGCCACCTGTTTCGGCGACATCTTCCTCGAGTCGCTGGACGGATGGTGGTTCCTGGACACGGTCGAAGGCACGCTCGAGCTGCGCTGGACCTCTGCGGTCACCATGTACACGGAGCTGGAATCGGCAGAGGGACGCGCCACCTACCTCATGGACGACCTGGTCCGCGACGCCCGCAGCCGCGGCATCCACCTCGACGCGGAGGACGTCTACACGTTCACCCCGCACCCTGCCCTCGGTGGCGAGCTGGGTGTGAACGGCATCGGCACCATGCGCTTCGAGCTCGCGGTCAACTGGGTCGGTCAGATGCACGACCAGGTGCTCCACAGCCCGGGCGAGATCCGCCTGCCCCCGATGCCCGACGACGGTCGCCGGTCCCCGGCCCGCCAGGTCACCGCCGACTGGGACGCCGCGTGGTCGAACGACGAGACCTTCGACGTACCGTTCGAGCAGTACCTGGCGACCACGACGTTCGCGGCCGTCTCCACCCCGAAGCAGTACGACGGCCACGGCCACTCGCCGCTCGCACCGCCCCTCGGTGACCAGCACGAGCAGGACCACGCGGCCCACGCCGCGCGGAGCTACCGCACCCCGAGGCACGGCGTCTCGAGCCACGCGGCCGCCGGTCCGGAGCCGACCGCACCGCCGTGGCCCGGCCAGGACCAGACCACCTCGCCCTGGGCCGGGCAGGCCGACGGACAGACCGACGACGCGGGGACGGGGTCGACGCGGCCGTGGCAGCCGGCGGGGCAGGAACCCCACCAGGCGCTGCCACCCGAGACGTACGACACGTCGTTCGGCCCGCACTACGCCGTACCCCCCGAGCAGAACGACGCCGGACCGGTCGACCACCTCGGAACGTCGTACCTCGAGCAGGACTGGCTCCCGTACGGCAGCGCGGACGGCCCGGACGAGCAGAGCCGGACCGGATCGACGTGGGACGACCCGGCCTGGGGTACCTCCACACCGAGCAGCGCGGCGTGGGGCACCCCGTCATGGGGCAGCCCCTGGGGTGGTCAGCCGCCCGCGGTCGCCGCGGGCGGCAGCCCGCAGCAGGCAGCCCCGCGCGCCGACGACCCGTTCACCGCGTGGGACGACCTGTGGGGGAAGCGCTGAGCCGCTGACGCCTCGCGGACGCCGCCTGCCGCACGACAGGAGCCCCCGTCGGCCGTTCCGGACGGAGCCTGCGCTCGCGCTCCGCGCGCGCGACCAGGCTCAGCTCGCCCGGGGTGGTCGTGCGTGCCCGCTTGAGCAGCCGGGTCTCGAGCGCCACCCGGTTGGCCCGCCGCAACCCGTCGGTGTACCCGAGGATCGTCTGGGCGTGCGCGTGGGTGATGTGCCCGCCGCGCAACGCCGCGAGCGTCCGCGGATGCTCGTGCACCAGCGCCCGCGACTCCTCGACGAGCGCGACCGCCGCGCCCTCCGGCACCCGCAGCGCCTCGGCCAGCCGCTCGACGAGCTCGGGTGCCAGCCCGGCGAGATCGTCCGCCTCGACCTCAGGAGCCTCGAACAGCTCGGGCTGCTCGGCCACCCACTCGCGGACGGACTCCATGAGGACGGCGCGTGAGGCCGCGAGCGAGGCAAGGAGCGCGTCGACCGCAGCAACGGCGTCTACCGCCTCCGTGAGGTTCGCGAAACCGCTCGCGAACCCGGACTCGCGCGGTGCGGCTGCACCACGCGCGGACTGGCCCGGCACGTTGGCGGGACCCTGTGTCACCAGCTCCTTGTTCGAACGCATGTTCTAAACATAGAGGGTGTCGTCGACACGCGCCACCCAACACGCCACCCCTCGCCGGCACCCCGCACAATGGACGTGTGCCGATCCGACGAGCCCCGCGGACCACCCTCGCCGCGTGCGCCGCGCTGGCGGTACTCCTCACCGTGAGCGGCTGCGACCTGGTCGAACGCTCGGCGCGGGCGGACGACCCGGACCAGCCCACCGCCACCGCCGAGCGGTCGCCGGCCTCCCCGGAGCAGCCCGGGACCTCGGGCGACGACCGGCCGGAGCCGCACACCAGCACGGTCACCCTCGACGGAGCCGTCCTGCGCGTCGACTCCCGCAAGGCAGCCGTGGTCCAGGCCGACGGCGGCGTCCCCGGGCTGCAGACGGTCACCCTCGAGCTCACCCCCGGCGGCACGGCGGACCTGATCCTGACGTCGCCGGGCGAGCTCGACGTCGACAGCGACGGCAGCATCACGGTGCTCGACGGCGACGGCACCCCGGTCGCGGCGATCGGCCCGCCCGCGCCGCCGTCGGGCACCGAGGACGGCGCGCCGCGCATCGAGGTCACCGACGCCGACGCCACACGCGCCCGCGTGGAGGTGGACGACCGGCCTGCGCGGGGGTCCGGGACCACCGACACGCCCGCCAGGACGGGGCCGCTGACGGTCACGTTCGAGATCGGCACCGACGCGATCGAGAGCGCGACCTGGGGCGAGAACGAGGGCGGCCGCTCGCTCGCCGTGGACCCGCGGGACTGGGTGCGGCACGCGGGCGAGGCGGGCCTCGACCTGATCCGTGCCCAGCTCGTGGCCGCCGAACCGGACGCGGGGAGCCGCACCATGGAGCACCAGCTCGTGTGCCACGCGGTGGGCGCGCCCGACAAGAGCACCTGGAACCTGGAACCCTGGCGACCCGACGTCGGGCTGATACTCACCGCCACGGCGCACTGCAACCCGGTCTAGGACCAGCGGGGCCCAGGGCCGACACAACCCGAGTCGTGACCCAGTCGTGACCGTCAGCGGTGCGATTCAAGGTGCGGGCTCGCGCCGCCTGGGGTTTCCTGGAAGCGACGGCGAGGCAGGCTCGCCACACAAACTGATGAGCCCCAGCTCAGCCGGACCTCAGTTCATGGCTTCGTGCGAGCCCAGACGCGCGACCGCCATCGGCTGGCGCCCAGCGTTCCACGGGATCCCCCCTGGGGTCAGGCATTGCTCCTCGGAGATACCTTGGCAGGGAGGCTCCTGATGACCCGTGTACTTATCCTTGGATCGATCATCGCCGTCGTCTGCGGCGCACTGCTCGGATTCACGGTCGCATACCAGCTCACACCGCTCGCTGTGCTCGCCGCCCTCCTCGGGCTGGCGGGCACTCTTCTTGTCGTCCGCGCGATCCCCGAGCCGACGGCGGAGCCAGGTGCGCCCGTGACCCTCGGCGGACCGCTGGCACGCCCCGTCGAGGACGACGAGCCCGTCGACGAGCCCCTCCCGGCTCCCGTGCAGCAGCTTCCGGTCCCCACCGTCGCAGCCGTGCCCGACGCCGCCTGACGCCGAGGCCGACGTAGGACGGCGGCGGGACGGAGCAGTGGCGACGGCCTCTCCCGGGAATCCGGGAAGACCGCCGCCACCGTGCTACGTCGCGATGCCGTCACCTCGCCGCGGCACTACCGCGGCGCGCTCGCCTGCTGCTTGCGCAGCTCCTTCTCGCTGATCGGTGCCGTACCGCTCGCACGCAGCTCGCGGTAGTAGGCGCGGGCCTCGTCCTGACGGACCTTCTCGGAGCCGTCGGCGATCGGGGCACGCAGGTGCTCCTGCGTGAAGCCCCAGCCGTCGATGACGTCGAGCACGTCCGGGCGCAGCTCCTTCAGCAGCCGGTCGACGGTCGACGTCACGGCCTTGGCGCGGCCCGCCGAGAGCCGGCCGTTGCTCAGGTGCCAGTCGAGGTGGCGCTCGATGGTGGTCAGGCCGTAGATGTCGCGGAGCAGGGTGAGCACCTTGCGCGTGCCCGCATGGGACACCTTGCCGATGGCCTTCGTGAACGCGTCCCAGCGCACCAGCTCGGCCCACGCCGCGGCGGACCCGATGAGCCGTACCTGGTTGTCGTCGAAGATCTCCTGCGCGCGGACCGAGTCGGCCTTGAGCGCCGGGCGCATGCCCATCGCCGTGGCGGCGACCATACCCTCGTAGCGGGCGGCGATGAGCTCGCGCTGCACGTCGGCGTCCAGCAGGCGGCCCGCCGCGCGGGCGCCGCCGCCGTCGGCCACCGTCTGGCCGAGCCGCTTGAGCGGCACCTTGTGCAGCAGGGCGTCCTTGGCCTGCCCTGCCACGATGCCCGCCATGCCCGCGGGGGACTTGGCCGCCCGGGCCATCCTCTTGCCGTAGTCACCCACGAGCCGCTTGGCGGCGAGCTGCAGCAGCACGTGGTTGTCGCCCTCGAAGGTGGCGTAGACGTCGAGGTCCGCGCGCAGGCCCGTGAAGCGGTTCTCCGAGAGGAAGCCGGCGCCGCCGCATGCCTCGCGGCACTCCTGCAGGGTGTCGAGCGCATACCAGGTAGAGGTCGCCTTGAGGGCGGCGGCCGTGGTCTCGAGGTCCTCGCGCATGGCCGGGGTGTCCTCACGGCCGGAGAACACCGCGTCGAACAGGTCGAGCAGCTCGTCGTGCGCGAAGTGCATCGCGAACGCCTCCGCGATGCGTGGGAAGAGGCGGCGGCGGTGCGTCGCGTAGTCGAGCAGCGTCAGCTCGTCGGCACCGGCCGCGGGCGAGAACTGGCGGCGCTGCTCGGCGTACTTCGTGGCGATCGCGAGGCCGATCTTCGCCGCGGTGATCGCCGCGCCGTCGAGGGAGACACGCCCCTGCACCAGGGCACCCAGCATGGTGAAGAAGCGGCGGCCGGGGCTGTCGATCGAGGAGGTGTAGGTGCCGTCCGCGGCCACCTGGCCGTAGCGGGCGAGCAGGTCCCTGCGCGGCACGCGCACGTTCGTGAAGTGCAGCTTGCCGTTGTCGATGCCGTTGAGGCCACCCTTCTGACCGTCGTCCTCACCGCCGACGCCCGGCAGGAACTCCATGGTCTGCGGGTCACGGATCGGCACGTAGAAGCAGTGCACGCCGTGGTCGACGCCGCCCGTGATGAGCTGCGCGAACACGGTCGCCGCCACGCCGTCCTTGGCCGCGTTGCCGAGGTACTGCTTCCACGCCCCGCGGAACGGGGTGTTGATGACGAACTCCTCGGTCTCCACGTCGTACGTCGCGGTGGTGCCGATCGAGGCCACGTCGGAGCCGTGGCCCGTCTCGGTCATCGCGAACGCGCCGGGGACGGACAGGTCCATCGCTCCGGGCAGCAGCCGGTCCTGCTGCTCCTCGGTGCCGAGGTGGTTGATCGCGGAGGCGAAGAGCCCCCACTGCACGCCGGCCTTGATCTGCAGCGAGGGGTCGGCGGCGACGAGCTCCTCGAAACCAACCAGGTTGGCGCCCGCCTGCCCGCGACCACCGAGGCGCTCCGGGAAGGCCCGCAGGACCTGCCCGTAGGGCACCATCTGCCGCATCTGCTCGAGCGTGATGGTCCGGTGCTCCTCCTTGGTGATCCCCTCCCGCTTCCAGAGCTCGGGGTGCTCCGCCACCATGCGGCGCGCCTCGGCACGCTCCTCCGGCCAGCGGCCGAGCAGCATCCGCTGCAGGGCGGGCACGTCCACACGGCTGCCCGACGCCGGACGAGGGAGCGCCGGCGCGGGCACGGCGGCCTCGGTGTCCGTGGGGGTGGTCACGGGTTCGGAGGTGGTCGTCATCGGTTCTCCTCGGTGTACGGCCGACGGGCCAGGTGCTGGGTCTCGGGAGGGTGGGTCAGGTCAGGTGGTCACGGACGCGGTGCCGGGGCGGTCGTGGTGCAGCACGCCCACCGGCCCGGTCCAGAGCCAGAGCGTCACGCGCTCGGTCAGCTCCTCACGGGTCAGCGGGCTGGACTCGATGTTGCGGTGCCCGAGCCACCACTCGCCGGAGCCGCGCACGAAGCCGACGGCGCCGGAGGCCCAGGCCGCCGCGTCGGCCTGCGGGACGTCGGTGGCCCGCGCGAACGGCTCGGCCACGAGCTCGATCACGGAGTCGAGGTACGCGCCGAGCGGGTGCAGGTCGACGGGCGTGGTCGGGACGGTGGCGTCGGTGGTCTCCTCCGCGGCCGGAGCGCGGCGTCCGCGCCGACCGCTCTCGACCGGGGCGGGCTCGTTGCCGCCGATAGCGGTCCGGGTGACGAACCAGTACACGTTGGGCGAGCTCTCGATCATCTCGAGGTAGACCCGCACCATCTCGCGCAACGCCATCTCGGGGTTGGCCGCGCGTTGCGCGGCGGCACGCAGCGCGTCGTGCATCTGCATCACCACGGTCTCCGCGACAGCGAGCCGCAGACCCGCCTTGTCGTCGAAGTACCGGTAGACGATGGACTTCGACGTACCGGCCGCCGCGGCGATCTCGTCCATCGAGACCGCGGGCCCGAGCCGGTGCACCGCCTTGCGCGCGGCACGGACGAGCTCTGCCCGACGCGCCGTGCGGTGGTCGTCCCAGCGGGTCGAACGACCGTCGACTCCGATGCTCATCGCTCCGCCTCCCCACCCTGACTCGCTAGAGGTCTTGTGATTCGTCTCACGAGACTGAGAGTATCAGGTACTGTGAGTCCTGGGCACCACCCGGGGACGATCCGGGCCACCGCCCGTGTCCGCCTGAGAGGCTCGACCCACGAAGCCACCTGCCCGACGACGAAGTGAGAAGGAACAGCGACGTGTCCACTACCCCCTCCCCCGTCCCGTCCACGCGCGAGGCCGTGATCATCGGCGGCAACCGCATCCCGTTCTCCCGCGCCGGCAAGAAGTACGTCCGGACCAGCAACCAGGACATGTTCACCACTGCGCTGGAGGGCCTCGTCGCCCGGTTCGGCCTGCAGGGCGAGCGCCTGGGCGAGGTCGCCGGTGGCGCCGTGCTCAAGCACAGCAAGAACTTCAACCTGATCCGCGAGTCGGTGCTGGGCTCCTCCCTCGCACCCACCACGCCTGCCTACGACGTGCAGCAGGCCTGCGCGACCGGCCTCGAGGCCGCCATCGCGGTGACCAACAAGATCAAGCTGGGGCAGATCGAGTCCGCGATCGCGGGTGGTACGGACACCGTGTCGGACGCGCCGATCGTCGTCAGCGACCGCCTCAGGGCAGCCCTGCTGGACGCGAACCACGCCAGGACGACCGGCGCGAAGATCAAGGCCCTGCTCCAGATCCGCCCCAAGGACCTGGCCCCCGCCACCCCGAGCACCGGTGAGCCGCGCACGCACCTGTCGATGGGTGAGCACCAAGCTGTCACGACCGCCAAGTGGGGCATCTCCCGCGAGGCCCAGGACGAGATCGCGTACAACTCGCACCAGAACCTCGCCCGCGCCTGGGAGTCGGGCTTCTTCGACGACCTGGTCACCCCGTTCAAGGGCCTGACCCGCGACGACAACCTGCGCCCCGACACGTCGCTCGAGAAGCTCGCCAAGCTCAAGCCGGTCTTCGGCGCCGAGCTCGGCCAGGCGGCCACGATGACGGCGGGCAACTCCACGCCGCTGACCGACGGCGCCTCCGCCGTCCTGTTCTCCTCGCGCGAGTGGGCCGAGGAGCGCGACCTGCCGGTCCTGGCGAAGTTCGTGGACGCCGAGACGGCGGCCGTCGACTTCGTGCACGGGCACGAGGGGCTCCTCATGGCCCCGGCCGCCGCCGTGCCGCGGCTGCTGGCCCGCAACGGCCTCACCCTTGAGGACATCGACTTCTTCGAGATCCACGAGGCGTTCGCCTCCACCGTGCTGACCACGCTCGCGGCGTGGGAGGACGAGGAGTACTGCCGCACCGAGCTCGGCCTGGACGGCGCGTTCGGCAAGATCGACCGCAGCAAGCTGAACGTGAACGGTTCGTCGCTCGCCGCGGGCCACCCGTTCGCCGCGACCGGCGGGCGCATCATCGCCACTGCGGCGAAGCTGGTGGCCCAGAAGGCCGCCGAGACCGGCCGTCCGGCACGGGCGCTGATCTCGGTCTGCGCCGCCGGGGGCCTGGGCGCCGTCGCCGTCGTCGAGTCCGCCTGAGCCCAGAGCGCAACGGAGGGTGAGGGCCGAGGCACTCGCCCGCAGTGCGGCGCCGGGCTCAGGCGGCAGAAGTTGGCGCCTGAGCCGGCGACCGAGCACCTCCCCCAGATCGGAAGGAAATTCGTGGCTGACAACTACACCCGGTTCGTGAACGGCGAGCTCGGCAAGAAACTCGCGAAGCAGCTGAACCTCCCCCGCCCGGCCGTGCTGCGCCGCTATGCCCCCGACGCGCCTCTGACGGTGGGCCCGGTGCTCGTCGTGTCCGACGACGCCTCGGCCGGCGACGCGGACGCGCTCGCCAAGGCCCTGCTCGCCTGGGACGTCGACGTGCGCCGATCCGCGGAGGGCGCCGCCGACGTCCGCTGGGGTGGCGTGGTGCTCGTCGGCACCGCGGCGGAGGCCCCGGAGGCCGTGTCGGAGGCGGTGCTCGCCCTGGGCGGCACGCTGCGCAGGCTCGCGGGCAACGGCCGCGTCGTCGTCGTGTCCCGTGCGCCCGAGGCCGGCGACTCGCCCGCACTCGCCGCGACTCGGGCCGGCTTCGAGGGCTTCACCCGCTCGGTCGGCAAGGAGCTGCGGGGCGGCGCCACGGCGAACGGCGTGCAGCTGACCGGTGGCGCCGCCGTCGACTCGGCCTCCGCGCTGGGCACGCTGCGCTTCTTCCTGTCCGCCAAGTCGGCGTACGTCGACGGCCAGGTACTGCCCGTCGGCCCGTCGGAGCCGCTGGGCGACGTCGACTGGCGGCAGCCGCTGGCCGGCCAGGTCGCCGTCGTGACCGGTGCGGCGCGCGGGATCGGCGCGGCCATCGCGCGCACCCTGGCCCGGGACGGCGCACGGCTCGTGGTCGTGGACGTACCCGCGGCGGGCGAGTCGCTGGCCGCCGTCGCGAACGAGCTCAAGGGCACCGCGGTGCAGCTCGACGTGACCGCCGCGGACGCCGGGACCAAGATCCTGGAGGCCACCCGGCACCTCGGCGGGGTCGACATCGTGGTGCACAACGCGGGCATCCTGCGGGACAAGCTGCTCGCGAACATGAAGCCCGCCCAGTGGGACGCCGTCATCGCGGTGAACCTCGCCTCCCAGCTGCGCATCAACGAACAGCTGCTGGCCGCCGGTGTGGAAGGTCTGCGCATCGTGTCGCTGGCGTCGACGTCGGGCATCGCGGGCAACAAGGGCCAGACCAACTACGCGTACTCGAAGTCGGGCGTGATCGGCCACACGGCCGCCACCGCGCCGCTCGTCGCCGAGCTGGGCGGCACCGCGAACGCGGTGGCACCGGGCTTCATCGAGACGGAGATGACCAGGTCGATCCCGTTCGCCACCCGTGAGGTGGCGCGGCGCGTCATCCCGTCGCTCCAGCAGGGCGGGCTGCCCCTGGATGTCGCCGAGGCGATCGCGTTCCTCTCGTCGCCGGTGGCGAAGGGCGTGAACGGGCAGGTGCTGCGCGTCTGCGGGCAGTCGATGGTGGGCAAGTGAGCGGAAGCGCACTGGTCAGGGCGGGCGCTCCGGCGTCGTACGGCGTGACGGAGCTGGCCCGGCTGCCCGCGCTCGGCGGACTGTTCGGCAAGGGCGTCGCCGGCTCCGTCGGCAAGCGGCCGCAGGGCGCCGTGCGGCTGCCCGAGGTCGCCTACCAGGTGGCGGACGTCGACACGTCGGCAGAGGCCGGGCATCTGGCGGCGTACCAGGATCTGGTGGGCGAGCCGTCGTCGGAGGTGCTGCCGGCCGGGTTCCTGCACGTGCTGGCGTTCCCGCTGGCCACGGCCGTGATGGTGCGTGGGGACTTTCCGCTGCCGCTGCTGGGCATGGTGCACCTGAGGAACTCGGTGCGGGTGCACCGGCCCGTGCGGCTGGGCGAGACCCTGCGGGTGCGGGCCTGGGCGCAGGACGCCAGGCCGCACCGCCGGGGCGTCCAGGTGGACCTCGTCGCCGAGGTGCTGGTGGGCGGGAAGCTCGCCTACCAGGGGGTGTCGACGTACCTCGCCAAGGGCTTCACGGCTCCAGGCGGCGCGGAGCCCGCTGCCGAGGCTCCCCGCGAGGAGTGGACGGCGCCCCTGCCGACCGCACGATGGAGGCTGAGCGGCGGGACGGGACGGGCCTATGGCGCGGTGTCCGGCGACCAGAACCCGATCCACACGTCGAGCCTCGGCGCCAAGGCGTTCGGGTTTCCCCGCGCGATCGCGCACGGCATGTACACCGCGGCGCGGGCCCTGGCCGAGGTCGGTCCCGTCCACCGCGGCGAGCGGTACGAGTGGACCGTCGAGTTCTTCAAGCCGGTGCTGCTGCCGAGCACGGTGGACGTGGCGATCCGCCGCCCGGCGGACGCGGGCACTGCGGGCGCCGCGGGCACTGCGGGCGCCGACGCCTTCGTGTACGAGGGCTGGCGCTCGGGCCGGAACACCCGCCACTTCCGGGGCACGGTCACTCCGCTCTGACCACGCGAGAAGTCCGCCTCCATCATGCGATCAGGCTGGGGAGACCCTGAAGCCTCAAGCCTGATCGCATGGTGGAGGCGGACTTTCGGCCTGCCGGACAGCCAGCCGGGGGAGGAGCAACTCCTCCCAGAGGACCGCCCGCTTCGGACGGAAGAAGCCCGAGTGCCCGATGCGGGCCAGGCCATGGTCTGCGGCGCGCATCTCGACCAGCTCGATGTCGGCGTTCGGGAACTCACGGCTCCAGTACCAGATGGACTCCGGGGAGATCAGCTCGTCGTCGTCGGTCCAGAGGGCCGTGACCGGCGTCCGCACCTTCGCGAAGCGGTCCCGCAGCTCGGGGTGCTCGCTGAACAGGTAGTCCGGGTGCAGGCACCAGCGGCCCCACTGCCGCATGACGCCGCCGGGCAGGTCGTCCAGGATCCGGAGCCGGCGGCCCGGGTAGTAGCCGACCGCGGCGATCGCCACGGGCGCGATGGCCCGCCACAGGAGCGGCGACCAACGCTTGATCATCGGCGCGGCCTTGCCCCGCCAGCCGGTCCCCGAGGCCACCATGACGCAGGCGTCCACGCCGACGTCGGACAGGAAGCCCAGGCTCTGGCCGCCGAACGAGTGGCCCACCCAGGTGAGCGGGACGCCGGCGGCGTCGGCCCGCGCGCGGGCGTGCCCGG
This sequence comes from Promicromonospora xylanilytica, assembly GCF_054782895.1. Lineage (NCBI taxonomy): Bacteria > Bacillati > Actinomycetota > Actinomycetes > Micrococcales > Promicromonosporaceae > Promicromonospora > Promicromonospora xylanilytica. The sequence goes on from NZ_BAAGRP010000001.1 coordinate 186,940, forward strand.
CCGCGAGCTCGGCGTCGTGGTACCAGTCCAGGGCTGTCGCCGACGAGTCCCGCATCGGGCCGTAGAGCTCGGGCTCCGAACCGCGGTACGAGAACGTGAGGACAGCGAAGCCCCGGTCCGCGAGCCAGCTCGCCGTGTGCCGGTAGAACCGCATGGGCATGGCCATCGCCGGCGCGATCGCCACGATGCCCACCGGGTCGCCGTCGGGCAGGAACCAGCGTCCGGCCACCCGCACGCCGTCCTCGGCGGGAAAGCTCACGTCCTCGGTGGTCACGTGCCGGAGGCTATCAATCCCGTATCCTCACGACGGCGGCGAACTTCATCCGGTGGGAGGGTACCCATGCTCGGTGACGTGCTCGGCCTGACGAAGACGCAGTCCCTCGCCTATCGCGACCTGGTGGCCTCCCCGTCGCTCGACGCGGCGGAGCTCGGCCGGCGGCTCGGGTGCGACCCCGGTGACGCCCTCGACGTGCTCCGCGCGCTGGAGAGCCACGGCCTCGCCGCACGGCAGAGCGCCGACGACTCCCGCTTCCAGGCCGCTCCCCCCGAGATAGCGCTCGGCGCGCTGCTCGCCCGCCGCAAGGACGAGATCCGCGCGGCACAGGTCGAGCTGATCGAGCTCGAGGAGGAGTTCCGGCGTTCGTCCGCCCTACGGCCGGCCACCGACGTCGTCGACGTGGTACGCGGGGCCGACGCCGTGAAGCACCGCATCATCCAGCTCCAGCTCGGCGCGCGAGAGACCGTCGAGTCGTTCACCAAGCCGCCGGTGTTCGTCATGCCCGCCGACGAGAACACCGCGGAGGACCAGGCGGTGGCCCGCGGCGTGCGCTACCGCGTCGTGATCGACCGTGTCTTCCTCGACACCGGCGTGCTGCGGGTCGACGACGTCGCCCAGGCCCTCGAGAACGGCGAGGACGTACGGTTCTCCGAACGTGTGCCGATCAAGCTGTTCATCATCGACCACCGGCTGGCCTTCGTGCCGATCCAGACCGTCGTCGAGGCGGGCACCGAGGGGTCCGACCTGGCGCCCGACCTGGTGGGCGCGCTGATCATCCATCCGTCGGGCCTGCTGGACGCCCTCATCGCCCTGTTCGAGAGCGTGTGGCGAGACGCCACACCGTTCGCCCCGCCCGGTGAACGGTCCGCCACGGCCGACCTCGACCAGGAGGACAGCCGCATCCTCGCGCTCATGCTGGCCGGCCTCACGGACCAGTCCGTGGCGAACCAGCTCGGGCTCTCGCTGCGCACCGTGCAGCGGCGCGTCAAGGTGCTGATGGGCGTCGCCGGCGTCTCGACGCGCATCCAGCTCGGCTGGCACGCCGCGCGTAAGGGCTGGATCTGAGGGCCCGCTCCGTGGCAGCGTGGTCGCCATGACCAGCCTGGCGTGCATCCTCCGCCCCTCGACACCGCCGTCACGCATCATCCCGCTCGCCCGCGCCGTCGAGGCAGCGGGGGTCGACGAGATCTGGCTCTGGGAGGACTGCTTCCAGACCGGCGGCATCTCGACCGCGAGCGCGATCCTGTCCGCCACGGAGCACGTGCGGGTGGGGATCGGGGTGCTGCCCACGCCCCTGCGGAACGTCGCGCTCACCGCCATGGAGGTCGCGACCGTCGACGGGATGTTCCCCGGGCGGCTGATCCCGGGGATCGGCCACGGCGTACAGCCGTGGATGGCGCAGGTGGGCGCCAAGGCCGCCTCGCCGCTGACCCTCATGCGCGAGTACTCGGCCGCGCTGCGCGCCCTGCTCGCCGGTGAGCGGGTGACGGCGTCGGGCCGGTACGTGTCCCTTGACGACGTCGCGCTCGACTGGCCGCCCGCCCGGCCCGTGCCGGTGCCGGTCGCCGCCACGGGGCCGAAGTCGCTGCGCCTGGCGGGCGAGGTCGGCGACGGCGTGGTGCTCGAGGGTTCGGTCGGCCTGCCCGGCCTGCCCGCCGCGCTCGAGCAGGTCGCCGAGGGCAGGGCGGCGGCCGGCCGGGGCGACGCGAGCTTTCCCGTGATCCAGTTCGTCTCCGGGGGCACGGGGCCCAGCGCGGTCGCACGCCTGCGGGCGGAGCTGACCGCCTGGGGCAGCGACGTGGCCGACGACACGGCCCTCGCGGGCTACGCCCTGTGGGGTGACGCCCAGGCGCTGGCCGACGGTGTCCGCCGGTACGGCGAGGCGGGCGTGGACACCGTGGCGCTCCAGCCGACGGAGGACGACCCGGACCTGGAGCGGCTCATCGACGTGCTGGGCGAGGCGCAGGCGCTGCTCGGGTCGGAGTAGCCGATCCCTTCGGGGGATCCCGCTGGCCCGCACGCAGGACGCACGACGCGACGCCGGGGTCGCACCGCCTCGCGGCGGTGCGATCCCGGCGTCGTCGTCGCGCGGGTCCGATCAGACGATCAGATGTCGCGCGGCGGAGGCGCGAACGACCCCGAGGTGCCCGGGTCGGTGCGGGGCACGGTCCCGTGGGCCGTGCCGGGCTCCGCGGCGGGCGTGGCAGCGGCGGCACCGCCCGACGACAGGTTGCCGAGGAAGCCCTCGACGCGCGGCCGCATGGGACCGATCAGCGCACCGCCGACGCCGACGATCAGAATTCCGGCCAGAGTGGCCAGGAATGCCACGAGGACAGGCATTGTCACCGTGGTGCCGATGCCGATCTGGTTCACGGCGGCGATAATACCCAGCGCGATGATGAAGAAGGACACCGACTTCGCGACCAGGGGGCCGTAGGAAACCCGGCCCATGGAGTTCAGGAGAAGGTCCTTCACCGCATTCGCGATGGCGCCCGCGATCACCACGATGACGATCGCGACGACCAGCTTGGGAAGCCAGGCGACGATGTCGTTGACGATCGCGCTCACCGGGTTGGTGGGACCGAACGCACTCAGCGCGAGCTGGAGCGCGATGAGCAGGATGAAGTAGTAGATGATCTTCGTGAGCAGCGCGATCGGCTCGATACCCGACCCGGAGAGCATCCGGTTGGCGCCCGCCTTCTCGAGCACCTTGTTGAAGCCGATACGCGTCAGGATCATCCCCACGAACCGGGCGATCGCCTTGGCGATGAAGTACCCGATGAGGAAAACGATCAGGAACACGAGGAGCTTCGGGATGAAGCTCGCGATCGCGCCAAGGGCGTTCGTGAGCGGCGCCAGCCAGTCGACCTGGATCGGTACGACAAGACCTGCATTGAGGAATGGCATAGTTCTCTCCCCCTTCGAGACTTTTCTCGTCACCTCCGCTACGCCACGGTGGCGCAGCACAAAGGTGCCAGCACTCCACGAACATATGCCGGAGAAGCGCATTCTGCGCGGCGTGGCATTGCTTCCTCAGCGCACCATTAGGCAGAGAAAGCGCATATGTGCAGGTCAGACGGCCGCGCACGGTCTGTCTGATTGATGAATCTGCCCAGGTCCGCTGTAGAGCGGGTGAGACATAAGCGGCATTTCCGCGCACCGGCCGGTGAGCGCATAGCCTGGCCGGATGGAACCCCTGCACGAGAAGACGGCTCTTGAGCTCCGCGACCTCCTCGCCGCGGGAGAGCTCACTCCCGCCGAGGTCACCGACTACTTTCTCGACCGGGTGGAGCGGCTCGACGGCGCGGTCGGCGCCTTCGCGACCGTCACACCGGAGCTCGCCAGGGAGCGCGCGGCGGCCCTCGGGCGGGCGGGTGGCCCGGCCGTGGACGCCCCGGCGCCCGGCAGTCTCTGGGGCCTGCCGACGGGGGACAAGGACCTGTGGAACCGCGCGGGCGTCCCGACCGGGTTCGGTTCCCGCGCCTTCGCCGGCCTGCCGCCCGCCGCGGAGAGCGACGAGCTGGTCCGGGTCCTCGATGCCGCCGGCGTCGTCAGCCTGGGCAAGACGGCGGCACCCGAGCTCGGGTTTCCTGCCTACACCGAGCCGGTCGACGCGCCGCCGGCCCGCACACCGTGGGACCTGACCCGCGGCGCGGGGGGTTCCAGCGGAGGCGCGGCCGCGGCGGTCGCAGCGGGCATGCTGCCGTTCGCCCCCGGGTCCGACGGCGGCGGCTCGGTCCGCATCCCCGCGGCGGCCTGCGGCGTGGTCGGCCTCAAGCCGACGCGCGGTCTCCTGCCCGCCGGCAGCGGGATCGACTCGCTGGGCGGGCTGGTCGTGAACGGGCCGATCGCGCGGAACGTCGCCGACGCGGCCCTCCTGCTCGAGGCGATGCTCCCGCGACGCGCCGACGGCGGCGTGGCACACCCGTTCTCCTTGCGCGCGCCGTCGTACGAGGCGGGCGCCTACCTCGCGGCGGCGCGGCGCGCCGTGCTGCCGGACCCGCTGACCGGGCACACCGGTCCGGACGGCGGGACCGCGCGGATCGGGGTGACCACCACGTCCGCATGGGACGGCTTCTACGCCATCACCGTGTCCCCGGAGGCCACGGCCGCACTGGACGCGGGCGTCGGCGCACTGGCGGGGCTGGGGCACGCGATGGACGAGATGGTCCTCGCCGAGGCACCCGAGTACGCGCCCGCGTTCCGGACCCTGTGGATGGGCGGCGCGTCGGCCGTGCCGATCGACGACCCCGGGACGCTGGACAAGCTGGAGCCGCTGACACGGTGGCTGATCCGGTCGGGCCGCGAGGTGCCCGCACGACAGCTCGCCGAGGCGCTGCGCACGCTCAACGGCTACGAACGCTCGCTGGTCACCCAGATCAGCATGTACGACGCCGTCATGACGCCCGCGCTCGCGCTCACGCCACGGCCGGTGGGCTGGTACGACGCAGACGACCCCGAGCGGAACTTCGAGCAGCAGTGCCAGTACACGCCGTACACCTCGATGCTCAACGTCGCGGGTCTGCCCGCGATCACCGTGCCGACGCACTGGACCGCGGCGACCGCCGAGGCGCCGGCCGGACTACCGATGGGCGTGCAGATCATCGGCAGGCCGGGCGGCGAGCTCACCCTCCTGGCGCTGGCGGCGCAGCTCGAGGCGGCCCTGCCGCAGCGGCCCGGCTTCCCGCTCTGACCCGTTGGTTCATTCGGGGGCAGGGAGGCAGCCGAACGCCTCGTCGAAGCCCAGGGCCGCCGTCGCCAGGAGGCCCGCGAGGCCGGACCCTTCCGGGACGGGGCGGGGGTCGTCGGTCACGACCCACAGCCCGTCGACGACGTCGTAGCCGGCCTGGGGACCGTCCGTCACCAGGCTGCCGACGGCGGCGATCAGGCGCTCCACCTCTTCGCCCGCCGTGCCGACGCCGACCGAGGCCCGCACCGCCCCGGCGTCGAACCCGAGGCGGCCGAGCAGCGGGTGGGCGCAGAACCGCCCGTCACGCACACCGATGCCGTGCTCGGCGGACAGGTACGCGGCGACCAGGCCGGGGTCGTAGCCGGTCACGGTGAACGTCACGACACCGACGGGGTCGACGGCGTCGGCCCAGACCCGGACCACCTCGACGCGGTCGATCGCCTCGAGCCCGGACACGAGCCGGCGGCGCAGCGCGTTCTCGTGCGCCACGACATCCGCTGCGTCGAGCGCCGCGAGCTCCTCGCATGCGGCGGCGAGCGCCACCGCACCGATCACGTTGGGCGATCCGGCCTCGTGCCTGGCGGGCCCCTCGTGCCAGTCCGTGCCCGCGACGCGCACGCGGCGCACGGCGCCGCCGCCCGCGAGGTACGGCGTGCCGGCGTCGAGCCAGTCCCGGCGGCCCACCAGCACGCCCGAGCCGAACGGCGCGTACGTCTTGTGCCCCGAGAAGGCGAGGTAGTCGACGCCCGTCGACTCGAGGGAGATGCGCCGGTGCGGCACGAGCTGGGCACCGTCGAGCACCACGCGCACGCCGAACTCGTGGGCGACGGCGACGATCTGGTCGACGGGGAGCGACTCCCCCGTCACGTTGGAGGCGCCGGTGAGGGCCAGGAGCGCGAACTGTCGGTGCGCTGCGGCGGCCGCCAGCTCCTCGCGGATCTGGGCGAGCGTCTCGGCCACGGTGGCGCCGCCGGTCAGCACGGTCGCGTCCGTGCCGCGCTGCCACGGCAGGAGGTTGGCGTGGTGCTCGACGTCGAGCACGAGCACCCGGCCGGGCTCGCCGTCGGGCTGGGCGGGGACGCATCCGGCGAGCAGGTTGAGGGAGTCGGTGGTGTTGCGCGTGACGATCGTCAGGTCGTCGTCGCGGGCGCCGACGAACGCGCCGATGGCACGGCGGGCCGTCTCGTAGAGCGCGGTGCTGACCTGCGAGAGGTAGCCGGCGCCGCGGTGGACGCTCGCGTACAGGGGAAGCACCTGGGTGACTCGGTCGGCGACGGCCTGCAGCGCGGGGGCCGACGCGGCGACGTCGAGGTTGGCGTACGGGACCCGCGTCCCGTCGACGAGCGGCACGGCCGTCCCGCCGCCCACCACGGGGCGCAGCGGGGCGACGTCGGCCACCGTGACGTCGTCGGCGAGGATGGTGGTTGCAGACATGGTGCCCTCCAGCACGGTCCTGGGGGGAAGCCCCCGCGCTTGCCACGCACGGCTGCGCGTGGCCAGGTCGTCACCCGGGGCACCCCGCCGCGGAGGAGGGTTGCCGGCCAGCGAGCCGGGGCTTCGCGCTGGCGCTCATGACCTGGCGTCATCCTGTGCTGCGGGAAATGGCCTGTCAACGCACGTCTCAAATACTGGTCTCACCATCCGGTCGACAGTCCACCGATGTTCTGAGTGTTCGGACCGAACCGAACAATACGATACGGTGGCTTCATGAGCGCCGTCGAGGACTTCACCGAAGAGGCTGGGCTGTTCTACGAGCGGCTCGGCCTGAGCCGCACCGCCGGCCGCGTCATCGGGCACCTGCTCGTGTCGGACGACGACGGCGCCGACGCGCCCGAGCTGTGCGAACGGCTGGCCGTCGCCAAGAGCAGCATGAGCGTGGCGCTGCGCCAGCTCGACCAGGCGGGCATGGTCGAGCGGTTCCGGCGCCGGGGCGAGCGCCGGGACCGGTACCGGCTCACCGAGGACGTCTTCGGCAGGGCGTTCCGCGCCAAGCTGGCGGAGCTCGACGCCTTCCAGCGGCTCGCCGCGCACGGCCTCGCGGCGGTCGGCGACGACCCGCACCGCCGCAAGCACCTGGAGAACATGCGCGACATGTACGCGTTCATGGCGGACCGCTTCCCCGCCCTCCTGGACGAGTGGGAGGCCTCGCGATGAGGGTTCTCCTGGTCACCATGGGCAGCCGGGGCGACGTCGAGCCGTTCGCGGCCCTCGCCGCCGCGCTCGCCCGGGCGGGCCACGAGCCGCTGCTGGCCGCGCCACGGCGCCTGACCGAGGACGCGGCGGCCCGCGGGATCCCCGTCGCGCCGCTCGACGACAGCATGTTCGCCCTGCAGGAGGAGGTCGCGGGGAAGGGTGCGCGGGCGTCGATCACGGCGGCCCGGTCGGCCCTGCCGCTGCTGCGCCGCTGGCTCGACGACCTGGCGACCCTGCGGGACGCCGGAGCCGACGTCGTCGTCCACGCGCCCAAGGCACTGGGCGCACCCCACCTCGCCGACCTGCTCGGCGTGCCGTCGATCGCCCTGCTGCCCGTCCCGCTGTTCAGCCCCACGGCAAGGTTCCCGTCGCCGCTCAGCCCGGTCCGGCCGCCGCGGTTCCTCAACCGGGCGAGCTGGCGGCTGGCCGCCGCGGTCGAGGCCCCGTACCGGCGCATGGTCCGTTCCTGGCGGTCCGAGACGCTCGGCCTGACCGGCCCGACGCCGGGGCTTGCCGAGCGCGTGGCGCGCGACGGCGTGGTGCACGCGTGGAGCCCGCACCTGTTGCCCGCGCCGGACGACTGGTCGGCGGACCTCGCGCCGACAGGCTTCCTGACCCTGGCGCCCGACGAGGGCCGGACGCTGCCCGCCGCACTGGACCGGTTCCTCGACGCCGGTGAGCCGCCGGTGTACGTGGGGTTCGGCAGCATGCTCGCCAAGGACCCGGACTCCTTCACCCGGGCCGTGCTCGACGGTCTGCACGGCTCGGGACGGCGCGCGGTCCTGGCGACGGGCTGGGGTGCGCTCCGGCCGACGCACGTGCCGGACGGCGTCCACGTGATCGACCAGGCGCCGCACGGCCTCGTGCTGCCACGCACCGCCGTCGCGGTGCACCACGGCGGCGTCGGCACCGTGGCGGCCGCCATGCGGGCCGGCGTGCCGCAGGTGATCAGGCCGTTCCTGGGTGACCAGCCGTTCTGGGCGCGCCGCGGGCACGAGCTGGGGATCGCCGCACCCCCGCTGACCGGCAGGCTCACCGCCGAACGGCTCGCCGCGGCGATCGACGACGCGGCGGCCCGGGCGGACACGGCACGAGGGCTGGCGGCCCGGGTGAACGCGGAGGACGGCGCCGCCGCCGCGGTCGCGCGGGTCGAACGGGTCGCCGTCGCCTGACCGGTCGGTCCGGGCTCGACGCCTGGTCAGTCCCGCTCGGCGGCCCCGACGAGTGCGGCGATCCGCTGCGCGTCCGCACGGTACAGGGCGACGTGCTCGCGCAGCTCGGCCGGACCTCCGTCGTCGGCCCGCGCCTCGGTCCACGCCGCCAGGTCGTGCAGCCTGCCGACCATCGCCCCCAGCACCTCGGCACGCGAGTACGCGAACCCGTACGCGGAAGTCAGCGCATCCAGCCTCGCCATCGGATCAAGGTGCCCGACGGCGTAGCCGACCCCCGCGAACGCGTCCCCCGACAGCGGCGCGATCCGGTAGGCGAGGTAGGCCAGGTCCCGCACACGTGGACCCGGTGCGGCGGTGTCGAGGTCGATGAGGCCCGTGAGCCTGCCCGCGCGGAAGACCATGTTGTAGGGCGCCGCGTCGTTGTGGCAGATCACCTCGGCCGGCTCGGTCGCGGGCAGGCGCCACCGGGCGCCCGACGTGGCGAACCCCGAGGTGGCGTCGTGGAACCGTCGCAGCAAGCGCCCTGCCTCCTCTAGGACGTCCGCGGACCAGAGCCAGTCCGGGGCGGGCCAGCCGGGCACGTCTCCCGGGAGATACGAGAGGATCTCCCGGCCCTGCTCGTCGAGGCCGAGAGGCTCGGGGACCTCGGTCAGGCCGCGTGCCCGGACGTGGGCGAGCAGACGCTGGACGGTCGGTGTCCATGAGCCCGCCTCGCGGTGCACCGTGTTCCCGACCCGCACCACACGGGTGGTGTTGCCGCCCGTCAGCACCTGCTCGTCCACAACCTTGTCCACAGCTTTATCCACAGGGTTGTCCACAGGCATGTCCATCCCAAGACCCGAGCCCGACCAGCCGGCGAGACGGCATCCCACCTAGCGGACGCCATGTCGTACGATCACGAGCGACCATCCCGAGCGGCCGAGTGACGTGGCACGACGAAGCCGCAGCAACCCAGCGTTCCCGCCCCCGGCGAGGACGGACAAGGGTGCTACCGCCACGACCGATGGAGGAGCACATGAGCGTCCCCGCGCACATCGAAGCCCGCGCCGCAGAGGGTTATGCCGGCGACATCACGCCCCAGCAGGCCTGGGACCTGCTCGCCGCGGACCCGGGCGCCACGCTCGTCGACGTCCGCACCGAGGCCGAGTGGCGCACGACCGGCGTTCCCGACCCGGCGTCCCTCGGCAAGGTGCCCGTGTTCAGCGAGTGGGTGCAGGCAGGCGGCCGTCCCAACACCCGGTTCCTGGAGGAGCTCAGGGCGGCAGGTGTGACGGCGGGCCCCGTCATCTTTCTCTGTCGCTCCGGCCAACGCTCGATCGGCGCCGCCCGGCTCGCCACCGCGGCGGGCATCGCGCCGTCGTACAACGTGCTGGAGGGCTTCGAGGGGGCGCCCGGTGTCGACGGCGTGCGCGACCAGCAGGGCTGGAAGGTCGCAGGCCTGCCATGGGCGGAGGACGCCAAGTGACGGTCACCGGAGCGTTCCCGCCCGACGCGTCCCCCGGCGGGTCCGGCCGCAAGCCGCTCCCCCGTGGCGTGCGCGCCGCCACCCTGGCCGTGCGCGGCGGGCACCAGCGCAGCGACTTCCAGGAGACGAGCGAGGCCCTGTTCCTGACCCAGGGCTACGTCTACGACACGGCGGCAGAGGCCGAGGCCTCGTTCACCGGCGACATCGACCGGTTCGTCTACTCGCGCTACGGCAACCCGACCGTCCACACGTTCGAGGAGCGGATCCGCCTGCTGGAAGGCGCGGAGGCCTGCTACGCGACGGCGACCGGGATGTCCGCGGTGTTCACCGCGCTGGCCGCCCTCGTGCGGTCGGGGTCACGCATCGTGGCGGCCCGGGCCCTGTTCGGGTCCAGCATGGTGATCTTCCAGGACATCCTCGCCAAGTGGGGCGTGCACACCGACTACGTGGACGGGCACGTGCTGTCCCAGTGGGAGGAGGCGCTCGCGACCCCCGCGGACGTCGTGTTCTTCGAGACACCGTCCAACCCGATGCAGGACATCGTGGACGTGCGCGGCGTCGTCGAGCTCGCGCACGCCGCCGGGGCGACCGTGGTGCTGGACAACGTGTTCGCCACCCCGCTGCTGCAGAAGCCGCTGGAGCTGGGCGCAGACGTCGTCGTCTACTCCGCGACCAAGCACATCGACGGACAGGGACGCGTGCTGGGCGGCGCCATCCTCGGCTCCGCGGAGTACGTGACCGGGCCGGTGCAGACGTTCATCCGCAACACCGGGCCGTCGCTGTCGCCGTTCAACGCCTGGACCCTGCTCAAGGGTCTTGAGACGCTGCCCGTGCGCATCGCGGCTCAGGGCGCCGGTGCGCTCACGGTGGCCGAGGCCCTGGAGGAGCTGCCCGGCGTGGGTGCCGTGCGGTACCCGTTCCTCGACTCGCACCCGCAGGCCGAGCTCGCCCGCGCCCAGATGAGCGGCGGCGGCACCGTGGTGACGTTCGACCTCGCGGTGCCGCCGGGCTCCGACGCCGAGACGGCGAAGAAGCACACCTTCGCGTTCCTGGACGCGCTCGAGATCATCGACATCTCGAACAACCTCGGGGACTCGAAGTCGCTCATCACCCACCCCGCGACGACCACCCACCGCAAGCTCGGCGCGGCGGGCCGCGCCGCCGTCGGCATCACGGAGACGACGGTGCGCCTCTCGGTGGGCCTGGAGGACACGCGAGACCTGATCGAGGACCTGGAGCAGGCCCTCGCCCAGACCCGGCGCTGAGTGCTGGATATTCGCCCCTCGAACGGTCCAGAAAGGGCGAATACCCAGCACTCAGCGAGCCAGGGCGGCGGACAGGATGGTGTGGGCTCGGTGCTCCTGTCCCTTCAGCCGTGCCACGTCCGACGTCGCGATCGCCTCCGACGCCGCCGGCGGGACGCCGTGGACCGGGTCGAGCGCCTCGTCCTGGAGCTCCAACCGGTGCTCGTCCAGCGACGACGCACGGCCGCCCGTCGACAGGCCCCAGCCGAACGGGAACAGCGGGTCGTAGTCCGCGTCACCGACGTTCACCACCGGGTCCTCGGCCGACCGCGGCCACGAGACCGGCAGCCGTCCCGTGAACCGGCGCTCCCCGAACAGCACGTCCGCCACGCCCGCGCCCTCGGTGCCCGGCAGCCAGGACGCGACGAGCGCGTCGATCGACCCGAGCTGCTCGGTGACCACCTGCGGCCGTCCGGACACGACGAGGACCACGCAGGTGTCGATCTCGGCGCAGACCTGCTCCACGACCTCCACGTCGCCGGGCTGCAGCGCCATCGACTTCTCCTCGCGGGGCACGCCGCCGTCGGCGGGATCCCAGGCCCATTCGGGCCCGCCGACGTCGCCGTACCCCTCGGCGTACGGGGTCTCGCCCACGACGACGACGCCGACGTCGGCCCCGTCGGTCGGCGCGGACGCGTCCTCACTGAACGTCACGTCGTCCGCGACGGCCTGGATGCCCTCCAGGATCGTCGTGCCCTCCGTGACGTCACCTGACCAGCCCTGCCAGGTACCGGTCCAGCCGCCCGCCTGGTTACCCACGTCGTCGGCGTTGCGGCCGGCCACGTAGACGTCGGCACCGGGATCGAGCGGCAGCGCGTCGCCGTCGTTCTTCAGCAGCACCTGGGACTCGGCCACCGCCTTCCGCGCGATCGCGCGGTGCTGGTCCGAGCCGATCGTGCCGGCGTGGCGCCGGTCCGCGAAGGGCTCCTCGAAGAGCCCCAGCTCGAACTTGGCGGCCAGGATCCGGGACACGGCGTCGTCGACCCGCTCCTCGGTCACCGCGCCGTCGTGCACCGCCGCGACCAGCCGCGTGTGGAACCGCTCGAACTGGGACGGCTCCATGAACATGTCGATGCCCGCGTTCACGCTGGTGACGATCTGCTCGGTGGTGGGCGAGTCGGACGCCGGCGGCGGGACCTGGTGGATGCCCTGGTAGTCGCTGATGACGAAGCCGTCGAACCCGCGCTCCTCCTTGAGCCACCCGTTGATCAGCTCGTCGTGGGCATGCATCTTCACGGGATTGCCCAGGCCGTCGTCGGTCCAGTCCACGCTGGAGTAGCTCGGCATGACCGAGCCGACGCCGGCCGCGAGCGCCGCCGCGTACGGCGGCAGGTCCACCGCCTCGACGTGGGCGCGGCTCTGCTCGGTGATGCCCTGGTCCAGGGTGTACTCACCCTCACCGGTCCCGTAGGCCGTGTCGCCGTCGGCCACGAAGTGCTTGGCCGTCGCCAGCACGGAGCGAGTGCTGTCCAGGTGCTTGCCCTGGAACCCGCGCACCGCGGCGGCGCCGAGGACGCCGGCGAGCGCCGGGTGCTCCCCGAAGGACTCGTAGGTGCGGCCCCACCGGTCGTCGCGTACCACGCACAGGCACGGCGCGAACGTCCAGGGGATGCCGGTCGCGCGGGTCTCGGTGGCGACCATGCGCCCTGCCCTGGCCACGAGCGCCGGGTCACGGGTCGCACCGAGGCCGATGTTGTGCGGCAGGATCGTGGCGCCCGCCAGGTTGCCGTGGCCGTGCACGGAGTCCACGCCGTAGAGCAGCGGGATCTGCAGCCGGGTCGCGAGCGCCCGGATCTGGAAGCCGTCGACGGCGTCGGCCCAGCCTTCCGGGGTGTTGTCGGCCGGCGTGGAGCCGCCGCCGCTGAGGACCGAGCCCAGTCCCAGCTCGGTGATGATCGCCGGATCGCCCGTGACGTTGGCGCGCTCCGCCTGCGTCATCTGCCCGACCTTCTCCTTGAGCGTCATCCGGCTCACGAGGTCGGCCACGCGCTCGTCGACGGGCAGCTTCTCGTCCAGGTACGGCAGGTCGTGCGCCCGCACGACGACGATCGGCTGGGTCGAGATCTCCGCTCCGTGGGGCCTGAGGGTCACCGGAACGGTCTCGGCGGTCTCACCGGCTTCGGAGTGCCGGGTCCGCACGGCGATGGTGCGTTCGGTGCCCGACGGCGTTCCCGCGGCGAACGTGAGCGTGCCGGAACCGGCGGCGTAGTCGGCGTCGACGGTGGCGGAACCCGAGCCGGTGTGCCAGTCGACGCTGACCGGCGCCATGAGGGGAGCGCCCTCCGCCGTCCGGACGGTGACGGTGACGGTTGCGGTGTCGCCGTCCTCCACGAGGACGACCGGATCGGCGCTGACGGCGACCTCGGCGTTCGGGTCGCCGTGCGGGTCGGCGGCCGCGGCCCGGGTGGCCGGGGCGGAAAGAAGCAGGGGGGTCACGGCGAGTGCCGCTGCGGCGAGAACTGCGGGAAATCTGCGTACGCGGGGGTGCTGCACCGGACCTGGGATCGCGGGCATCCTGGGGGTTCCTCTCGACCTTGGGAGGTGATTTACCGATCACACACCGGAGCACGCCCCGGCACAAGCCCTGTTGACCACTGGATAGGGTGATGACGTGGACCCCGTTGCCCCCTTTGCGAAGATGCTGCGCGCCGACAACCCCGGCCCGATGACGCTCGACGGGACCCGGTCGTACGTGCTCCGCGGCCCTGGAGCGGCCGGTCGCGTGGTCGTGGACCCCGGGCCGCAGCTCGAGGCGCATCTCACGGCGCTGGCGGCGGACGGCCCGGTCGATCTGGTGCTCGTGACCCACCGGCACGCGGACCACACCGGCGGGCTCGCCAGGTTCCGCGAGCTGACCGGGGCACCGTCGCGCGGTGTGCTGCCGGAGTTCAGCGTCGGCGGGGACGGCGCGCGGGGCCGGCCGCTGGCCGACGGCGAGGTGCTGGACGTCGCCGGCCTGCGCATCGAGGTGCTGGCCACGCCGGGGCATACCGCCGACTCGGCGTGTTTCGCCGTGTCGGGGGCGACGGCGGGCGGGGTGGTGCTGACCGGCGACACGGTGCTGGGACGCGGGTCCACCGTGCTCGCCGAGCCGGACGGCTCGCTGCGGGACTACCTGGCCTCGCTGGACCGGCTGAGCGCGCTGACACGGTCCGGTCGGCTGCCGGGCCTGCCCGGGCACGGGCCGGTCATCCCCGACCTCGGCGCGGCGGTACGCGCCTACCGGGAGCATCGCCAGGAGCGCCTGGACCAGGTGCGCGCGGCTGTCGGTGCCCTCGGCTCGACGCTGCCCGACGCCGACGTGCCGCTCCCGGACGCTCTCCTGGACACGGTGACCAGCGCGGTCTACACCGACGTGGACCCGTCCGTGCTGCTTGCGGCTCGTTCCTCGGTACGCGCGCAGCTGGAGTACCTGCGGGGGCGGTAGGGCGCCGTCAGAGCGGCTTGCCCAGGAAGATCAGGAGCGGGTCGTCGGCATTGTCGTGCGGCGGGTACGGCAGCACCGGACGGTAGCCGAGCTTCACGTACAGGCGCAGCGCCTCCGGTTGGCGGATGCCGGTGCCGAGGTAGAGGGCGAGCGCGCCCCTGCTTCGGGCCTCGGCCTCGACCTGCCGTGCCAGCTCCGTCGCGACGCCCGCGCGTCGCGCGGCCGGGTCCACGAACACGGTGCGCATCTCGAGGCCGCGCGAGAAGGTGGGCTCCTCCCCTGCCTCGGTCCGTGCGACGGCGGCGAGGCCGCCGACGCCACGCAACGGGTCGGCGGCGAGATGTTCCGGGCCCACGAGCGCGGGCGCGAGCGTCGCGCAACCCGCCGGCCGGCCGTCGAGGGTCGCGACGAAGGTCGTCAGGGCGGTACGCCCGCGCTCGGCGTCGACGACGTCGTGGCCACCCCGTGCCTCGACGTCGCGCGCCAGCTCGGGATAGCGCTCCTGGTGGAACGCCCACATGGCGCGCCGCAGGGCCGCCGCGTCGGGGTCGTCCCAGGGCACCTCGCGGATCTCGGGCCCAGCGGCTCCGGCCGCCGCAGGCGACACGGGCTCGCCGGACGACGGCGCAGCCGGCTCAGGCACCAACCACTTGCCGAAGCACCGCGACCCGGGCTCGTCGGAGAACACGCCGAACGAGGCGACCGGGTCGTACCCCATCCGCAGGTACAGGCCGAGGGACTCGGGCTGCATGAGGCCGGTCTCCAGGACCAGGTGCCGTACGCCCGCCGAGGTGGCGACGTCCTCGACCGCGTTCATGAGGGTGCGGGACAGCCCGCGGCCGCGGAAGCCCGGCGCCACGTACACGCGCTTGACCTCGGCCGTGCCGTCGGGGTGCAGGCCGCCCTGGTAGTCGTCGCGGCCCGACAGGTCGCGCAGCGCGGCGTGCCCGGCAGGCTCGCCGTCGACCCGGAGCAGCAGGGTCGCGAACACGTTGGACGGGTCGACCTGGTCGCGCGCGTCGGGGACGTGCGCGCTCTCCGGTCCGGTCGCCGTGGACCGGCCCGGCATGCCGTAGCGCTGATCGATCTCGTTCTGCTGCTCGCCACGCAGGCGGACGGCGTCACCGTGGTCCCAGCCGACGGTCTCGATGGTGATCCCCGCGAGCACCTCAGCGGTCATACGTACCTGCCCTGGACCGACCAGCGGTCACGCGTGGACCAGCGAGGCCAGCACGGACGTGAAGAACGTGAGCCCGTCGGTGCCGGCGCGCGGCCCCTCGGCGGACGCTGGGCCGAAACCGGGCTCGACCGCGTGCTCGGGGTGCGGCATGAGCCCCACCACGTTGCCCCGGTCGTTGGTGATCCCCGCGATGTCACGGCGCGAACCGTTCGGGTTCCACCCGTCGTAACGGAAGACCACGCGGCCCTCGCCCTCGAGCTCGTCCAGCGTGCGCTCGTCGGCGACGAACTGGCCGTCCTGGTTCTTCAGCGGGATCTTGATCTGCTGGCCACGGCGGAACTCGTTGGTCCAGGCGGTGTGCGCGTTCTCGACGATCATCGACTGCTCCCGGCACACGAAGTGCAGGTGCTCGTTCTTGACCATCGAGCCGGGCAGCAGGTGGGCCTCGGTCAGCACCTGGAAGCCGTTGCAGATGCCGAGCACCGGCATGCCGCCCTTCGCGGCGTCGACCACCGCGGTCATCGCCGGCGCGAACCGGCTGATCGCGCCCGCGCGCAGGTAGTCGCCGTAGGAGAACCCGCCGGGCAGCACCACGGCGTCGACGTCCTGGAGCGACGCGTCCGCGTGCCACAGCGACACCGCCTCGGCACCGGCCAGGCGCACGGCCCGCACGGCGTCACGGTCGTCGAGCGTGCCGGGAAAGGTGATGACGCCGATGCGGGCGCCGTCGATCCCCGGCACCGGCGTGGTGGCCGGCGTCGGCTCGGTCGCCGACATCAGGCACCCACCGGTGCGCCGCTCGCCTCACCGGCGGTCTCGACGGCCTCGGCGACGGACACGACGTCCTCGATCACCGGGTTGGACAGCAGGGTGGCTGCTGCTTCTTGCGCGGCGGCGAGGATCTCCGGCGTCACCTCACCGTCCACCTCCAGCTCGAACCGCTTGCCCTGACGCACACCGGAGAACTGGGTGAAGCCGAGGCGCGGCAGCGCTCCGACGACAGCCTTACCCTGGGGGTCCAGGATCTCGGGCTTGGGCATGACCTCGACGACGACGCGTCCCACGAAGGCTCCTTGAAGGTGAGGGAATTCCGGGGAGAGTCTACTGGCGCGAGCGGGTGCCTCGCTGTCCCGTCCGATGAGAGCACTCTCATCGAGTTCTCCTCGGCGCCTCATCACGCTGCGCCACGGTAAGACCTGTCCGATAAGTCCATGATCGAGGAGCACCGTGTATACCCGAGCCGTCGCCGCCCTGGGGCTGAACCACCGGCCGGTCGCCGGCGTGTTCTTCCTGACCGTCACCACGACGCTGGGCCTCGTCCTGCTCTACGTGACGCACTCGTTCCTCGGGGTACCCAACTGGCTGGAGTTCCGGTTCGGCAGGGAGCGCGCCGTGCCGGAGGTCGTCGGCTACGTGTTCACGGCGTGGGCGGCCGGGCTGGCCCTGTACCTGGCCGTCGCGCAGCGCCAGGCCGTCATGGTCGGCTGGTCGGCGGTGTTCGCGGTGCTGCTCGCCGACGACTACCTGATGCTGCACGAGCGGATGGCCAAGGTGATCTTCGTGACCTTCGGAATTCCGCACCCGTACGGGCAGCCGTTCGGCGAGATCGGGTGGCTCGGCGGGGTCGGTCTGGTGCTCCTGACGGTGATCGCCGTCGGGCACAGGTTCGCCGGGCCTCCGTGGCGGGCGGCCTCCCGGGTCATGACCGTGCTGCTCGCGCTGCTCGTCCTGTGCGGGTGGTGATCGACGCGTTCCACGCGTTCGTCCCCAACGTCAAGCCGTGGAACGTCATCTTCATCGTGCTGGAGGACGGTGGGGAGCTCCTGCTCCTCGCCGTCGTCGCCACGTTCCTCTACGGGCTCGCGTTCGCCGACCACCGGCCGTCGCCGGAGACGTTGAAGCGCCGCGGACGACGCGCGCGGCGCGGGCCGCAGCGGCGCCACGAGGCACCGAGCCGGCCGACCGCCCGGGTCGGCTGACCCGTTCCCGGGGCGCCGGCGCGTCACACCGTCAGGTACTGGTCCGCCCAGGCGCTGATGATCCGGGCCGCGCGCTTGGCCTGCCCGGGCGCGGTGAGCAGGTGGTCGGCACCTTCCAGCGACACGAACGAGCGCGGGTGCCTGGCCTCCTGGAAGATCTCCCCGGCGTTCGAGATGTCCACGGTGCTGTCGGTCGGCGAGTGCATCACCAGCAGGGGTGAGTCCAGCTCACGGATCTTCGACCGGAGGTCCGCCCGGCGGACGTCCTCCACGAAGTGCCGCTTCAGGGTCAGCGCACGCCCGCCCACCATCCACTGGGCGTGGCCGTCGGCGAACACCCGGTCCAGGACGGCGTCGTAGTTGTGCTCCGCGTGGCGTGGCTCCACGGGCGCACCGATCGTCGCGACGGCCTGCACGCCCGGGATGTCGCCGCCCGCCGCGATCGCGGCCGCGCCCCCGAACGAGTGCCCGACCAGCAGGTGCACCGGGTGCCCCTGGTCCGCCATGAACCGTGCGGCCTGCACGGTGTCCGCGACCTTGTGCGTGAACGAGCCGTCGCCCCAGTCGCCCTCGGAGTCGCCGAGGCCGAGGTTGTCGAAGCGGAGCATGCCGATGCCCTCGTGAGCGAGCTGCTTGCAGATCCGGGCGGCGGCGGGCGAGTCCTTGCCCAGCGTGAACCCGTGGGAGAACACTCCCCAGCCTCGCGCCTCGCCGTCGGGCAGATCGATGATGCCCGCGAGACGCGGCCCTGACGTGCTCTCGAACGTGACGCGCTCAGCCACGACCACTCCCCCTGTCGACAGGGGGCGATATTAACGTCACCCGGGTTTCCCGGAGATGACGGCAAGACGCGGCGAGACAGCGCGTCCACGCCGCCGGTTCCGCTGAGCCGCCCCGGACCGAGGGCTGGTCGCCACCCGGCCGCCGCCGAACCGCAGGTTCCACGTCGACACGGGGGCCGAACCGCAAGACACACGCCGACCAGTGGCCCGATCGACGTGTGTCTTGCGGCTCGGCGCGGAGCTACCAAACAACTTGCGGCTCGACCGCGGCCGGGCGACCGAGACCTGCGGTTCGGTGCCCGGCCGGCGTCCCACCGCTAGCTGATCGCCGGGTGCGCGTTCGCCACGAGCATCTCGAACTGGGCCTGGAACCAGTGGCCCGAGAGCGGTGCGCCCGAGAGCGCCCCCGTGTAGTTCCCGCCCAGCTCGCTGGACTGGTAGGTCGGGTCGCACATGCGGTCGAGGCGCTTGCCCTCGTCGTTCGGGATCTCGACCGACGAGCCGTCCGACTCGCCCGGCGGCTTGACCCACACGTAGGCGTCGAGGTGCGATTCCGGGTGTCCCGACGGCGTCACGGTCGGCCGCTCGCCGATGCCTGCGCCCTCGGGGTTGCACCAGGCGCCGCGGTGGTTGCGGCGGTCCACCCGGGACTCGTTCACGTATGTGTTCAGGTCGGTGGACGTGCTCACCGCCGTGGGGCGGTCGGGGCCGCCCCAGCCGTTGCGCGACGTGTCGATGAGCATGCCGATGCTCGACGGCGCACCCTGCGCGACCATCAGGTCGTAGAGGTGCGCCGTCCAGTCGATCTCGTCGAAGTCGGGGTTCCACTCGAACCAGCCGGCCGACTTCACCTGGCCGCTGCCGACCTGGAGGTCGGGGTTGGTCAGGAACGGCTCCTCCAGCGGCGTGGTGTTCGCCGTGTTGGTGACGAAGCCGGACACGGCGGACCATCCGTAGGTGCCGCCCTCGACGACCTGTGCGAACTCCCGCGCGGAGCCGCTGGAGTTGTCGGGCCAGCCGAGCCAGCCCGCGTGGGCGGCGTCGATGTAGGAGTACACGTTGCCGACCTCGTACAGCTCGGACAGCGCGTACTGGACACCCTCGCGGTAGTAGGGAGCCGCGGCGACGCAGTCGGCGTCGGACTGGTTGGTGACCAGGTTGGGCAGGGAGTCCGGCTCGATCGTGGCGACGATCCGGAGGTTCTCGTACTCGGGCTGGTCGAGCAGGGCCGCGATCGGGTCGATGTACTCGGTCTTGTACCGCTCCATCCCCTCCGGGGTGGCCGGGAGCTCGCCGTTCGACGCGAGCGCGTGGCAGTCGCGGCCCGGCAGGTCGTAGATGACCACGTTGAACACCAGGGGAGAACCGCCGGCCTGGGCCACGGCCTGGTCGAGGTGCCATTCCAGGCCGTGCTGCCGTTCGGTGCCCTCGATGGCGGCGATGCGGTCCATCCAGACGGACGTCGGCTCGTCGGCGACGGCCAGCATGTCCGCGGCGAGGTCCGGGTCGCTCACCTCTGCGGCGGCCGCCTCGACGGACGCCGACCAGTCGGGGTTGACGTACTGCCCGGCCCCGACGAACGGGTTGTCCTCGAGCGCGGCGGCGGGCGCACTCGTGGCGACCAGCGCGGGGGCCGCGAGGAGGGCACCCGCTGCTGCTGCCGCCAGAGCGCGTGACCTGCGTGGGGACGTGCCGCGTGAGCGGCGTTGTGCTGTGGACACGGTGACCTCCGTTGGTCGTGCCGAGCGCGTGCCGCTCCCGGGTCGGACCGGTCACGCCATGCGCACCGCGGCGGCTCGTTCCGCCGTGGCATGTCGCACCTTTGCCCACCGTTGAGCCCCAGCAGAACCTTGTTAATCGATTAGCCGGCGGGCGGCGCCGTCGACCCGCGCACCACGAGCCGCCCCACGGGCACGGCGCCCGAAGGCGGCGGTGCGCCCTCCGTCGGGTCCACTCCCACCGCGCGGCGGGACGTCGCGGTGCCGAGCACCGAGCGCAGCGCCCGTCCGGTCGCCCGGCCGAGCTCCTCGACGGGGTAGGGCACAGCGGTGAGCGAAGGCGTCGTGAGGTAGCAGGCCGGCGAGTCCGTCCCCGCCACGATCGAGAGGTCCCACGGCACGCCGAGGCCGAGCCGCCGGGCGACGTCGAGCACCAGGCCGGCCGTCGCGTCGTCGTCGGTCACGATCGCGGTGGGGCGGTCGGCCGCCGAGAGCAACGGCCGCAGCGCCGCCGAGGCACGCTCGGGGCCGTCGCCGGCGACGGTACGCAGCTCGATGCCGTACCGCACGAGCGCCGCCTCCAGCGCAGCCGCCCGGCGGACCGGCGCGACCAGGTGCTCCGAGCCGGCGACCATCGCGATCCGCCGGTGTCCCAGGCCGGCGAGGAAGGCGCCGACCTGCGCGAACGCGTCGCCGTCGTCCAGCACGACGTGCTGCCAGGTCGCGGGCGCGGCGCCGTCGACGGCGGCCCCCACCACCACCGTGGGCGCCGGGACGGTCCGCAGCGCCGCGAGACGCGCGTCGTCGACCCGCACGCCCGTGATGACGAAGGCCGCGTACCGGCGTTCGGTCCACCAGCGGTCCATGAGCCGCGCCGCGTCGGCGGGCGACCCGGCGACGTGCACGGCGAGGGTGAGCGTGTCCGGGCCGAGCGTCTGCAGGGCGCCGGCCACGAGGTCGAGCGGGAACGCCGCACGCGTGCCGAACGGCTGGTCGTGCACCACCACCAGCGCGGCGGCCGCCGGACCGCTGCGAAGCGAGCGGGCGGCGGTCGCGGGTCGCCAGCCCAGCTCGTCCGCCACCCGGAGCACCCGCTCACGGGTCGTCGCGGAGACTCCCCTGCGGCCGTTCAGCGTGTACGAGACCACCGCGGTGGACACGCCTGCCGCCCTGGCAACGTCAACAATCGTGGGCCGCCGCGCATGCGCGGGAAATTCGGACAGTTCGGGATCGTTCGGTCGCGACGTGGGGACCATAACCACGTAGCATGCACCCTCGGGTGAATTTTGCACAGCGTCAACGAAGACGGGTGTATTTGCATGCTGAGTGGAAAGCGCAGGTATGTCATCGGGGTGCTGTCCCCGGTGGTCGGGGGCTACTACTTCGGGCGGGTGCTCGCCGGGATCGCGCGCACCGTCCGGCCGGACGGGCATCGCGTGGTCGCGGTGCAGACCTACCCGGCGGACCTGGAACGCGACCAGTTCCCGGACCGCCCACCGGGCACGGCGGCCGTCAGCCTCGGCCAGCTCGACGGTGTCATCGTCATCACCACGGCGGTGAACGAGGCCACGCTGCTGCAGATCGAGCACGACGGCACCCCGGTGGTGCTCGTCAGCCAGCGCACGACCAGCATCGACGCCCCCGTGGTGACGCCGGACAACACCGGCGGCACCCGCGCCGCCGTCGAGCACCTCATCGCGCACGGACACCGGGAGATCGGGTTCCTCGGCAACCTGCGGCAGGCGGACATCGTGGAACGCCACGAGGCGTACCTCGCCACGCTCGTCGCGCACGGCATCACACCGCGTCCCGAATGGCTCTACCGCACCGCGGACAACCAGGAGGCGAGCGCCGCCACCGTGGCGCAGGCCCTCGTCGGCGGCCCCGGTCTGCCGACGACAGCGACCGTCGCCGCGACGGACCGCAACGCGATCGGGTTCTCCCGCGCGCTGCGCGCCCAGGGCCTCTCCCTCCCCGGCGACCAGGCGCTCGTCGGGTTCGACCACTCGGAGGCGGGCGCCCGGCTGCGCCCGCGGCTCGCCTCGGTGGACCCGCACCACGACCAGGTCGGCGAGCTCGCCGTCTCCCTGCTGCTCGCCCGCATCCGCGGTGAACGGGTGGCGGGGCAGCACCTGTCGCGCTCGACGCTCGTCACGCGCGAGTCCTGCGGCTGCCTCGACGCACGCGCCGGCACCCTCCTCGCCGGCGCGCCGGCGCCGGAGGGCTCGACGGCGTGGCTGCGTCTCGGCGAGGTGGCCCGTGCGACGTTCGACGGCGCCGAGGCACGGCTCGGGCCAGGAGCCGACCTCGACTCCTGGCTGCGGGGCGTGCAGCGGCTCTTCCGGAGCGCGGCGGCGCTCGGCCAGGCGCCCACCCAGGCCACGCTCACCAGCCTCGCCGAGAGCACGCGGGCGCTGCGGCCCCACCCGGAGGCGCTGGAACACCTCATCCCCGCGCTGCGGGCGGTCGAGGACGAGTTCCGGGAACAGGTCCGCAAGGGTCAGGTGCCGGCGGTACCCGGTGAGCGGCCGAACCCGCCCAGCCGCGCCGCACGCGCCAGGGCGGTCACCCACACGGCCACCGACGTGCTCGTCGCCCTCAGCGCCGGCTGCACGCAGACCCTGCTCGCCCGGTCCGGACAGCTCGAACGCACCATCACCGACCAGTACGAGCTCGACCTCGACCTGCTGCACGGCGACGGCCGGGCGATCCGCGCGCTCACCTGGCTCCCCCGCGCGCACCGCGGCCCCGCCACGCTCGCCCTGTGGACCGACACGGAGGACACCCCCGTGCCGGGCGCCGTGGCCGGACGCGGGCCGGGGCCGGCGGACGGAGCCCGGACGCTCGAGATCGTCGGCACCACGGCGGTGTCCCGCAAGGCGACCGCCCTGGTGGGCACCCAGATGCCGGTGAACAAGTTCCCGCCACCGGCCCTGGCCGGCGAGGGTGTGGTGTTCGTGGTGCCCGTGACGTTCGGCCAGAGCGACTGGGGCATGCTCGCGATCGGCGGCGGCGTGGACACGCACGCCACGAGCTCCCGCGACAAGTACGACCACTGGGCGGCCATGGTCGCCGTCGCCCTCGACCGGGAGGACCGCCTCACCTCGCTGCAGCGGCAGCAGGCCGCGCTCGCGGAGGCGGCTGACCGGGAACGCGCCCTCGTGCTCGACCTGCGTACCGAGGTGGAACGCAGCGCGCTGGTCCAGGACGTGGCCCTCGAGGGCACCTGGGACTGGGACATCGCCACCGGCCAGGTCTTCTACTCGCGCACCTGGCGGGCCCTGGTCGGTCTGCCCGACGACGCCCCGTGCACCGGCATCGAGGAGTGGACCGAACGGGTCCACCCGCAGGACGTGCGAACCGTGCAGACGGCGATCGCCCGCCAGCTCGCCGGGGCCGCCGAGCCGCTCGACCTGGAGCACCGCCTGCTGGCCGCCGACGGACGCGAGATGTGGGTGCGCTGCCGCGCCACCACCGTGACCGACGACGCCGGGATCCGCGCCCGCATGATCGGCGTGCTCATGGACGTCACCGGTATGCCGGCGCGGGAACGCCGGGGCGTGGCGCGGTGAGGCGAGGCTGGTGAGGCGGGGCTACGGGACGGTGACCTCGCCGCGCTCCGCCTTCAGCGCGATGTCCGTGCGGTGCTGCGAGCCCTTTAGCGCGATCTTCGCGACACCCTCGTAGGCCCGACGCCGCGCGTCCGCCAGGTCGCCGCCCAGCGCAACGACGGACAGCACGCGACCGCCGGCGCTGACCAGGTCACCGGAGTCCGAGCGGCCGGTGCCGGCGTGCAGCACGTGCACGCCGTGGAGCGCCTCGGCGTCCTCGATGCCGGTGATCGGGTCACCGGAACGCGCCAGCTCCGGATAGCCCTCGGACGCGACGACGACGGTCACGGAGGCGTCGGGGCGCCAGCGCAGCGGCTCCAGCTCGGCGAGCCGGCCGCGGGCAGCCGCGAGCATGACCTCCGACAGCGGCGTGACGAGCCGGGCGAGCACCGACTGCGTCTCCGGGTCACCGAAGCGCGCGTTGAACTCCACCACGCGGGTGCCCCGGCTCGTCAGCGCGAGACCGACGTACAGGACCCCGGAGAACGGCGTGCCCCGGCGCGCCATCTCCTCGACCGTGGGCTGGGCGACACGGCTCACCACCTCGTCCACGAGCCCGGAGGGTGCCCAGTCCAGCGGGCTGTAGGCGCCCATGCCACCGGTGTTCGGCCCCTCGTCGCCGTCGCCGACGCGCTTGAAGTCCTGGGCCGGGACCAGCGGCACCACCGTCGCGCCGTCGGACACGCAGAAGAGCGAGACCTCCGGGCCGTCGAGGTACTCCTCGACCACGACGCGGCCGTTCTCGTGGGACAGGCAGGACTCGCCGTGGGCGAGGGCCGCCTCGCGGTCCTCCGTGACGACCACGCCCTTGCCTGCCGCCAGGCCGTCGTCCTTGACCACGTACGGGGCGCCGAAGGCGTCGAGCGCGGCGGCGAGCTCCGTCGCGTCGGTGCACACGTGCGCCATGGCGGTCGGCACGCCCGCCGCGGCCATGACCTCCTTGGCGAACGACTTGGAGCCCTCGATCTGGGCCGCCTCGCCCGACGGTCCGAAGACCGGTATGCCCGCCGCCCGGACCGAGTCGGCCACCCCGGCCACCAGCGGTGCCTCTGGTCCGACGACGACCAGCTCCGCGCCGACCTGCTCGGCCAGCGCCGCTACCGCCGTCCCGTCCAGGGGGTCGACCTTGTGCAGCGTGGCCAGCCCGGCGATGCCAGGGTTACCCGGCGCCGCGTGGAGCTCGTGGGCCGCCGCCCCGGACTCGGTCTCCCGGTGGAGGGAGTGGATGATGGCGTGCTCGCGGGCACCGGTACCGATGACAAGGATCTTCACTGTGGCAGAGGGCTCTCTTGGATGGGTATGGACTCAGCGCTGGTGGATGAGGTCGTGGACGGGGATGATCTCGTCGCGCTTGGGACCCACGCCGATCGCGGAGATCCGGGTGCCCGACATCTCTTCCAGTGCCTTGACGTAGGCCTGGGCGTTCGGCGGCAGGTCCCCGAAGGTCCGGGCCTGGGAGATGTCCTCCCACCAGCCGTCGAACTCCTCGTAGATCGGCTTCGCGTGGTGGAACGCCGTCTGGTCGGTGGGCATCTCGTCGTAGCGGACGCCGTCGACGTCGTACGCCACGCAGACCGGCACCTTCTCCAGGCCGGTGAGCACGTCGAGCTTGGTGAGCACGATGTCGGTGAGCCCGTTGACGCGGGTCGCGTAGCGGGCGATCACGGCGTCGTACCAGCCGGTGCGGCGTGCGCGACCGGTGGTGACGCCGTACTCGCCGCCCGTCTTGCGCAGGAACTCGCCCTTGTCGTCGAACAGCTCCGTGGGGAACGGACCCTCGCCGACGCGCGTCGTGTACGCCTTGATGACGCCGATCACGGAGTCGATCCGGGTGGGCCCCACGCCGGAGCCGGTCACCGCGCCGCCCGCCGTCGCGCTGGACGACGTGACGAACGGGTAGGTGCCGTGGTCGATGTCGAGCATGGTCGCCTGGCCGGCCTCGAACAGGACGGTCTTGCCCGCCTGGATGGCCCGGTCCAGCTCGACCGCGGTGTCCGTGACCATCGGCCGCAGGCGCTCGGCGTACTGGAGCAGCTCGTCGAGCGTCTCGTCCACGGTGATGGCGCGCCGGTTGTAGACCTTCACCAGCAGGTGGTTCTTCTGGTCGAGCGAGCCCTCGATCTTGGCGCGCAGGATCTTCTCGTCGAACAGGTCCCACATACGGATGCCGACGCGGTTGATCTTGTCGGCGTACGCCGGGCCGATCCCCCGGCCCGTCGTGCCGATGCGGCGCTTGCCGAGGAACCGCTCCGTCACCTTGTCGATGGTGCGGTGGTACGGCGCGATGATGTGCGCGCTGCCCGAGACGAGCAGCCGCGACACGTCGACCCCGCGCTCGATCAGGGCGTCGAGCTCCTGGAACAGCACCTCGATGTCGACCACCACGCCGTTGGCGATGACCGGCACGACGCCCGGCGACAGGATCCCTGACGGCAGGAGGTGCAGGGCGTACTTCTCGTCGTCGATGACGACGGTGTGCCCCGCGTTGTTCCCCCCGTTGAACTTGACCACGTAATCGACGCGGGAGCCCAGGAGGTCCGTCGCCTTTCCCTTGCCCTCATCGCCCCACTGGGCCCCGACGAGCACGACGCCTGGCATGGATCTCCACCTTCTCGGATTGCTTGATTCGCTCCGCCAGGTGCGCACGATGGCGCCGACGGGCCGCGCCCGAGTCTACTTCGTGGTGAGCGTCAGGGCGTGTACCTCGTCCACCGACGTGCCCGAGTCCACCAGGAACGTCGCGCAACGCTCCGACTCGTCCTCCTCGCCGATGAGGTGCGCTGCCCGGGAGAGCGCGAGGAGCGCCCGGAGGAAGCCCTGGTTCGGCACGTGGTCCGCCGGGATCGGGCCCTGCCCGCGCCAACCGGACCGGCGCAGCGCGTCCAGGCCGCGGTGGTAGCCGGTGCGCGCGTACGCGTACGCCTCGACGTTGCCCGCGGCGCTGCCCGCCGCGAGCGCGCCCTCCGCGAGGACCGCCCAGACGAGGGACGACGCCGGCGCCGAAGCCGCCACGGCGACCGGATCGTCACCGCTGGTCAGACGCTCACGGGCCGCCGGGTAGTCGTCGGAGAGCAGGGTCGGCGCCGGGCCCTGCAGAAGGTTCTCGTGGGTGCTCATGCGCAAATTCTCACACCCTGGTGCCGGGAAGGGACAAAACAGCACGCACCGGATTGCCTCGGACGACTACCGGGGCGGTGAATTTTGCCTTTCATCCGGTGCGATCGGGCAACAGTCGTTACGCTCGACACATGATCGAGATCGCGACGTCTCCCACGACGACGACGCTCGTGATCGCCGGCGACCTCGACCTCGCCGAACGAGACCAGTTCCCGGAGATCGCGGCGCGCGTCGTCGGCCTGCGCAGGCAGCTGCTCGTCATCGACATGTGCCGGGTCACGTTCATGGACTCCACGGGAGCCGCGTTCCTCATCTCGCTGGCCGACGCCGGCCGCAAGCGCGGGGGCGCCACGGTGATCCGCGGGGCCGACGAGCGCGACCTGTTCGTGCTCGAGGTGTGCGGCGCGATGGAGCTCTTCCGCGTCGACGACGAGCACTCGTGCGAGCCCGCGGCACCCGACTCGGGGTTCGCGGTCATGTCGTCGCGGGAGGATGACGTCTCCCCGTTATCCCATCGCGACGCGTCCACCGCGTAAAACGTTATCCAGCCCCTTCGCCGAGGTAGTCATCTGGCGAGGTAGTCATCCAGGTCCCGCTGGGTGACTACCTCGCCAGATGACTACCTCGGCGGGGCTACTTGGGTGGGGTGGGTTGGCGGCGGAGCTTGGCCCAGACCAGCTTTCCGGAGCCCGACGGGCGCCAGCCCCACTCGGCCAGCCGGTCGACAATCTGCATGCCGAACCCGCCGAGGCGGTTCGGGTGCCCGTCGGTCGCCACGGGCGGGGCCGGGTTGTTGTCCTCGACCTCGATCCGCAGCCCGTCGCCCGTGTCGTACAGGCGCAGTGCGATGTGTCCCCAGCCGTGCAGCACGCCGTTGGCCACCAGCTCGGACACGACGAGCTCCGCCTGCGCGGACTCCTCGATGCCCCACGCCTGGCAGGTGCGCAGCACCGCGTGCCGCGCCCGGCCGATCGAGGACGGCTCGCTCGGCAGCATCCAGCGCCGCCACCGCGGCGACAGGGCGGTCTCCCCGGCGTCCCCGGTCGGGTCGGGGATGCGGACGACGACGATCGCGACGTCGTCCTCCGGCGCGTCGGCCAGACGGGAGAGCAGCTCCTCGCCCACTCCGGCGGCGTCGCGCGCCGTGATGGCGGAGGCCGTCTCCAGCAGCGCCTCCAGGCCCAGCCGCAGCGACCGGTCGCGCCGCTCGATCAGACCGTCCGTGTAGAACAGGAGCGTGTCGCCGGGCCGGAGGCGGGCCTCACCCGTGGTCCGCTCCCGCGACCCGAAGCCGACGAGCGCACCGCCGCCCTCGTCCAGCTTGATCACCTCGCCGGCGCGCAGGAGGAGGGGCGGCAGGTGGCCCGCACGGGAGTAGCCGATGGTCCAGACGTCCGGCTCCTCCTCGCGCTTCAGGGAGGCGTACACCATGCTCGCGGAGCGCGGGATGCCCATGCCCGCCACGAGCTGGTCCACGCGCTCGAGCACCCGGCTCGGCGTCGACAGCTCGAACGCGTACGAGCGCACCACGGACCGGAGCTGGCCCATGGTCGCGGCGGCCTCGACATCGTGGCCGACGACGTCGCCGATGACCAGGCCCACGAGGTCGGGCGAGATCTGCAGCACGTCGTACCAGTCGCCGCCCACCTGGGCGTGCTCCGCGTTCGGCGCGTAGTAGGTCCAGACGTCCAGCCCCGCGACGTCGGCCTGCTCGGGGAGCATGGCACGCTGCAGGGTCTCGGCGAGGCGGTGCTCCCGCGCGTACATGCGGGCGTTGTCGATGGCGCTGCCCGCGCGACGGGCCACCACCTCGACGACCGTGCGCAGCGTGTCGGGCTCGTCGGACTCGACGTAGCCGCCCGACTCGTCCTCGTCGGGGACGATCACGACAAGCCCGAGCACGTCCCGCCGCCCCGCGACGGGGTGCACGACGACCGACTCAGGTGCCTTGCCCAGCTCGTCGGCAAGGCGCAGGGTCAGGTCCCGCTGCAGCCAGCCCGACGCCGAGTGCGGCGCGTGCGGGATGTCGAGGTCCAGCGTCACGGGGCCGTCGAGCACGCCGTCGAGCACGTCCTGCACCGAGTCCACCACCTCGAGGATGGGCATGGGACCGGTCGTGACCGAGTCACCGAGCGCGTCGGTCTGCGGCCGCCGGCGCAGCGACTTGTCCGCGATGTTGTCGCCCTCGATGTACCGCGCGTGACGGCGCCCGCGACCGCTCGGCGGCGCCGCGACGTCGATGCCCGCCGCGTGCTTGAGCCCGTCGTCGTTCACGTAGAAGCCGGCCCAGCGCACCATCGACTGGAGCAGTTCCGCGATGTCGCGCAGCGCGTACGGGTACTCGAGGTCGGTCAGGATCTCGGTGGTCTGTGCGATGAGGTCGAGGTCCTCGCGCTGCTGGCGCTCGACCTCGAGGCTCGCGAGCTGGGCCGCGTGCCGCTCCATGTGCTCGGAGACGTCCACGCTGAACCCGACCCAGTGGGTGATGCGGTCGCCGTGCCCGGCGCGGGCGGGGGTGAGCGTGAGCTGGGCCCAGCCGTGCGTGCCGCGGCGCAGGTGGGACCGCACGGTCGCGTGCACCTCCTGGCCCGCGTTCACCAGCTCCGTCATGCGCTCGAGGTCCTGCGGCTCCACCAGCATCTCGCCGAGCCTGCGCACCGTGTACCCGGCGAAGTCGGTGAACCGCACGCCCGCGTACTGCTCGAACGCGCTGTTGGCCCACAGCATGGGCATGCCGTCCTCGGTGGGTCCGGTCAGGAAGACAGGGATGCCCACGTTCACGGCGGCACGGAGGACCACGTCACCGACCGACGGCGGCAGGGGGCGAGGAATGCCCGACCCCGGCGCGGGGCGGCGCGGGCCAGGGCCGTCGGGCGCGCGGTGAGCACCACGCGGCCCGCTGCTCGGCGGGATGCTCGGGGGCACGCTCGCGGCGACGGTGTGCGCCGGCGGGCCGGGTTCGAATCCGTTTCCGTTCGACGTACCGTTCGACGTTCCGTTCGCGGCCCTGTTCGTTCTACCGTTCGATGTCCCGTCCTGGGTCGGACCAAGGCCGAATATGGAGAGGCCGGGGTGCCGCGGCGGCGGAGAGGACGGTGTCAGACCGGACGAATCGGTCAAAATGCCCTCCCAACGGTATCTATTGCTCGAGGTGCTGTTCCGACAGGACATTCAACCGTAGATTGGGACGGTCCGAGATCTGAACCTCAACCTCTATCATCGGACCGACACAGCGCCACGACCACTGCTCCCGGAAGGAGAACCGTGCAGGACGGAACTTACGACCCCCCGCGCGGTCCGCAGGGCGGGAGCCCCCAGGACCCCGGCCATCAGACCCCCGAGATCGGCGATCCCGCGAGCATCCACGTCATCGTGGGCCGTTCGCGCGCCCGGATCGTGCTCTCCGGAGAGATCGACGCCGACATCGGCGGAGATCTGCACGAGGCAACGGCCGCGGCCGAGGAGTCACGTCTCCCGGTCGAGATCGACGCGCACCATGTGACTTTCATGGACTCGTCAGGCGTCGCGTTCCTCGCGCGCCTCGCGAGCCGCAGCCCGCACCGTGTACGGGTGCTCCGCGCACCCCCCACGGTGCGCTTTCTGCTCGAGGTGACCCGGATCGGTGACCTTCTCGACATCGTGGACGAGGACCCGGGCTTCGAGCTGGACGACGAGGGCCCGTCGGGCGGTGCCCCGACCCCCGCCGGCGTAGTGCCGAGGTAGTCCCCTGGCGAGGTAGTCAGTTGGCGAGGTAGTCACCCAGCGTGAACCGGGTGACTACCTCGCTGCACGACTACCTCGCCAGGTGACTACCTCGGCGAGGGGGTCACATCTTGTGGCCGGCCGAGCGCAGCTGCTCGCAGGCCTCGACGATGCGGGCGGCCATGCCTGCCTCCGCCGTCTTGCCCCAGGCGCGCGGGTCGTAGGCCTTCTTGTTGCCGACCTCGCCGTCCACCTTGAGCACACCGTCGTAGTTCTTGAAGAAGTGGCCCGCCACCGGACGCGAGAACGCGTACTGGGTGTCGGTGTCGATGTTCATCTTGATCACGCCGTTGTCGACCGCCGCGGCGATCTCCTCCGCCGTGGAGCCCGAGCCACCGTGGAAGACGAGGTCGAACGGCATCTCCTTGCCGATCTCCGCGCCGACGGCCTTCTGGATGTCCAGCAGGATCTCCGGGCGGAGCTTCACGGCACCGGGCTTGTACACGCCGTGCACGTTGCCGAAGGTCAGGGCCGTCAGGTAGCGGCCCTTCTCGCCGGCGCCGAGCGCCTTGATCGTGGCCAGGCCGTCCTCGGGCGTCGTGTACAGCTTGTCGTTGATCTCGGCGGTGTGGCCGTCCTCCTCGCCACCGACGACGCCGATCTCGATCTCGAGGATCGTGCGCGCCGCCTGCGACAGCTCGAGCATCTCGGCCGCGATCACGAGGTTCTCCTCGATCGGCACGGTGGAGCCGTCGAACATGTGCGACTGGAACGTCGGCAGGCCGCCGTTCTTGACCTGCTCGGCCTCGATCGCGAGCAGCGGCTTGACCCAGGAGTCGAGCTTGTCCGCGGTGCAGTGGTCCGTGTGGATGGCGATGTTGACGCCGTAGCCCTTGGCGACCTCGGTGGCGTACGCCGCCAGCGCGAGGGAGCCGGAGACCCGGTCCTTGACCGTCGAGCCCGACGCGTACTCGGCACCGCCGACGGAGACCTGGATGATCCCGTCCGACTCCGCCTCGGCAAAGCCCTGAAGCGCGGCGGTGATGGTCTGCGACGACGTGATGTTGACGGCGGGGTAGGCGAACTTGCCGGCCTTCGCCCGGTCGATCATCTCGGCGTAGACCTCAGGGGTTGCGATGGGCATCTGCGAAACTCCAAACGACTGGTGAGGTGGGCGGTCGCAGGAGTGTCCAAGGCCGCCCGGGTATGCACCTTCGATCTTGCCACGATCCACGGGCAGCTGTGTGCGGCCGTTCGACAGTCGAACGGCCGGATCACTGTCGTTCTCGTCGGCCCTGCGCCGGCTCAGGGCCGCGGGGGCTTCTCGCCGTCGAGCAGCATCTGCCCCGCACGCGCCTTCGCCTCCAGCACGTCGGCCTGCCACAGCTCGGCCAGCTGTTCCGCATCCTCGGTGGTGTACCCGGCTCCCCAGAACGCCTCCTGCTCCTCATGGCTCATGGTGCTCTCCTCCGTGGCGTCCGGGTGCGAGCCCGGCGCAACGGGGACGGTCTCGCCGTCGAGGATCATCTGGCCGGCACGCGCCTTGGCGCCCGTCCCGTCGACCTGCCAGAGCTCGGTGAGGGCTTCGACATCGTTCGCCGTGTACTCGGCGCCCCAGAACGCCTCGTACTGCTCGCGTGTGTAGCCGGGAGGCATCGAGGACCATCCGACGCCGACTGCCTCGGCGACGCCGTCGACCGCGGCGGCGAAGCCCGTGTAGGGGTTGGCCGCCGCCGCCGCGCCCGCGCCGACCACGCCGAGGGCCGACGCGAGGACACCGGTGAGCGCGACGGCGCCCGCGCGTCGGACGAACGGGGTCGCCACGCCGCTCCGGCCGTCTGCCGCTGCGTCGGCGGGGGCCGCTGCCGCGATCGTGGCAGCGATCCGCTGCGCGGTGGCAGCGGTGGCAGCGGCGTCGGGCTCGTGCGCACGCAACGCCGCACCGATCTGCTCGGCGAGCTGGTCGTGCTCGGTCTCGCCCGCCGGCCGGTGCCCTGGCACGGGCGGACGGTCAGGACGGTGCTGGTTCATCGCGTCTCCAGGTTGGTCGGGTCGGTGCGTCGGAGAGAGGCGAGGGCTCGCGAGGCA
The DNA here is from genome assembly GCF_054782895.1 of Promicromonospora xylanilytica. NCBI lineage: Bacteria > Bacillati > Actinomycetota > Actinomycetes > Micrococcales > Promicromonosporaceae > Promicromonospora > Promicromonospora xylanilytica. The sequence continues at coordinate 219,645 of NZ_BAAGRP010000001.1, forward strand.
TGAGAGCGGACGGTGGCGGCCGAGGTGCCGAGCACTGCCGCCGTCTCGATGTCCGACAGCCCTTCGTAGTACCGCAGCACCAGCACGGTGCGCTGCCGCGGAGGCAGCTCTGCGAGGCGTTGCCACATCGCGTCCTTCTCCGCGTGGCCCTCCGCCAGATCGCCTGCTGTGCCCGCGTGCCGGGCGAGCACCTCGTCACCGGCGGGTTGGATCATCCGCACGTGCCAGCGACGGCGCCACGACAGGTGCTCGTTGGTGACCATGCGCCGGAGATACAGGTCGGGACGATCGGTCAGCACGATCCGGCGCCACCGCTGGTGAGCCCGCAGCAGCACCTCCTGGACCAGGTCGGCAGCGGTGTGCTGATCACCGACGAGCACCGTCGCGTAGCGGATCAGCCCGGGCAGGTGCGTGCGCACCAGCTCGTCCAGCGTCCGGGCCGGGGCGGCCTGGTCGGCCTCGTGCGCGGGCGCCGGAGTCCGTGCTCCCACCCGTGGTGTCGGTGTGCTGCTCGGGTCGGTGGCAGGCAGCCGGACGGTCATCGGCCGACACCCGCGGTCGCCAGGGCCAGGAGCGCCCCTGCCGGGTCGTGCGCGGCGTCTGCGCCGGGCCGTGGGACGGGGCTGTCGTCGAGGCAGCGCCGCATCAGGCCCTCGACCAGCGCCGCCCTCCGCACGATGTCGGAAGCGTCGAGCGCGCCCGGCAGGATCCGCACCTCGACGGTGTCGCGGACGGGGCTCGCGGCGACGAGCTGCGTGAGGTTCACGTCGGCGTACTTCGTCAGGCCGATCCCGCGCGCGGCGGTGCTCAGCTCGGCCCAGGACTGGTCGGCACGCTCCACGAGCCGGAGCAGCTCGACGGGCAGCGGCGCGAGTCGCCGGCACGCCGCGTTGGTACCCAGCGCCTCCCACAGCGGTTCCCGCCAGTGCCCGAACAGCCGGACCAGGTTGGCGAACGCCGCTGACCGCCGGAAGGACCCGCCGTCCAGGTGCAGGTGGACAGCGGCTTCCGCGGGAACCGTGAAACCGAGGTCCCGCGCGGGGGCGAGCAGCTCGTCGAGCAGCCGACCGTGGTCCCCGACGATCGGTGGAGTGACCACCTCGCAGGGCCGTTCCCGGCCCGCGGGCAGCGGCATCGCGACGGCGACGGTCGCGCCAGTGGCGTCGTTCACCCGCGCCGCCCCGCCCCGCAGCTCGACCTGGCTGCCGAACAGCTCCGCGACGGGGGTCAGGACGTCGGGCAGGGCTGCGTAGGGGTCCGTGCACCGCTCGATCAGCCGCAGCAGGCGGGGTTCGTCGCACAGCACCCGGTACCAGCCACGTCGGCCCCTGGCCGTCGTCCCGGCCAGGTCGGCGGTGAGGGTGATGTCGTCGACGAACCGCGCCACCGGGGCGCCGGCACCGTCCACCACGTCGAACGCGGGGGACAGGTGCCGGAACACCCCGACGCCCGGCACCGCCGACGGCTCGCTGTCGGTGTGGAACGACCGGTGCACCCGGCCGTCGCTGCGGTCCGCGACAGCGTCCGCGAGCGCCTGCCGGTCGGAGCCGGCGGGTGCGAGCAGCTCGATCTCGAAGCCGATACGCGACGTGAGGGTGTCGATGGTCGCCTCCTGGCGAGTCGTCAGCGGCGCCGGGCGCACAGGTCAGCTACCGGCCGAGGTGGCGGGGTCCAGGGGCAGCTCCTCGCCGTCGAGCACCATCTGGCCGGCGCGAACCTTGGTCTCCACGTACTCGGTGTTCCACAGGGCGCTCAGCTCCTCGACGTCCTCGGATGTGTAGCCGGCGTCGAAGAACGCCAGGATCGCCTCCGAGTCGTCCGCGGGCAGCTCGGGCTCCGCGTGCGTACCGGGCGCGAACGGGAGCTCCTCACCGTCGAGCACCATCTGGCCGGCCTGGGACTTGGTCTCGGTGGCGTCGAGCGACCAGAGCTCTCCGAGCGCCGCCTGGTCCGCCGAGGTGAAACCTGCGCCCCAGAACGCCTCGTACTGCGCCTGGGTGTAGCCCTCGGGCATGTGGGACCAGTCGACGCCGACGGCGTGCACCGTGGTGCCGACGACCTGGCCGAGAGCCGAGGTCGGGTCGGCCGCGGCGGCCACCCCCGCGCCGGCGATGCACAGGCCCGTCGCTGCGGCGCCGATCGCGGTGATTCGGAAGGTCTTGGAGCGGAGGGTGCTGGTGGTGCTGGTCACGTGGACCTCCAGGTACGTGGGATGTGCTTGCCCTCTTGAGACGCCTCCCGACCGCCTGGTGTGGAGTCGCTGCCGCCACGACTTTCGACGGCCTGCCTACTCCGCGTGCTGCACGGCCCACGTATGCATCGCTATGGCAGCCGCCGCTCCCGCGTTGATCGAGCGGGTCGAGCCGTACTGCGTGATGTGCAGGACGACGTCGCACGCGGCCTGCGCCTCCGCGGTCAGGCCGGTGGACTCCTGGCCGAACAGCAGGACGCACTCGCGCGGGAGCGCGTATCCCTCGATCGGCACGGAGCCGGGCACGTTGTCGATGCCGATGATCGGGAGGCCGGCGGCCGGGCCCGCCCGTTCTGCCCACCCGGCCAGCGCTCCCGCGTCCGGGTGGTGCGTCACGTGCAGGTACCGGTCGGTGACCATCGCGCCGCGGCGGTTCCACCGGCGTCGGCCCACGATGTGCACGCCTGCCGCGTTGAACGCGTTGGCGGTGCGGACCACGGAGCCGATGTTGAGGTCGTGCGCCCAGTTCTCGATGGCCACGTGGAAGGGATGCCTGCGCGTGTCCAGGTCGGCGACGATCGCCTCGACGGACCAGTACCGGTACTGGTCGGCCACGTTCCGGCGGTCACCGTCGGCCAGCAGCTCCGGGTCGTAGCGCGGGTCGTCGGGCAGAGGGCCTGGCCAGGGACCGACGCCGACCTGGGTCTCGACGGGCTCGGCCACCGGCTCGTCAGGCTCGCCGGCCATCCCCGTCATTCCGCCGCGACGGGAGCTGCCGGGCGCGATGCGCGCCGCGCCTCCCACCAGATCGCCACCGTGACGACCGCGGCGCCCGCCAGGGCGAGCAGCACCGGTACGACGAGGTCTCCGGGAGCCAGCAGGTCGCCCGCCTCGCTCTGCCAGGGCCACAGCGCGCGCAGCGACCCGAGCATGAGGCCGGCGAGCAGCGCCATCGTGCCCTGGCGGCGGTGCTCCAGCAGCCAGTGCAGCAGCTTCACGAACGACCCGAGACCGACCGCCGCGCCGAGCATGAAGACGCCGATGAACGCGAGGTCGCGGTCGTGCAGGGCCGCCTGCACGGGGATGTACAGGCCTAGGGCGAGCAGCACGAACGAGCCGGAGACGCCGGGCAGCACGAGCGCGTTGATGGCGATCGCCGCCCCGACGAAGACGAGCCACAGCGGCGGGTCGGTGAGCTCGGCGGCGGGCAGCCCGGTCAGGAAGAAGGCGGCGACCGCACCGGCGACCAGCAGTGCGACGTCGAGCAGCCGGGTCCGGTGCGGCATCATGCGCAGCGGGACGCTGATCGACACGGCGATCATGCCGAAGAACAGCGCGCGCATCGGCACGGGGTTGGACTCGAGCAGCGGGGCGATCGTGCTCAGCGAGACCAGCAGGATCACGACCATGCCGGCGAGCACCGGCACGAGGAACGGCCAGTCGATCTGGCGCAGCGCCGCGGCGGCCGGGCGCAGGCCGCGACGGCCGGCGACGCCCTGGACCAGCTCCCGGGCGGCGTGGACCAGCTGGCTGGCAGCGCCGAGCAGCCCGTCGTACAGGCCGACGACGAGGGCGATGGTGCCGCCGGAGATTCCGGGCACGGACTCGGCGGCTCCCACGAGGCCGCCGCGCACGGCGTTGCCAGGTGCGGCCGACCAGGGTGTCCTGGCAGGCGGGGAGGAGGCCAGGGTGCGAACCGACCCGGGGCGCGGCGCGTCATCAGGGGTACGAGAAGTCACGCGCGAAGCCTACGGCCCACCACCGGCCGCCGAGCCCGCCACGACCCGATCGGCCAGGTCGGCCCGGCTGGCCCGGCCGGCCCGACCGCTAGGCTGACGCCCATGACCGAGCGGACCACCGAAGCCTGGCTCACTGACATGGACGGCGTGCTGGTGCACGAGGGCACCGCCCTCCCCGGCGGCCCCGAGTTCATCAAGGCACTGCGCGACAAGGACCTGCCGTTCCTCGTGCTGACGAACAACTCGATCTTCACGCCGCGCGACCTGCGTGCGCGGCTCGCCTACAGCGGCATCGAGGTGCCGGAACAGAACATCTGGACGTCGGCACTGGCCACCGCCCAGTTCGTCGCGGACCAGATCCCGAACGGCAGCGCCTACGCGATCGGCGAGGCCGGTCTGACGACGGCGCTGCACCAGGCAGGCTTCACGCTCACCGAGTCCGACCCGGACTACGTGGTGCTCGGCGAGACCCGGACGTACTCGTTCGAGGCCATCACCAAGGCGATCCGCCTGATCGTGGGTGGCGCCCGGTTCATCTGCACCAACCCGGACGTGACCGGGCCGTCGCAGGAGGGTCTGCTGCCCGCCGCCGGGTCGGTCGCGGCGATGATCACGGCCGCCACCGGCCGCCAGCCGTACTACGTGGGCAAGCCCAACCCGGTGCTGTTCCGGTCGGCGCTCAACCTGATCGGCGCGCACTCGGAGTCGACGGCGATGGTGGGCGACCGCATGGACACGGACATCCTGGGCGGCATGGAGGCCGGCCTGGAGACGTTCCTGGTGCTCACTGGATCGACGTCGGCCGACGAGGTCGAGAAGTACCCGTTCCGCCCCAGCCACGTGATGAAGTCGATAGCCGACATCGTCGACCTGGTCTGAACCGCCCGTCCGGCGCCGGGCACCGCCGGCTCAGCTCAGGCCGGGGATCCCGAAGCCGTCGATCGTGCCGCCGGTCTCGAAGCGGGGACCGCCCTTCTCCAGGGGGAGCACGATCCGTGCGACCTCGGCCACCCGCTTCGCGCGCTCGGTCAGCGTGGTGACGTCGGTCCGGCCCGGCCGCCACAGCAGCACCGACGGGCCCTCGATGCGCAGCCGGGACCCGTGGAAGTCGGGCAGCATCACGATGTTGGCGAGGCGCGCGTCGAGGGCGCGGCGGGCGAACACCTCGTCGGATGTCCGCACGAGCCACTGCCCGTCGAACGCGGGGTTGTCGATCTGCACGTCCTGGGCGCCGAAGAGCTTCTGCCACTTCTCACGGATGCCCTCGGGCGACAGGTCCACCACCGGTTCGCCGGGCAGCGCGTCGAGAGCGACGACGTGGGCCGAGCGCCGCAGGCCACGACGGCGGGACTCGCCCTCGGCCGAGCCGGCACGCCAGGTATAGGTGAACGAGACGATGTCGTGGCCGTCGACGTTGCCCCTGAGCACGTCCCGGGCCACGCGGTCGAGGCCGGTGCCGAACGGCCGGCCGTCCCACCGCTGGGCGAGCGTCGGGTCCTTGTCCACGTACTCCCAGCCGTTCGCCTCGGCCCATTGGGCGACGTCCTGCGAACGACCGCGTCTCATGACTCGTGCCGCGGCAACGGTGAAGGTCACTACGCCGGCAACGAGCAGGACTAAAGCGACAAATGGCCCCATGAATCTAAAGATACAGTAGGGCTAGGCAAAAGTCTTCACGGGAAGTGATATCGAGACGCCCAGATTACGGTATTGCGGAGCCCACCCGTGGCACGGCCCGCCCGCGCCGCGGCGCCTCAGGCGAGGCCGAGGTCCCGCAGGTCGTAGAGGTAGTGGTACCGCACCCCGAGGGCCTCGATCTTCTCGCCCGCCCCGGTCGCCCGGTCCACGATCGTGGCGACGGCCAGCACCTCGGCACCGGCCGCGCGGGCCGCTTCGACCGCCGCGATCGGCGACCCTCCGGTGGTCGTCGTGTCCTCCACGACGACCACCTTGCGCCCGGCGATGTCCGGTCCTTCGATCTGGCGCTGCATGCCGTGCATCTTCGCCGCCTTGCGCACCACGAACGCGTCGAGGTCCTGACCACGCGAGGCCGCCGCGTGCAGCAGCGCCCCCGCGATCGGGTCGGCGCCGAGGGTGAGGCCGCCCACGGCGTCGATCTCCGCCGTGCCGAGCCCGACCTCCTCGAGGTGGTCCAGCAGCACGTGCCCGACCAGCGGGGCAGCCCGGTGGTGCAGCGTGACGCGGCGCAGGTCGACGTAGTAGTCGGCCTCCTTGCCGGAGGACAGGGTCACCGTGCCGTGCACCACGGCGAGCTCTTTGATGAGCTCGGCCAGCTGCTCGCGCGGGGTCGGGGAGAAGTCAGCGTTCACGGGGCAAGAATACGTGGCGCGCCCGAGCGTGACCGCTGACCGCCGGCAGACCGCTCAGCGGTACTTGCCGACGGCGCGGACGGCCCAGCGCGGCGCCGCCCGGAGCACGGCGGAGGCCACCTTGTAGCGCACCGACGGCGTGGACAGGACGACGCCGCGGCGCGCGTCCGCCAGGGCGGCCCGGACCACGTACTCGGCGTCGAGCCACCCCCACTCCGGCACGATCGCCGACTCGGGGATACCTGCCCGGGCGTGGAACTCGGTGTGCGTGAAGCCGGGGGAGAGCAGCGTGGCCGTCACGCCGGTGCCCCGGAGCTCGACCGCGAGCGACTCCGTGAAGGTCCGCACGTACGCCTTGGCGGCGGCGTACGTGCCGCCGGCGGTGAGCGCCGCGACCGAGCCGACGTTGAGGACCGCGCCACGGTCCCGTTCCAGCATCTGCCCGACGGCGGCATGGGTGAGCTCCACCACGGCCCGCACCATGACGTCGATCCCGCGGCGCTCCGTGGTGACCCGGCCTTGCGCGAAGCTCGCGTTCGTGGCGAAGCCCGCGTTGTTGACGAGCAGCCCGACGGGCCGCAGGCCGCCGTCACCGGGACGGCCGCCGACCACGGCGAGCCGCCGGGCGACACGCGCGACGTCGTCGGGCACCGAGAGGTCCGCCGGGAGCACCTCGACCGCCACACCGTGCGCGGAGCGGAGCTCCTCGGCGACCTCGTCCAGCCGGCCCTCGTCGCGCGCCACCAGCACGAGGTCGTGCTTGGCCGCGGCAAGCTGCCGCGCGAACTCGAGGCCCAGTCCCGCGGACCCGCCGGTGATCAACGCTGTGCTCATGCGGTGAGCCTAGGCCTCCGCACGCTCCCGGCGCTTGAGCCAGATGCCCAGCGCCAGCAGCACCACGATCGCCGTGTAGGCGGTGGCGGCGAACGGGCTGGTCACCAGGTAGGTGAGGTCGCCCTGGCTGATGGCGAGAGAGCGGCGCAGCCGGTCCTCGGCCATCGGGCCGAGGATCATGCCGACCACCAGGGGCGCCACGGGGTAGCCGTACCGCCGCATGAAGAACCCGGCCAGGCCGATCAGCACGAGGAGCAGCACGTCGACGGGCGAGAAGTTCAGCGCGTACGAGCCGAGCGCGCCGAACAGGAGGATGCCGGCGTACAGGTAGTGCCGCGGGATGCGCAGCACCTTCACCCACATGCCCACGAGCGGCAGGTTCAGCACCACCAGCATGAGGTTGCCGAGGTACAGGCTCGCGATCAGCGCCCACACCAGCGCGGACTCGTTCTGCAGCAGGAGCGGTCCGGGCTGGATGCCGTAGGACTGGAACGCCACGATGATGATGGCCGCGGTCGCGGTCGTGGGCAGGCCGAGCGTGAGCAGCGGCACCAGCACGCCGGCCGACGCGGCGTTGTTCGCGGCCTCCGGACCGGCCACGCCCTCGATGGCCCCCTTGCCAAACTCCTTGCGCCGCTCCTTGCCGGCGAGCCGCCGCTCGGACGCGTACGACAGGAACGTGGCGACGTCGGCGCCGCCGGCCGGGATGGTGCCGACGGGGAACCCGATGGCCGCACCACGCAGCCACGGCTTCCAGGACCGCCGCCAGTCGTCCCGCTTCATCCAGCTGCGCCAGCCCTTCTCGACCGGGATGATCTTGATGGGCCCGTGCCGCATCCGCGAGCCCACGTACAGGGCCTCGCCCACCGCGAACAGCCCGACGGCGACGATCACGACGTCGATCCCGTCCGCCAGGTTGGGCACGCCGAACGTGAAGCGCTGCTGGCCGGTCAGCGTGTCCGTGCCGACGAGGCCGAGGAACAGACCGAGGGCGAGCGCGGCAAGGCCCCGTGGGACCGAGCTGCCGAGCAGGGCGCCGACGGTGATGAACGCGACCACCATGAGCGCGAAGTAGTCCGGCTCACCGAGCTGGACCGCCCAGCGGGCGACGACGGGCGCCAGGAAGGTGAGCGCCACCGTGGCGAGCGTGCCCGCGACGAACGAGCCGATGGCGGCGGTGGCGAGCGCGGCGGCGCCCCGGCCGGCACGCGCCATCTTGTTGCCCTCGATCGCAGTCACGATCGACGCCGACTCGCCGGGCGTGTTGAGCAGGATCGACGTCGTCGACCCGCCGTACATGCCGCCGTAGTAGATGCCGGCGAAGACGATGATCGCCGCCGTCGGCTCCAGCGAGTACGTGAGCGGCAGCAGCAGGGCGATGGTCATCGCCGGGCCGATGCCGGGCAGCACGCCGACCGCCGTCCCGATGAACACCCCGAACAGCGCGTACAGCAGGTACGCGGGATGCAGCACGGTGGCGAAGCCCTCGAGCAGTGCGGAGAAGTTATCCACGGAGGAACGGCACCCCTTCCAGGAGCGGGCCGGGCGGGAGCGACAGCCCCAGCACCCCGCCGAACAGCACTTGGACGACCAGGCCCAGCACGAGCCCGATCAGGGCCGCGCGCCACCACGGGCGGGCACCCAGGACGACGGCTGCGCCACCGAACAGGATCGCGGCGGCGAACGGCCACCCGACGACGTTGATGGCGAACACGTGGACCACCAGGGTGGCCACGAGGAGCACGACGGTCAGCCAGTCGGCGCGGACGGTGGGGTCGACGTCCTCGCCGCCCTCCTCCTCACCGGCCCGGCCGCTCAGGATCAGGACGACCAGCACGATCCCCGCGACCAGGAGCATGCCGCCCACCAGGTAGGGGAAGGCTCGCGGACCCAGCGTGTTGGCCGAGCCCGGCACCGTGATGCTCCCCGCGGCCACCAGCACGTACGCACCGAGCGCCGTGGTGGCGAGGGCCAGCACCAGCTCGCCCCACCTGCGGCGCGGCGGCTCGGCGGGTGCCGGCGGCGCGGCGTCCGACGGCGGAGGTCCTGCCTCCGCCGTCGGCTCGCCCGGATCGGTAGGCGCCTCCGGCGCCGCGCCGTCGGGCGTCACCGGACGAGCCCGATGTCCTTGAGCACCGCCAGCGACTCCGCGATGTTGCCCTCGAGGTAGGTGTCGAACTCCTCGCCGGCGAGGAACGCGTCGTCCCAGTCCTTCTCCTCGAGCGTGGCCTGCCAGGCGTCGGACTCCGCGAGCTCGGTGACGGCGGTGGTCAGCGCCTCCCGGTCGGCGTCGTCGATGTTGCCCGGCGCGACCACACCGCGCCAGTTGGTGAGGACGACGTCATACCCCGCCTCGGTGAGCGTCGGGGTGTCCGGCAGGGCGTCGACGCGCTCCTCGCCGGAGACCGCGAGCGCCCGCAGCTCCCCCGCCTCGACCTGCTCCGCGTACTCGCTGACCCCCGAGATGCCCGCGCTCACGTTGTTGCCGAGCAGCGCCGCCAGGGACTCGCCGCCGCCGGAGTAGGCGATGTAGTTGAGCTTGGACTCGATGTTGCTCGACGGCATGCCGGCGGCCTTGAGCAGCATCCCGGCGAGGATGTGGTCGGTGCCACCCGCCGACCCGCCGGTGATGGAGACCTTCTTGCCGTTCTTCTCGATGTCGGCGACCAGGTCGTCGATGGTCTGGTACGGCGACTCCGCCGGGACCACGACGACCTCCTGCTCCTCGGTGAGGCGTGCGATCGGGGTGGTCTGCTCGATCCGGGCCTGGGACTGGTTGGTCTCGACGGCGCCCACCATCACCAGCCCCATCACGAGGAGAGTGTTCGGGTCGGTGGAGTTGGCGATGTTCGCCAGACCGACGGTGCCGCCCGCGCCGTCGACGTTGGTCACGGTGGCGGTGCCGACCAGCCCTTCGTCCTGCATGCCGGCCTGCATGGCGCGGCCGGTCTGGTCCCAGCCGCCGCCCGGCCCCGCCGGGACCACGATGCTGAGCTCGTCGATGGCGGCGTCACCGCCACCACCGCCTGCCTCCAGGGCCGAGCAGCCCGCCAGGGCCAGGGTCAGGGCGATTCCGACGGGGACAGCCCCGGTTCGCATGGTGCGCATGCCTTCTCCTTTGAGTGAATGCGGCAGACGTGGGCATCCGTCTCGGCCACGTCGCCGGATCCCGTCCCACCTCGGCGTGAGCGTAGGGAGCGCCGGCCCGCCGGGCCCCGTTCTGGTCGCAACGAAGGTTGTGGTCGTTTCGGTCACGGCTCCCGGCTACCGCACCGGCCGCCGACCGGGGCACACTGGCCTCCGTGAGAAGAGCGATGACGCTCCGGGGGCAGCTGCTGGTGCTGCAGGTCGTGATCGTGCTCGTGCTCGTGTGCACCACCGGCTTCGTGGCCTCCGCCCTGCAGGAACGGCAGCTCCGCGAGGCCTACGTGGACCGCATGGCAGGCGTGGCACAGTCGGTGGCGCGGCTGCCCGCCATCCAGGACGCGTTCGACGACGCCGACCCCTCCGCCACGATCCAGCCGATCGCCGAGGTGATCCGTGAGGCGTCGGAGGTCACCTATGTGGTGGTCACCGACGACGCCGGCGTGCGCTACTCCCACCCCGACCCCGAGCAGATCGGGCGGCCCGTCTCCACCGACCCGTCGGTGCCCCTGTCGGGGCGGGTGTGGACCGGCACGCAGACCGGCACGCTCGGCACCTCGTGGCGCGTCAAGGTGCCCGTCTACGGGGACGCGGCCGACGACGCCTCGCCCGCGCCCGTCATCGGCACCGCCAGCGTCGGGATCCTCGAGTCCCAGCTGCGCGCCGACCTGACCGACGACCTTGGCTGGCTGCTCGGTGCGCTCGCGGCCGCCGCGGCGGTCGGCGTGCTCTGCGCGGCCTGGGTGACCCGCCTGGTACGCCGCCGGATCTACCTGCTCGAGCCGGAGGACATCGCGGGCCTCCTGGAGACCCGGGGCCTCACCGACGCCCTGCGCTCCCAGTCGCACGAGTTCGCCAACACCGTGCACGTGATCTCGGGGCTGCTGGAGCTCGGCCGTACCGAGGAGGCCGTCGCGTTCATCGAGCGATCGGGCTACGGCGGTCTGCTTGCCGCGTCGGCCGTCGCGCCCGGCGTGCGGTCTCCCGAGATCGCCGCGCTGCTCCTGGTCAAGGCGGTCACCGCGCGCGAGCGCGGCGTGACGCTCGACGTGGCCGACGAATCCGCGCTCGACGCCCCGGCCGGCCCCGAGGCCTCGGCGCTGCACACCGACGCCCTCATCGCGCTCGGCAACCTGATCGACAACGCGGTCGACGCGACGAGCCCGGACGGGCACGTCCGCGTGCTGCTCCGCTCCGACGGCGCCCGCCTGCACCTGCGGGTCGACGACGACGGCCCCGGCGTACCCGCCCACCAGCATCACCAGGTGTTCAAGGCGGGGTTCTCCACCAAGGTGCCCGGCGACCGGGAGCACAGCCGCGGCATCGGCCTGTCCCTCGTCCGGCGCGTCGTCGACCGGCACGACGGCGAGGTGGTGATCGGCACCAGCGACCTCGGCGGGGCGCGGATGACCGTCGACCTGCCCGTGTCGGCGTCGGCCGGACGCCCACGGGCTACCGTGGCAGCGGGGGAGGCGACGTCATGACAGAACGGGCACGGACGCTCATCGTCGAGGACGACCCGGAGGTCGCCGTGGTGCACCGGGGCTTCGTGGAGAGCCACCCCCGGTTCGTGGTGGTGGGCGAGGCCAGGAACGGCAAGGACGCGCTGCGACTGGCGGCCGCGCTGCGCCCGGACCTGGTGCTGCTCGACCTGCACCTGCCGGACATCAGCGGGCTGGACGTGCTCCGCCGGCTGCGGATGCTGCCCGGCCCGCCCGTCGACGTCGTCGCCACCACAGCGGCCCGCGAGCTCGACAGCGTGCGCCAGGCCATGGCCGGGGGCGTCGCCGCCTACCTGGTCAAGCCGTTCACCGCCACCACGCTGCGCGAGCGGCTCGACGAGGTGTGGCAGCGCCGTGAGGACGTGCGGCGGGCGCAGGACACGTTGGGCCAGGACGAGGTGGACCAGCTTCTCGCCGGCCCGCGGCAGGCGACGGCCCTGCCGCCCAAGGGGCTCTCCGAGCGGAGCCGCACCCTGGTTCAGGAGGCGCTGGGCCGGCTGTGCGCCGCGGAGGCGGGGAACGGGGACGGGGCGGGGGACGCGTCGGCGGCGCCTCGGGACGGGGCAGCGCCTCGGGACGCGTCGGCGGCCGAGGTCGCGGAGGCCGTCGGGATGTCGCGGGTCAGTGCACGCCGGTACCTGGAGCACCTGGTCGCCGAGGGACACGCCCAGGTCAGCCCGCGCTACGGCGCGACGGGTCGCCCGGAGAACCGCTACCGGCCGAGCTAGACCACGGCCCCGCAAGGTCCGCTTCCAGAATGCGATCTGGCATGGATCCGGCGTGCGAGCCATGCCAGATCGCATTCTGGAAGCGGACCTTCCGAACCGCGCCCGTCAGACCGGGGAGCTCAGCGGGTCCGGGCTCGGCTGGACCTGGCCCGTCGCCGTCTCGTACGCGAAGCCCTCGCGCACCCAGTACTCGAAGCCACCGAGCATCTCCTTGACCTGGTAGCCGAGCTTCGCGAACTCCAGTGCCGCCTTGGTCGCCGCGTTGCAGCCCGGGCCCCAGCAGTAGGTCACCACGGGCAGGTCCCGGTCGACGAGCTGCTCGGCCCGCAGCCTGACCTTGCCGCCGGGCAGGTGCACCGCACCGGGGATGTGTCCCTGGTCCCACGACTCCTGGGAGCGCGCGTCGACGAGCGTGAACCGGACGCCCGCGGCCAGGTCGGCGTGGACGTCGGCGACGTCGGTCTCGAAGCTCAGCCGCTCGGTGAAGTGCGCGACGGCGGCGGACGTGTCCTGGGAGGTTGTCATAGGCCGAGTGTGCTGAGGGGCGTCGCCCGCGGCAAGAGGTCAGAGCCCCACGTTCGCTGAAGAGTGCGTAAGGCGCGCTACGCCGACCGTGCGTGCCGCTCGATCGCCTCCGGCCGCCCGGCTCGTCAGTCGGTCACGGCCTCCCGCAGGAACCGCACCACCCGCCGTGCCCGGAACATCAGCGCGTATCCGATAGCGATGACGTGACCCACCACCCGCATCGTCTCGTTCACCGCACCCTCGAGCAGCGTGTCCTCGTCGTCGACCACGCCGTCCCGGGCCGACCGCAGGCTGAGGATCCTCGCGCGGTCCTCCGGGCCGAGCTCCTCCAGGAGCTTGGGCACCGTGGACAGCGACTGCGCGAAGGCCGCGTTGCGCAGGAGTACCGGCTTGATGATGTCCTCGGGCTCGAGGAACTTTCCGGCGATGATCACGACGGCGACGATCGAGCGGCGTCGGGCGTACGCCGCGAGCACCGCGCCCGCCCCGGCGGACGCACCCATGAGGGCGACCCGCTCGCCCCGCTGCTCGTACCGCTCGACCATCTCGTCCAGGCGGTCCAGCCGCTCCTGGAACGAGGCGTCCGAGGACCAGCGGATCCGGAACATGGTGGTGCGCACACCGAGGGCACGCCAGGTACGCAGGGCCTCGCGCTGGAGGTGCACCAGGGGTGGCAGCCGGTCGCCGAGACCAGGCACGAAGATCACGCGGAGGGGCGCCTTGCCGGTGGATCCGACCACGCGCCGGGCGGCAGCGTCGAGTCCCGGGAGATCACTGTCGTCGCTGGTCATCTGCTCGCTCATGTCGCGCAGGAGGTTACACCGCGCGGTCAGAACGTCAGCACAGGCGTCGCCTCGCGGAGGCGGCGGGTGTACTCGTGGCGCGGGTCGTCGTAGACCTGGGCCGTGGTCCCCTGCTCCACGATCAGGCCGTCGCGCATCACGGCGACGTGGTCACAGACGTGCCGCACCACGCCCAGGTCGTGCGACACGAGCAGCAGCGTCAGGTCGTGCTCGTCGGCGAGGCTCGCGAGCAGGTCCAGCACCTGGCGGCGCACGGAGACGTCGAGGGCGCTGACCGGTTCGTCCGCCACGAGGATGCGCGGCCGGCACACCAGGGCACGCGCGATGGCGATGCGCTGGCGCTGCCCGCCCGAGAACTGGTGCGGATACCGCTCCGTCGCGTCGAGCGGCAGGCCGACGGCGTCCAGCATCTCCCGCACGGCGTCGCGCCGGGCGAGCGCGGTCCGTGGGCCTCCCTCGCGCACGTTCGCGGGGTTCAGGAGCGGCTCGGCCACGATGTCGCCGACGGTCATCCGCGGGTCGAGCGAGCCGTACGGGTCCTGGAACACGAGCTGCAGGGCCGCACGGAGGTCGCCCAGGTCCGCCGTCGGCGTCGGCCGGCCCGTGTCCCGTCCGAACGCGCCCCGGGGCGGCGCGCTCAGGTCCACGCCCGCGCTGACGACCCGGCCGGACGTCGCGCGGTCCAGACCCGACACGATCCGCAGCAGCGTCGACTTGCCCGAGCCGGACTCCCCCACGATGCCGAACCGCTGCCCGGCCCGGACCTCCAGGGAGACGCCCCGCAGCGCGTGCACGGTCTGGCCTCGGCGCAGATAGGTCCTGGTGACCTCCTCGACCTGGATGAGCGCCGGGTCCCGGACGGCGGCCGGCCCGGTCGCCTCGACCGGCCCGGTCTGCGCCGACACGGTCTCCGCCGACCCGGTCGCGGCGCGCGGCTCGAGCGTCGACGCCGCGAGCAGGCGCCTCGTGTACTCGTGCCGAGGGCGTGCGAAGACCTCGGCGACGGGCCCCTCCTCGACCACCACGCCGTCGAGCAGCACCACCACCCGCTCGCACACCTGGGACACCACGGCGAGGTCGTGCGTGATGAACAGGAGACCGGCACCCCGGTCCTGGACCAGTCGCAGCATGAGATCGAGCACCTGGCGCTGCACGGTGACGTCGAGGGCGGTGGTCGGCTCGTCCGCCACCAGCACGGCGGGGTCGTTGGCCAGCGCCATCGCGAGCACCACCCGCTGCCGCTGCCCGCCCGACAGCTCGTGCGGGTACCGCCGGTCGGCGCCGTCCGGCAGGCCCACCTCCGCGAGCAGCTCAGCGGCCCGGGACGCGGCGACCGGGTGCGCGACGCCGTGCACCGTCATCGTCTCGGCGACTTGCCTGCCCACCCGCATCAGCGGGTTGAGTGCGGTCATCGGCTCCTGGAACACCATCGAGACCGCCGTGCCGCGCAGCCGCGCCAGCGCGCGCTCGCCCCGGTCCAGGAGGTTCCCCGGCACCCCGTCGAGGGCTACGTGCCCGGTCGCCGCCACCCCGTCGGGCAGCAAACCGAGCGTCGCGAGGGCCGTCATCGTCTTGCCCGACCCGGACTCGCCGATCAGGCCCACCCGCTCGCCCCTGGCGACGCGGAGGGACACGTCGGACAGGAGGGTGCGGCCGCCGGCGGTCCGGACGCTCAGGTCCTGGACGTCGAGGGCGAGGGACACGTCGGGCGCCGCCCCGGCCGCCTCGCCCACCGGCCCGGACCCGGCCGGCCGGTTCCGCTCGGCCGGGGAGGCCGCCGAGAGTCTCGGGTCGAGCACGTCGCGCAGCCCGTCGCCGAGCAGGTTGAAGCCGAGCACGGCCACCGCGATGGCGACGCCGGGCACGATCGCGAGGTGGTCGGCGACGCCGAGGAACTGCTGCGACTCCTGGAGCATGCGGCCCCAGGACGGCGTGGGCGGGGGCGTGCCCAGGCCGAGGAACGACAGGCCCGCCTCCGCGAGCACGGCGATCGCGAAGTTCACCGAGCACTGCACCAGCACCGTGCCGGCGATGTTGGGCAGCACGTGCCGTGCCGCCGTCGCGGCCTCCCCGCGGTTCGCCGCGCGGGCGGCGAGCACGTAGTCGGACCGCATGACCTGGAGGGTCCCGCTGCGAGCCACGCGCGCGAAGGCGGGGATCGAGCCGATACCGAGCGCGACCATCGCCGTCACCGTGCCCGCGCCGTAGACGGCACCCAGCACGATCGCGAGCAGGAGGCCGGGGAAGGCGAGCAGGATGTCGCTGCCCCGCATCAGGAGCGCGCCGAGGCGCCCGCCGCGCATCCCCGCGAGCACGCCGAGCGGTACGCCCACCACCGCGGCGATCCCGACCGCGACGACCCCCACCAGCAGGGTGATCCGCGCGCCGGCCATCACCTGCGAGAACACGTCACGGCCGAACCGGTCGGTGCCCAGCCAGTGCTCGGCACCCGGCGGCAGGAGCCGGTCGGCACCGGCGTGCTCCGGGTCGTACGGCGTCCAGGCCAGCGACACCAGCGCCGTGACCACGACCAGGCCCACCAGCACCGCACCGATCACGAGCTGGGGGTGCCTGCCGGGGCGGCGAGGTTCGGCGGCCGGTCCGAGGTCGGGCAGCGGCGGGCCGACGGCGGCCGTGGCCGGGTCGCTCATGAGGCCCTCCTGAGCCGCGGGTCCAGCAGGGTGTAGGCGAGGTCGACCAGGAAGTTCAGCAGCACCACCAGCACCACGAGCACCGCGACGATCGACTGCACGGCGAGCAGGTCGCGGTTGCCCACCGAGTCCAGCAGCAGACTCCCGAGACCGGGCACGGCGAACACGCGCTCGATCACGACGGCGCCGATCAGCATCGACGCGATCTGCACGCCCACGACGGTCACGATCGGCACGCCGGCGTTCCGCAGCCCGTGCTTGACGAGTGCGCCCGTGAACGTGAGGCCTTTGGCGCGCGCGGTGCGCAGGAAGTCCTCACGCATGATCTCCAGCACGGCGCTGCGCACGTACCGGGTGATGATCGCGGCCTGCACGGACCCCAGCGCGACGGCGGGCAGCAGCACGTGCCGCCAGAACTCCCCGAGCCCGTCGGCGGGCGCCGTCCAGCCGCCGGAGGGCAGCCAGCCCAGCCGCACCGCGAACAGGGCCACGAGCAGCACACCCACGAGGAAGTTCGGTACGGCCACACCCACCTGGCTCACCGCGGAGAGCGTCACACCGCCGGCGCTACGGTGCCAGACGGCGGCGAGCGTGCCCACCGGCACCGCCACGACGAGAGCGATCAGCATGCCGAGGAGCACGAGGATGCCGGTGACCTGGACCCGGTCCGCGACCAGCGGCGTCAGGTCCTGCGCCGTCACGTAGCTGGTGCCGAGGTCCCCGGTGACCAGGCCGCCGACCCACTCGAGGTACTGGGCGAGCAGCGGCCCGTCCGTGCCGTGCTCGGCGCGCCAGGCCGCGAGCGCCTCCGGCGACGCCTCGATCCCGAGCGCGACGACCGCCGGGTCGCCGGGCAGCACCCGCAGCAGCACGAAGATCGCCGCTGTCGCCACGAGGAGCGTGGCGACGAGCTGGGCGAGGTGCGAGGCGAGATGTCTGGCCACGGGTTGTCTCCGGCGTCCCGCCGCGTCAGCCGTCCGACCAGCGCAGGCCGGTGAGGTCCATGGACTCCGTGGTGGCGTTCGCGGCGATGCCCGTCAGGCGGGCGTCCGCCACCACCGTGTTGGGGAACAGGAACAGCGGGTCGCTCGCCGCGTCGTCGACGATCATCCTTGCGACCTGCTGCATGCCCGCGACGTACGTGTCGGGGCTGCCCCGGTCCGCCTCCTCGGCGAGCTGGGCGAGCTCCGGGTTGTCGTAGCCGATGTAGTAGTCGGGGTCGCCGAAGATCGTCAGCAGGTCCCTGGCCTCGGTGTGGAGGATCACGGACATCTGGTAGTCGTGCTTGGTGAACACCTTGTCGAGCCAGACGGCGGGAAACTCCGCGGGCACGATGGTCGCGTCGATGCCGACGTCCTGGAGCTGGGACACGACGACCTGGGCCACGGCCTCGGCGTAGGGGCGGGTCGGGACGTCGAACGTGATGCTGAGGTCCTCGGCGCCTGCCTCCTTCAGCAGCTCCCTGGCCTGGTCGGGGTCGTAGGGGTAGGCGCCGGTCAGGTCCTGGTAGTACGGGTCGGTGGGCGGCACCATCGAGCCGATGAGCTGGCCGTGGCCCGCCCACGCCGTGTCGAGCACGGCCTGCCGGTCGATCGCGTGCATGACGGCACGGCGGACCCTGAGGTCGTCGAAGGGCGGCTCGGCGTTGTTCAGTGCGAGCAGGACCTCGCCGGTCGACGTGCCGTCGATGACCTGCAGGTCCTCGTCCTGCTCGAGCCCGGCCAGCAGGTCGGGGGTCTGCAGGTTGTACGCCATGTCGATGTCGCCGGCGCGGACGGCGTTGGCCTGGGCGTTGGCGTCCGCGAAGTAGCGCACGGTGACGTCGGTGATCGCGGGCGGATCGCCCCAGTAGTCGTCACGGGCGGCGAGCGTGATGTGCTCACCGGTCGCGACCTCCTCGACCGTGTAGGGGCCGGTGCCGACGGCCTCGGTGGCCAGGTCGGCGGACAGGTCGTCGGGGAACATGGCGCCGACGGACGTGCCCATGTCGAACAGCCACGCGTTGCTCGGGCGCTCCAGGGTCACCGCGACCTCGGTGTCGCTCTTCGCCTCGGCGCGCTCCACCACGTCCATCTTGGACTTGAGGCTCAGCGTCCAGTCCTCCTTGACCCGGTCGATCGAGGCCACGACGTCGTCCGCGGTGAACCGTGTGCCGTCGGAGAACGTGACGCCGTCGTGCAGCGTGAAGGTGTAGACGGTGCGGTCGCCGTTGACCTCCCAGGACCTGGCGAGCTGGGGCTGGACGTCGCCTTCCTGGTCGATGGTCACGAGGCCCTCGTACACGTTGTTCATCAGCAGCTGCGGGATGGCCGAGCCGGACGTGGTCGTGAAGTCGAGGTTGGTCGGTTCCCCGGTCAGGCCGACGACGACGTCGGTCCGCGCGCCGTTCTCCTCACCGGAGGAGCTGCCGGCGGTGCACGCCCCGAGGAGCGCCACGGAGGTCAGTACGGCGACGGTGCCGGCGGCGCGGCGCCTGGTGAGGATCTGCACGAAGCAAGGGTAGTCGGGGTGAACCTCACGGTTGCCAGGGCCCGAGAAGTGCGGCGGGAATCACAGCTGCGCCTTCCTGGCGCCGGCCACTTGCACGGCGGCCGTTCTGACTTCGGTCGGTTGCACGGCAGCGGTTCTGACTTCGGTCGCTTGCACGGCGGCCGTTCTGACTTCGGTCGGTTGCTCTGAGATCGGTCGTTTGATTGACCGATCTCAGAGCAAGCGACCGAAGTCATTCTCTGTGCCGTGCAAGGGACCGAAGTCGGGGATGTGGCAGCGGACAGTCGGACATCCTGTTGCCCCACGTACGCTGACCACGTGCGCCTCGTCACCTGGAACGTCAACTCCATCCGCACGCGGGTCGACCGCGTGCTCGCCTTTCTCGACCGGTCCGACGCCGACGTGCTGGCGGTCCAGGAGACCAAGTGCCGGGACGACCAGTTCCCTGCGGCCGCGTTCGAGGCCGCCGGGTACGAGGTGGCGCACTTCGGGCTCTCGCAGTGGAACGGTGTGGCGATCGTGTCGAGGGTCGGCCTGGCCGACGTCACCACCCAGTTCCCGGGACAGCCGGGGTTCGCGAAGGCGGTCATCGAGGACGACCAGGACCCGCTGCTCGACGTCGTGCCGCCGA
Organism: Promicromonospora xylanilytica; assembly: GCF_054782895.1. Lineage (NCBI taxonomy): Bacteria > Bacillati > Actinomycetota > Actinomycetes > Micrococcales > Promicromonosporaceae > Promicromonospora > Promicromonospora xylanilytica. Next base: position 239,213 of record NZ_BAAGRP010000001.1, read on the forward strand.
TCGAGGCGCGGGCGATCGGCGCGACCTGCGGCGGCGTCCGGGTGTGGAGCCTGTACGTACCCCATGGCCGCGCGCTCGGCGACCCCCACTACACGTACAAGCTCGCCTGGCTGGAGGCCCTGCGTGCCTCGGCACAGACCTGGGCGAGCCAGGGGGACGCCGTCGCGCTCATGGGCGACTGGAACGTGATCCCGCTCGACACCGACGTGTACGACGCCACGGCGTTCGAGGGCAAGACCCACGTGTCCCCGCCGGAGCGGGCCGCGTTCGACGCATTCGGTGACGCCGGGTACACCGAGCTGACACGGAAGTTCCTCCCCGCGGAGCACACCTACACCTACTGGGACTATCAGCAGCTCGCCTTCCCCCGGAACAAGGGGCTGCGGATCGACTTCTGCTGGGCGTCGCCCGCGCTCGCCGGCCGGGCGTCCGGGGCCGTCATCGACCGGGACGAGCGCAAGGGAAAGGGCGCCTCGGACCACGTGCCCGTAATCGTCGACCTGACCGACTGACACCTCGCTGTACGGGTCAGGGCGCCTTGAGGTTCCACCCATGATGGGGAAATCAGCGGGTGAAATTGTCCATAAATGGAGCCCACTGGTCATCGGTGTCGTCCCGGTGCCAGGGTCGTTGCCGAATGTCGGTAAGTTAACCTGCATGACGTCGACGCCCGACCAGTCCCCGGCCGCCACCGAAGTCGACATGGTCCCCGCCACGGATCCTGTCGAGACGGCGTCCGCGGTCGAGGCGGAGCCGGGCACCGCACCCGACACGGCCGAGGCAGGCGGCGAGTCCGCCTCCGGCGCGGAGGAGCCCGAGCGGCCGGACGGCGGTCCGGACGACGGTCCGGACGGCGGAAGCGTGCCGCCGAACGACGACGCCCCCCCGGACACCGCAGGAGCCGCTGAGGCGGAGGCCGCGGCAGCCGACGAGGCGACGGCTGAGGACGCTGCTGTGGAGGCTGCTGAGGAGCCGACGGCGGGCGCCACACCAGGCTCCCCGGAGCCCGCACCGCAGGCCGGCCCGGAGCCGGACGCCGTCGCACCCACCGCAGGGACCGCCGCGGAAGCCGAGCCGGTCGCGCAGAGCGAGCCCGTCACGGCAACCACGCAGGTGGAACCTGTCGACGCGGCCGTCGAGCCGACCACCACGGCGGCGACGCCGGACGCAACGCCCGCCGAGGCAGCGGCGCCCGCCGAAGCCACGACGCCCGCACCCGGGGCGCCCGCCGCGCCGGACGAGGAGGCGCCCGCGAACGCGGAGGCGGCAGTCGAGTCCCCGACGCCACCGGCCGCTCCGGAAGTGCCGAACCGGCCGAAGCCCTCCGCGGCACCGACGGAAGAGATCAGCATCGTGCCGCCGGCAGCGCAGCCGCCCGCACCCGCCGAGCCGGCTCCACCCGCCCAGGACGCGAAGCCCGCGACCCCGTCACCGGCCGCTGAGGCGTCCGCGGCGGACGGCACCAGCGAAGCGGAAGAATCCGGCACCGGCGACGCAACCAGCACCAGCGACGCGCCCAGCACCAGCGCCGGCAAGGCACCCGGCAGCGACGAGCCGCTCGACTTCAAGGCGCTCTCGTTCGCCGCCATCACGGCGGCGCACAAGAAGGCGCTCGGGCCCCGCACGGTCGCAGGCGAGGCCGAAGCCGGCGAGGCAGAAGCCAGCAAGACAGAGACCGGCAAGACAGAGACCAGCAAGACAGAGACCGGCGAGGCGGAAGCCGCCGAGGACCACGAAGCCGCCAAGGACCACGAGGCCGAGGGCCAGGCCCCTGCCGAGGACACGGCCGCCGCGGCGCCCGCCGGGGCACCCGGAGCGGAGGACGCCGCGGCGGAGCCCGCGGCCGACGAGTCGCGCGCCGAGCAGGCGGAGCTCTTCGCGCCGCCCGCCGCGTTCGCCCCGGTCCCTGCCGCTCCGCCCAGCCCGTTCCCCTCCCCCGGAACGGCGCCGCAGTACCAGCCCCACCCGCCGGGACAGGGCTCCGGGCCGCAGCAACCGCCGTCGCCGTTCCCCGCGGCCCGCAACAGCTCCGCGCAGACATTCCCAGCCGTGCACGGCTACGCCCCCGAGGCCTCCTACGCCGGCTGGCACCCGCCGACGCCGGCTGAGGAGACCGCCAAGCGTCGCCGGATCACCTTGATCGGCGGCGCGGCCGCGGCTGTCGTCGCCGTGGTGGTCGTCGTCACCATCATCGCGAACGTGGTGAGCAAGCAGCAGTGGGAACCCATCGAGGCGATGATCGCGGAACCCCGGGAGGTGCACCCGCTGCAGCTGGTGCTCGGGTCGTGCGTCGAGTCGATCCCCGAGGACGGCGAGGTCTCCCAGGTGCTCGCCGTTCCTTGCGACGCCTCGCACACCGCCCAGGTGGTGGGCCGCACCGACTTCGCCGACGCCGCCGTCTGGCCGGGTCGGGACGAGGTCGACAAGCGGGTGGCCCAGGTGTGCGGCACCAAGCAGCTCGGCCCTATCGCGCGGACGAGCCCTCTCGCCGACTCCGTGAGCTATGTGGTCTGGGGTCCCAGCGCGGAGTCGTGGGACGACGGTGACCGGGTCGGCCTGTGCCTCGCGACCACCGCCGAGCCGATCACGCAGGATCTGCTGCAGTGACCGGCACAGTCGCCGGTGTCCGTCCGGCGCAGCCCTCGAGCAGAGTCTGACCCAGCGGGGTCAGGGCGTGGATCACGGTGTTGCGTTCACGCCCGCTGGTGATGAGGCCCGCGTTGCGCAGCACCGTCGCGTGCTCCGACGCCGACGCGGGTGAGATCGCCAGCCGGTGCGCGATCTCGCTGGTCGTGGCCCCGGTGCCGAGCACGCGCAGCACCGCGGCCCTGGTGCGGCCGAGGAGTGCGGTGAGCTGACGTCCGCCGTCGAGCCGGGACTCCACGCTGCGCTCGGGCCCTACGGGTTCGCGCACGATCGGGTAGATCAGCACGGGCGGCAGCTCGGCGTCCGCCAGGGTGATCGGGACCCGCACGCAGAAGTACGACGGGATGATCAGCAGGCCACGCCCGGCGAGGTGCACGTCCCGTTCGGCGACGGTCGCGACCGTGAGGACCGGGTGCTGCCACCGGATCGAAGGGTGCAGGGTGCGGAGCGCCAGCTCCGTGCCGCCCTCCATCCACGCACGGGTCCGGGTCGCGCGGTCGACGTCGACCGCGGCGCGGATGCCGCTCCAGTACGGCGCCACCGCGTGCTCGTAGTAGGCGCGCAGAGCGACGCCGAGCCCGCGCACCGCCGGTGCGGAACCGTCGGCGAGGTCGCGCATCCAGAGCTGCGGCTTGTGCCCGCGCGCCAGCAGCGCGATGTCGTTGCTCAGCCGCTTCCGCGGGGTGGACAGCACCGCGTCGAGCCCGGACTCGAAGTCGTCGGTGCCCGTCACCGGCGTGAGGAAGTCCGGCGAGTACCCGCGCGGTGGCGTCAGCCGCAGCAGCATCCGGGCTGCGGGCCCCATCCCGGACAGCACCCGCTGCCGCCACGGCCCGAACAGCATGCTGCCCGGACGCTGGTTCACCACGTGGGCGCTGAGCAGCACCTCCCACAGAGGGTCCGGGCCCGGAGCGATCCGGACCCGGGCTAGATCATCCGAAGTGAAGTGGAACCGCAGCATCAGGCCCTCCCTGACCGTCTGCCCTTCCGGTGGCCCCCGTCGGCTCGCCCCCCGCGCGCCTTGACCGTGCGGGGACCGTGCGCGGCACACCGCGCACGGTCTCACCCCGCACACACAGAGGGACGCGCGAGATTTCTGGTTCTGGGCGGTCGGGCTCTCACCTTCACAACACCATCACACGGCGGTGTCCGGCGGTCACTCGCCGGAACCGATCGCACGGTCGTTCCCTCGTGCCCCCAGGATCGCAGGCGGATGCCATGCTCCACATCGACCGATCTGCGTAATCCCGTGTACGCCGATCGACGTACACGCAGACCGCTCGATCACACGGTCAGCGCCTTGCGGTCGAGAGCCAGGCCGTCGCCGCCGTCCGCCCTGTCCACGACCACGGTGTCGCCGTCGGACACCTCACCGGCGAGCAGCAGCCGCGCCAGGCGGTCGCCGATCTCGCGCTGCACCAGACGACGCAGCGGACGGGCGCCGTACGCCGGGTCGAAACCCTCCAGCGCGAGCCACTCCCGGGCTGCCTCCGTGACATCGAGGGTGATGCGCCGGTCCTCCAGCCGCTTCGCGAAGGCGCCGACCTGCAGCTCGACGATGCTGCCGAGCTCGGCCAGAGTCAGCGCGTCGAAGACGACCACGTCATCGAGCCGGTTGAGGAACTCGGGCTTGAACGACGCCCGCACGGCCGTCATCACGGACTCGCGCCGCTCCTCGTCCGACAGCATCGGTTCCACGAGGAACTGCGAGCCGAGGTTCGACGTCAGGACGAGGATCGTGTTGCGGAAGTCGACGGTGCGGCCCTGGCCGTCGGTGAGGCGGCCGTCGTCGAGCACCTGGAGCAGCACGTCGAAGACCTCGGGGTGCGCCTTCTCCACCTCGTCCAGCAGCACCACCGAGTAGGGCCGCCGCCGGACCGCCTCCGTGAGCTGACCGCCCTCCTCGTACCCGACGTAGCCCGGAGGCGCGCCCACGAGCCGGGCGACGGAGTGCTTCTCGCCGTACTCGGACATGTCGATGCGCACCATGGCGCGCTCGTCGTCGAACAGGAAGTCGGCGAGCGCCTTGGCGAGCTCCGTCTTGCCCACGCCGGTGGGGCCGAGGAACAGGAAGGAGCCGGTGGGCCGGTCCGGGTCCGAGACGCCGGCCCTGGTGCGGCGCACGGCGTCGGACACCGCGGCCACCGCGGTCCGCTGCCCGATGAGGCGCGCGCCGAGGACCTCCTCCATGTGCAGGAGCTTCTCCGACTCGCCCTGCAGCATGCGCCCCGCCGGGATGCCGGTCCAGGCCGCGACCACCTCGGCGATCTCGTCCGCGCCCACCTTGTCGGCGATCATCGGCGCGGTCTCTGCCGGTGCGACGAGCGGGTCGCCGGCGGTCGAACCCGCCGAGCCCTGGCTCGTCGCCTCCGCCTCCTCTGCCGCGACGAGCTCCTTCTCGACCACAGGGATGTCGCCGTACCGGATGCGTGCGGCACCCTCGAGGTCGCCCTCGCGCAGCTTGCGCTCGGCGTCGGTCCGCAGCTCGTCGAGGCGCGCTCGCAGGTCACCGACGCGGTTGTGCCCCGCCTTCTCGGACTCCCAGCGTGCGGTGAGTGCGGCGAGCGCCTCGCGACGGTCCGCGAGGTCGGCCCGGAGACGCTGCAGGCGCTCCTCGGAGGCGGCGTCCTCCGACTCGGAGAGCACCACCTCTTCCATCTCCAGGCGAGTGACGGCGCGCTGCAGCTCGTCGATCTCCACGGGGGAGGAGTCGAGCTCCATGCGCAGCCGGGACGCGGCCTCGTCGACCAGGTCGATCGCCTTGTCGGGGAGCTGCCGTCCGGAGATGTACCGGTCGGAGAGCGAGGCGGCGGCGACGAGCGCCGAGTCGGCGATGGTCACCTTGTGGTGCGCCTCGTAGCGTTCCTTGAGCCCGCGCAGGATCGCGACCGTGTCCTCGACCGACGGCTCGCCCACGAAGACCTGCTGGAAGCGGCGTTCCAGGGCGGGGTCCTTCTCGATGTGCTCCCGGTACTCGTCGAGCGTGGTCGCGCCCACCATGCGCAGCTCGCCGCGCGCGAGCATCGGCTTGAGCATGTTGCCCGCGTCCATCGCGCCCTCACCGCCGGCCCCCGCACCGACCACGGTGTGCAGCTCGTCGATGAAGGTGACCACCTCGCCGTCCGACGCGGTGATCTCCTCGAGGACCGCCTTGAGGCGCTCCTCGAACTCACCGCGGTACTTCGCTCCCGCCACCATCGAGGCCAGGTCCAGCGCGACCAGCCGCTTGTCCTTCAGGGACTCCGGCACGTCGCCCGCGACGACCCGCTGGGCCAGCCCCTCGACGACGGCGGTCTTGCCGACGCCGGGCTCACCGATGAGCACGGGGTTGTTCTTGGTGCGGCGGCTCAGCACCTGGATCACGCGGCGGATCTCGGAGTCGCGACCGATCACCGGGTCCAGCTTGCCGTCCCTGGCACGCTGCGTCAGGTCGGTGCCGTACTGCTCCAGTGCCTTGTACGTGCCTTCGGGGTTGGGGCTGGTGACCCGGCCGGATCCCCGGACGGCGGGCAGCGCCGCACGCAGGGCGTCGGCGGTCGCCCCGGCGTCGGACAGGGTGCGAGCCGCTGCGGACTGGCCGGCCGCTATCGCGATGAGCAGGTGCTCCGTGGAGACGTACTCGTCGCCCAGCCCCTGCGCCTCCTTCGCCGCCAGGTCCAGGACCGTCGCCATCGCCCGGCTCGCGCTCGGCTGGGCGGTGCTCGCCCCGCTGGCCTGGGGCAGCGCGATCAGAGCCGCGCGCACCTGCTGGCCGATCGCCTGCGCGTTCGCACCGACCGCGTCGAGCAGGCCCGTGGCCACGCCGCGCTCCTGCTGGAGCAGCGAGGCGAGCAGGTGGACCGGCTCGAGCTGCGGGTTGCCGGCCGCCGACGCCGACTGGATGGCGTCGCCGATCGCCTGCTGCGACATGGTCGTGAACTTGGTGTCCATGAGGCCTCCCAGGGATGCTGAAGTCTGTACGAGATGAAACGGGGTCAAAGTTGAGTCTATTCCACTCAACCTTGGAATTCACTGTAGCGCCCGCCACCCACACTCGTACCGTTCTCGCATGAACACCCAGGTCATCGTTCTCAACGGCGGATCGAGCTCCGGGAAGTCCGCGATAGCGCGCAGCCTCCAGGCCGGTCTCCCGGACGCGTGGCTGTCGCTCAGCATCGACACCCTCGTGGACGCGATGCCGACCCGCCTGACGTCCGGCGGCGACGGCATCGGGTTCGCGGACGACGGCGGCGTCGACGTCGGCGAGGAGTTCATGGCGCTGCAGGACGCCTGGATCACCGGGCTCGTCGCCATGGCCCGCGCGGGTGCGCACCTGGTGGTTGACGACGTCTTCCTCGGTGGCGCCCGGTCCCAGCAGCGCTGGCTGGACGCCCTCGGCGACGTGCCGACGCTCTGGGTCGGCGTGCGCTGCTCCGCCGCGGAGGCCGGGCGCCGCGAGGCCGCGCGCGGCGACCGCGTGGCGGGCATGGCAGCGAAGCAGGCGGACGTGGTCCACGAGGATGTCGCCTACGACCTGGAGGTCGACACCACGAGCACCGGGCCGGAGGACTGCGCGCGGACCATCGCGGCGCACCTGAGATCATCGCGGGGTGACCGACCAGACTGACGACTCCCTGACTCCACCCCGCGCCGCCGTCGTCGGGATCGTCGGCGGGGCCTTCTCAGGCCTGTTCGGCCTGGGCGGCGGCATCGTGATGGTGCCGCTCCTGACCTCGCTCGGCGGGCTGACGCAGCGCCGGGCCAGCGCCTACTCGCTCGCGGCGATCCTCCCGGCGGCGATCGTCGGCTCGATCCCCTACCTGACGCACGACGCCGTCGACCTGATCGCGGCGGGGCTGCTCGTCGTCGGTGCCGTGACCGGCGCCGTGGTCGGAGCACGGCTGCTCGCCCGCGTCCCGGAGACCCTGCTGCGCTGGCTCTTCGTCGGGGTGCTCGTCGCGGGGATCGTGCGGTCGGTGCTGGACGCGTTCGGGGAACCGCCGTCCGTGGACAGCGCACAGGGCGTCCCCAGCCTGCTCGACGGGGCAGGGATGGTGGGCCTGGGCCTGGTCATGGGCATCGCGTCCGGGCTGCTGGGCATCGGTGGAGGACAGCTCGCCGTGCCAGGCCTGTCCGCCCTGTTCGACTTCGCGCCGGCCCTGGCCAAGGGCACGTCGCTGGTCGCCATGATCCCGACCGCCGTCTCCGGGACCTGGGTCAACGCACGCAACCGCCTGGTCCACCTGCGCACGGCGGCGATCATCGGGCTGGTGGCGTCGGTCTTCTCCTTCGGCGGCGCGAGCCTGTCCGTCGCCCTGCCCGACGACGTCGCGTCGATAGCCTTCGCCGTGCTGCTCGTGTTCGCCCTGGCGCAGCAGGTGCGCAAGGCCCTCCAGAAGCGATAGGGCCGCCCGATAGGTCTCGACGTCCTCCGACCACCCGACGTTCTGCCGATCATCTGCCAGGTACCGTGCTCAGCACCGCCGCGCACTCCGCCGCGACCGCCACGGCCACGTCCCGCACCGTGTCGTCGCCGTGCTCAGGGACCACGCGCTGCACCGCGCCCTCGGCGAGCAGGTCGACCGCGCGCACGTGCTGCGCCTCGGCCAGCTCCGCCGCGTGCACCATGTCCCCGTGCACGATGACGCTCGCGCCCTCGGGCGGCAGCGGCGACAGCCAGGCGTGCTCCGCGGCGATCACGGTCCGCGCGGGCAGCAGCGCGAGCGCCCCGCCGCCGCAGCCCTGGCCGAGGATCACCGACAGCGTGGGCACGGTCATCTGGGTGAGCGCCGCCATGCAGCGCGCGATCTCGCCGGCGATGGCACCTTCCTCAGCGGACTGCGAGAGCTCGGCGCCGGGGGTGTCGATCACGGCGACCAGGGGCAGCCGCAGCTCCTCGGCGAGTCCCATCGCGCGCCGCGCCACCCGCAGCGCGGCGGGACCCATCGGCGTCCGGTCGGACTGCCGGGTCCGGTCCTGGCCGACCACCACGCAGGGCTGCCCGTCCAGTCGCGTGAGCGCCACCAGCATCGACTCGTCGCGCTCGCCCTCGTCCGTGCCGGAGAGCCGGACCGTGCCCGACGCGCCGTACCGGAGCACGTCCCGCACCCCGACCCGGCCGTCGGCCCGGGTCCGCAGCACGGAGTCCCACGCCGACGTCGTCCCGGAGGGCTCTCCCCGCCGGCGGGGGAGCGCCGGCGCCGACGGCGGGTCCACCAGCACCGCGAGCGTTCGATCGACCAGCGCCGGCAGGTTCTCCGGTGCGACGACGCCGTCGAGCACCCCCTTGGCGGCGAGGTTCTCGGCGGACTGGACGCCTTCGGGCAGCGCTGCGCCGGTCAGCGCCTCGACGACGCGCGGCCCGAGGAACCCGACGAGTGCGCCGGGTTCCGCCACGGTGAGGTGCGCGAGCGAGCCCCACGACGCGTAGACGCCGCCGGTGGTGGGGTGCCGCAGGTACACGAGGTAGGGCAGACCGGCGTCGCGGTGGTCCATGACGGCGCGGGAGATCTCGACCATGCGGAGGAACGCGGGGGTGCCTTCCTGCATCCTGGTGCCGCCCGACGCCGTCGTGGCGAGGAGGGGCAGCCGTTCCGCGGTGGCCCGCCGCACGGCGGCGGTGATGCGCCGCGCGGCGGCCCGGCCGATGGAGCCGCCGAGGAACCGGAACTCGTTGACGACGACCACGACGGGGCGTCCGCGGACGTGGCCACGGCCGGTGAGCACCGACTCGTCGGTGCCCGCCTTCTCGGCCGCCGCGGCGAGCACCGCTCGGTACGGGGCCGGGTGCCCGGACGTGTCGACCGGTTCGTCCCAGGACTCGAAGCTGCCCGGGTCGAGCACCAGGTCGAGCAGCTCACGCGCGGTCCACCGGCGGGTCATGACCCTGCTCTCGGCTCACCCGGCACCGGCTCGTCGAGCCAGGCCCGGATCCGGGTGGCGTGCTCGTCCAGGACCGGGGGTGCCTGGTGGTCGCGCCGGGTGACCTCGTCGCCGGACGGGTCGAAGAACCGCAGCGGCGGGCCGGGCAGCGTCACCGCGCCGAGGCTGGTGTGCTGCACGTCGACGAGGAGGCCCTGGCTCGCCGTCTGCTCCCACGCGTACACCTCGTCGAGGGTACGCACCCGACCCGCCGGGATCCCGGCGTCGGCGAGCCGGCTCAGCAGCACGTCGGCGTCGAGGTCGGCGAAGGCCGCCTCGACCAGCTCGACGACCTGGTCGCGGTGGGCCACCCGCTCGGCGTTGCTCCGCAGGCCCTCCGCGTCGGCGTCGAGCCCGAAGGCCAGGCAGAACCGCTGCCACAGCACCTCGGACCCGACGGCGATCTGGACGGCGCCGTCACGGCAGCGGAACAGGCCGTACGGCGCGATGGAAGGGTGGTGGTTGCCCTGCGCGTGCCCCACCTCCCCCGCGACGGTCCACCGTGTGCCCTGGAACGCGTGCACTCCGGTGACCGCCGCCAGGAGCGACGTCCGGACGACCTGTCCCACGCCGGTGTCGTGCCGCTCGTGCAGTGCCGCGAGCACGCCGTACGCACCGTAGATCCCGGCGAGCAGGTCGCCGATCGGCACGCCGACGCGCTGCGGGTCGTCCGGACCGGACCCGGTCAGCGACATCAGGCCGGCCTCGCCCTGGGCGATCTGGTCGTACCCGGCGCGGCCGCCCTCCGGACCGTCGTGCCCGAACCCGGTGATCGAGAGCACCACCAGGCGCGGGTTGCGCTCGAGCAGGCTCTCGAGACCGAGGCCGAGCCGGTCGAGCACACCGGTCCGGAAGTTCTCCACGAGCACGTCGGCACGGTCGACGAGCGCCAGCAGGGTGGCCCGGCCCTCGTCGGACTTGAGGTCGAGGGCTATCGACTCCTTGTTCCGGTTCGCGGACAGGAAGTACGTCGACTCGCGCGCACCCTCCTCGCCCACGAACGGCGGCCCCCAGCCCCGCGTGTCGTCGCCCCGGTCGGGCACCTCCACCTTGATGACGCGGGCGCCGAGGTCGCCCAGCATCATGGTGGCGTGCGGCCCGGCGAGGGCCCTGGAGAGGTCGACGACGACGACGTCGGCCAGCGGTCCGGTCATGGCGCTCACCAGCCCGGCAGGACGAGGATCGCCCACACCAGCAGCGGCCCCACGAGCGTGACGATGCCCGCGTAGCCGAGGATCTGCTTGTAGTACGCCTGCTCCGAGATGGTGTCGGGGCGGTTGGCGAGCATCAGGGCTCCGTTCGTCGAGAAGGGGCTGACGTCGACGATCGTCGACGAGACGGCGAGGGCCGCCGCCATGGACCAGGCGCTGACGCCGCCGGTCGCGATGAGCGGTACCGCGATCGGGATGATGACCGGCAGCAGGGCCGTGGAGGAGGCGAACGCCGAGACGACGCCGCCGACGTAGCAGAGCACCAGGGCACCGATGGTGACGATGCCGAGACCCGCTGCCCAGAGGCCGATGTACTCGGGCGCGCCCGCCTCGGTGAAGACCGTCGCGTAGGTCGTCACACCCGCCACCAGCAGCACGGTGGGCCATGCGATCTGCTTGACGGCGCCCTTGTTCTGGCTCGGGGAGAGCATGGCGAGGGCGACGGCCGCCGTGATGGAGACGAACCCGATGTCCATGTCGAAGGCGAGTGCCGTCACCGCGACGGCCGCGAAGGCGAGCAGCGTCAGCACGTGGTCGCGGCGCACGCCGACGCTCCGCGTGACGGTGGCGACGCCACCCGGGCCACCTGCGGGAGCGGGCCGGCCGCCCGTGGTCAGCTCGTCGCCGGCGCGATCCGCGGCGTGCTCGCCGGCGTCGGCCGGGTCGACCCGCTCGTTCATCAGGCGACGACCGCCGAGCGCGAGGAACAGGATGACGGCCATCGCCAGGTTGAACCCGAGCGACGCGATGAAGACGGCCATCTCGGTGCCCTCGTAGCCGACGTCGGCCATGATCGAGTTGGTGATGGTGCCGTAGATGCTGATCGGGGAGAACCCGCCGCCCTGGGCGCCGTGCACCACGAACATGCCCATCATGAGCGGGTTGATCTTGTAGCGACGGGCGAAGCCGAGCGCCACCGGGCCGATGATGGCGCACGCCGCCGGGCTGGCCGCGCCGATGGCTGTCAGTACCGCGGTGACGGCGAACATGATCCAGGGGATCAGGGCCACGCGGCCACCGACCATCTTGATCGATTGCGCGACGATGAGGTCGACCGTGCCGTTGTTCTTGGCTATGGCGAACAGATACGTGACGCCGATGAGCGTCAGCACGAGGCTGGCGCTGATCCCGCCGAGCACCTCGCCGTCGTCCATGCCCAGTGCGAACACGCCGACGATCCACGCCGCGACATAGGCGAGCGCGCCCATGTTGATCGGTAGGACTGTCCCGACGACGAACAACGCGACGAGCGCGATGATCGCGATCCACTCAGGACCCATGAGTACTCCTCTTCCCATCGTGGCGGACACCTTTGACCGACGAGGCACGATGGATCAGTGGCCTAGCCAATAGGCCAGTGCGCCATCTGTCAAGTATTCTCACGGGGTGACCCCCAAGGCATCCGCCGAACTGCCGAACCCGCTGGCCCGCACCCGCCTCTACGAACAGGTGGCGGAGCAGATCACCTCCTGGATCCGGCAGAACGGCCTGAAAGCCGGCGACCGGCTGCCACCCGAGCGCGAGCTCGCCTCGCGGCTCGGCGTCAGCCGCGCGACCCTGAGCCAGGCGCTCGTCGCGCTCGAGGTGGTCGGTGTGGTCGTGGTGCGGCACGGGGACGGCACGGTGCTGACCGGCAAGCACAGCGAGAGCCGCATCGTCGAGGCGATCCGTGCGCACGCCGACCGGATGCCCGAGATCATCGACATCCGGGACGCGCTCGAGACCAAGATCGCCGCCCTCGCCGCGCAGCGCCGCACCGAGGACGACCTCCGGGCGATCGATGCCGCACTCGACACGATGGAGGAGGCCATCACGCACGGGGACCGTGGCGTGGAGGCCGACGAGCAGTTCCACGGGGCGGTCACCGCCGCCGCGCACTCCGACCTCCTGGCGCAGACCATGCGGGAGATCTCGAGCCTGATCCGGGAGAGCAGGATCGAGTCGCTCTCGCAGCCCGGCCGCCCCCGTAACTCCCTCAACGGGCACCGCGCCATCGCGGACGCCATCCGGGCCGGCGACCCGGAGGCCGCCGCCGACGCGATGCACGCCCACGTCGAGATGGTCAGCGACGTGGCCCTCCTGCGGGACGGGGAGTCGTGACCGGCTGGGAGCAGCTCGCCGTTCTCGGTGCGGGGCTCGGCGCGGGGATCCTCACCTCGACGGTCGGCGTCGCCTCGCTCCTGAGCTTTCCCGTGCTGCTCGCCGTCGGCCTGCCGCCGGTCGTCGCGAACGCGTCGAACACGGTCGGCCTCGTGCCGGGAGCACTGAGCGGTGCGATCGGATACCGCCAGGAGCTGCGCGAGCACCCCCGCACGGTCGCGGTCGTGCTCGCCGCCTGCGGGATCGGATCCGTCGGCGGGGCGATCCTGCTGCTGGCACTCCCGCCCGGCGTGTTCGAGGCAGTGGTGCCCTGGCTGATCCTGCTCTCCTGCCTGCTCGTCGGCGCGCAGCCGTGGATCAGCCGGTGGCTGCGCCGCACCCGGAACGAGCCCACGAGGCTGCGCCACGAGATGTCGCCGGCGACCGTGCTGCTCGCCGTGCTCACGGGCACGTACGGCGGCTACTTCGGGGCCGGGTCCGGCGTCATGATGGCCGCGGTGCTCGGGCTCGGCACCGACTTTCCCGTGCGGATCGTGAACGCGCTCAAGACCCTGGCCGTGCTGGCCGCGAACGTGGTGGCCACGGTCATCTTCGTCGTCGTCGCCGACCTGAGCTGGCCGGCGATCGGCCTGCTGGCCGCCGGTTCCGTGGTGGGCGGCTACGTCGGAGCACGCCTGGGACGCAGGATGTCGCCGGTCGTCTTCCGCGTGCTCGTGGTGATCGCCGGCGTGGGGACGGCGCTGTTCATGCTGCTCTGACCAGGTCGCGCGTCGGGACGTTGATCGTGCCGAACCGCAAGGTCCACGTCCAACGCGCAACCGGTCGGCGCCGAACCGCAAGCTGACCATTGCCCAGCGCGCCGAACCGAGGCGAACACGTCCACCAGCCCTCCGATCGACGCGGAGGTTGCGTCTCGGCGGCTCCCGTGACGATCACCTTGCGGTTCGACGCCGGACGACCGACCGCCGGGCTCGCGGGTTGCGGTTCGACGCCGGACGACCCCCAACTTCCCGGCCGCGCACGAGCACGAGCACGAGCACGAGCACAACATTTGTGCATACCTATTGTGCACACACCCTGTGCATGCTTATTGTGCACGCATGGACACTCCCCAGGACAACTTCCGGCTCACCCCTGAGGCCGTCAAGGTCCTCGCCCACCCGCTGCGCTCGCGCCTGCTCAGCGCGTTGCGGCGCGGGGGCCCGGCCACGGCGACCTCGCTCGCGACGGAGCTGAGCACCAACACCGGTGCCACCAGCTATCACCTGCGCAAGCTCGAGTCCGTCGGCCTGGTCGCGGACACCGGCGAGGGCACCGGCAAGCAGCGTCTGTGGCGTGCCGCCACGAAGTCGCACAGCTGGGAGCGCTCGGAGCTCGCCGCGGACGAGGACGCCGCCACGGCGCTCGGCTGGCTGGAGCGCGACTACCTGCGCCTGTTCAGCACGGACTTCGCCCACTGGCTCGATGTCGCGGAGTCCTGGCCACGTGAGTGGCAGGACGTGACGGGTATGGGCGACGCCTGGGTGACCGTGGACGCCGCGCAGCTCAAGGCCATGCACGAGGAGATCGACGAGGTGCTCGAGCGCTACCGCGAGGCGGGCGCCGGGCCGGGGGCGCGCCGGGTGACCTTCTGGGCGGCCGCGTTCCCGCTGGAGCCGGACGACGTACCCGGAGCGGCCGCGCCCCCGGCCCAGGACACCGCCGAGACGGGCACGGACCCCGACGGCGCCGCGGGATCGGACCGGCCATGACCCCGCTGACGCCCACGAGGGCCCGGCAGGTCTTCCTGCTGCNCCCACGAGGGCCCGGCAGGTCTTCCTGCTGCTGACGGCGACCCGGTGGTTCCCCGTCGGGCTGGTCATCACCGTGACGACCCTCCTCCCGCTGGAGCGCGGGCTCACAGTCACGCAGGCACTGACGGCGCTGTCCATCACGGGACTCACCGTCTTCCTCCTGGAGCTGCCCACCAGTGGGCTCGCCGACGCTCTCGGGCGCCGTCCCCTGCTCATCGCCGCGGCCGTGCTCCAGGTCGCGGCCGCGTGGCTGTTCCTCACCGCGCAGACCTTCTGGACGTTCGCCCTGGCGGCAGCGGTCACCGGTGCCTTCAGGGCACTCGACTCCGGGCCGCTGGAGGCCTGGTTCGTCGACACCGTGCACGCCACGGAGCCCGGCGCTGACGTCGACCGGCCACTGGCGGCGCACAGCACCGTGCTGGGCGTCTCGATCGCCGCGGGCGCCCTCGTCTCGGGCGGGCTCGTCTGGTGGCACCCGTTCGGCGGGTGGTCCGCGCTGACGCTGCCCTACGCGGTGTACGCCGCCCTCGCGACGGCGCACCTCGTCGCCGTGACGGTGCTGGTCCGGGAGATGCCGAGGACCGCTGCCCCCGTGGTCGACGAGTCCGCCACCGCCGGCCCCGGCGCGGCGCCGGCCCTGCCGCCGTCGGGCAGCGGGAGGAGCCGGGTGCTCGAGTCCGCGCGCCAGGCGCCCGGTGTCATCCGCGACGGGCTGCGCCTCGCCCGCGACAACCGGGTGCTGCGCTGGCTGCTCCTCGTCGAGGTGTTCTGGAGCGTCGGCATGGTGGTGTTCGAGACGTTCCAGCCGATCCGGCTCTCCGAGATGCTGGGCGGTACCGCGGCCGGTGCCACGGTGGCCGGGCCGGCCGCCGCGGCGGGCTGGGCGGTGTTCGCAGCCGGTGCCGCCCTGACCGGCCTGGCCACGCCCCGCATCGGCGTGGCCCGTACTGCCATCATCGCCCGGCTGCTCAACGGGCTCGGAGCCGTGTGGATGGGCCTGGCCCTCGGCCCGGTCGGGCTCGTCGCCGCCTATCTCGTGACGTACGGCCTGCACGGCGCCTGCGGGCCCGCGTACCAGGCGCTGCTGCACCGCGAGGCCGAGTCCCGGAACCGCACGACGGTGCTCTCGATGGCCTCGATGATCGCGTTCGCGTCGTTCTCCGTGGCCGGCCCGGTCCTCGGCTGGACCGCGGACATGCTGTCCACGTCGACGGCGATGATCATCGCCGGAGCGTTCAGCACGCTGGGTGCCGCGTGCTTCCTGCCCGCGCTGCGCCGGGAGCGGACGCTGGCCGCCACGACGACCACCGCGGCCGTCTCGGCACCCACCGCCTGACGACGGCCCGGCAGGCCGCTACCTGCTACCGGCCGTCCCGACCATGGGGACAACTCCCCTCAATCAGGCTTTTCGATACCGGGGGGTGACCGGCATGCTGTCTCGGTGACCCGCTCTCGCGCCGTGGCAGCCGCCACCCTCGCCGTACTGACCCTGGCTCTGTCCGGGTGCGTGCGCATGGGTGTCGAGGTGGAGCTGAAGCCGGACGACGGCGCGGTGTCGAGCGTGGTGCTCGCCGTCGAGGACAAGTACCTGGACCAGACCGGGCAGTCCCCCGACGACGTCATCGACGCCCTGACCGAGGGCCAGGAGGACCCCGCGAAGGATGCGGACCGGACCGAGGACTTTCAGCAGGAGGGCTACACCGGCACGCGGTACGTCTACCCCCGGACGGCGATCGACGGGGTCGGCGCCCGGGTGGGCTGGCCCATCAAGGTGGTCCGCAAGGGCTCCGACTACGTGGTGTCCGGCACGCTCGACCTCACCGAGGAGGGGCTCGGGAGCCGCGGTGGGGCGTCCGTCGACAACCTGAGCGTCACCGTCGACATCACGTTCCCCGGCAGCGTGAAGGACTCGAACGGCACCGTCGACGGCACGACGGTGCGCTGGGAGCCGACGGTGGGCGAGTCCGTCGACATCCGAGCGCGAGGGTCCGCCGTCGCCCCCGTCGAGAGGTCCGCCGACGAGGCGGCAGGTGCCGCCGAGGTGGTGACCCTCCCCGTCGTCCCGGAATGGATGATCCTGGTGCTCGGCCTGAGCGGACTGGTCATCCTGCTGCTCATCGGCGTCATCGTGTGGCAGGCCATGCTGCGGGTGCGGGACCGTCGGCCGGACGGGCCCGCCGGCGAAACCTTCCCGCCGGGGGCCGCCGCACAGCCGGCCCCGTACGGCCCCGCGCGGCCGCACCCGCAGGAGCAGGCGACGCCTCCGGAGCCGGGCCTGCCTCCGAGCTTCCCGCCGGGGTACTGACCGGGATCGGGATCGGGCAGACTGGCCGGGTGAAACCTGAGGGGACACGAAGAGACCCGGCCGGCGTGCGTGTCCCGCACGGCACGGCGCGCGCCGTCGTCGGCGCGGTGCTCGTCGTCCTGGCGCTGACCGGGTGCGTCCGCCTCGACCTGCGGGCCACCCTCACCGACCACGACACCGCCGACGGCACCCTGGTCGTCGCCGTCTCCGACGATGCCGCCGGGCTGTTCGGCGGCGACCCCGCCGATGTCTGGGCCGAGTACCGGGACGAGGTGCTGGGCGACGTCCCGGACTCCGTGGCCGAGGAGCCGTACGCCGAGGACGGCTACACCGGTTCCCGCTACGTGTTCGACGACGAGCCCGTCGCGACGCTGGCCGCGCTCAGTGACGGCGACGTCCAGGTCACCCGTGACGGCGGCGAGTACGTGGTCACCGGCGTGCTCGACCTGGCGGAGCGCGTGGAGGGCATCGAGAACCTGCCCGACGGCGCCCTCGGCTCCGTCGACGCCACCGTCGCGCTCACCTTTCCCGGCCCGGTCACGGAGGCCAACGGCGAGATCGACGGGTACACCGTCACCTGGCGCCCGGACACCGAGCAGGCCACACGGCTGTCGGCGCGCGGGCTGATCCCCGTGGAGGGCACCGACGACATGCCGAGCACCGTGGGCACGCCCAGCCCGGCGCCGCACCCGGCCGAGGGCATCATCTCGGACTGGGGCGCGCCGATCACCCTCGCCACGTTCGTGGTACTCCTCTTCGGCGGGCTCCTTACCTATATCGTCAGCCGACGGCAGCGCGGACGGCAGCCCGACCAGAAGCAGGCATGACGCACAGGAGCGACATGGACGACAGCGGGAACGAGTGGGCCGACGACGTGCTGGGCGACGGCTTCGAAGCGCGCACCCTGCGACTGCCGGGGCCGTCCGGGGCGCTCCGTGCTCCCGCGGCCCGGCGACGACGTCCCCTGGCGGACGACGGCGCCGAGGCGACCCTGGTCCGCTACACGCCCCAGGACGTCCCCGGCCCGGGGCGCCCTCCCGTGCTGTACGTGCACGGCTACACGGACTACTTCTTCCAACGGCACCTCGCCGAGGCCGTCGCGGAGTGGGGCTACCCGTTCTACGCGATCGACCTGCGCGGCTACGGGCGCTCCATCGAGGCGTGGACGGCGGCGGGCGGCGACGCCAACATGGTCGGCAGCCTGCGGCTCTACCAGCAGGACCTGGACGCGGCGGCCGAGGCGATCGCCGCGGACGGCCACAGCGGACTGGTGCTGATGGGGCACTCGATGGGCGGGCTCATCACCTCGATGTACGCGCACGCGCGCCCGGACCTCGTGACGGCGCTGGTGCTGAACAGCCCCTGGTTCGACCTGCGGGGCAGCTGGTCGGACCGGACCCTGGTGACCCAGCTCGTGTACGCGCTCGGGCGGGTCGCGCCGCGCACCGTCCTGGCTCATCTTGACGAGGACTACGGCCGTGCCCTGCACCGCGCCACGGGCGGCGAGTGGGAGTACGACCTGCGCTGGAAGCCGTACGCCGGGTTCCCGGTCCGGGCAGGATGGCTGGCCTCGATCCGGCGCGGCCACCGCAGGCTGGCGCGCGGGCTGACCGTGCGGTGCCCCGCCCTGCTGTGCACCAGTGACGCGACCGGGCCCGACGGCGGGGCCGCCGCGGTCATGCTCAGCACGGACGCGATCCTCGACGTCGCGCACATGCATGCCCGCGCGCCGCGGGTGGGCGCCTCCGTCGACCTGGCCGTCATCGAGGGTGGCGCCCACGACCTGGCGCTGTCCCCGCGTCCGGCGCGGGAGAAGTACCTGTCCACGGTGCTGGACTGGCTGGACGCGAAGGTCTGAGGTTGCGCCGCCCGGGCGGCGCGGCCGGGCGGTGCGGCTGACATCAGCGCAGGTCGCGGAGGTACGCCGCCGTACCGCCCGAGGCCGCGGTCCGCCGCTCGTCGAGCGTCGCGATGATGAGCAGGACGACCGCGGCGGGCACGAGGGTGAGGATCCACGGCAACGGCGAGACGCCGACCCCGAGCTTGGCGAACACGACGACGACCTCGACGGCCAGGGTCCAGACACCGATCCAGAACGGAGCCGACAGACGCAGCCGTGACCCCACGAGGACGGCGGCCAGCGCAGCCAGCACCACCCAGGACGCCCGGATCGTCAGCGGGTCGGTCACGGTGGACAGCACCGAGGGGCCGACGAGTGCCGCGATACCCCACCCGACGGTGCGCCAGGACCCGCGATAGCCGACCGGCCAGGTCATGAGGGTTCCCGTGGCGCCGTCCGGCTCGCCCGCCGCCACCCAGCGGCGCAGGGCCACCGCGCCGGACCAGATCAGGCCGACGCCCAGCATCACCGAGAACGCCTCGACCCGCAGCTCACGTGGCGACCAGGCGGCGATCGCCACGGCCGCGGCACACAGCCAGACCAGCCACGGCGGTGCGCCGGCTCCCGCTCTGCCCGCTCGCCGCGTGACCAGGACGAGCACGCCGAGCAGGACGAGCTCCAGCACGAGGAGCGTCACGATCGAGCCCCAGACCGGTCGGGCGTTCGCCACCGCGCCGAACGTACCGAGCACCAGGCCCGGCGCCATGCCCCAGCGGTCGAGCCACGGTGCCGTCCGTCCCCCGGCCGACCGCCGCGCCACCACGGCCGCGGCGATCAGCAGCGTTCCGGCGAGGAGCGCCCACCCGAGTCCGACGGCGAACACCCACCCCGCACCGACCGGGACCCCGAGCGGCGCGCCGTCGTACCAGCTCAGGCGGGGCAGCGTCGGCGAGACGGGCCGGTCGAACCCGAGCCAGGACACCGGTTCGCGCGCGACCTGGAGGGACTCGACGACGCCGCTGAGTGCCGCCAGCGCCGCCACGGCGGCCAGACCGCGGCGCGCCGGGTACGTCCAGGGCTCGCGCAGCACGGCGAACCGTTCCCGCACGGCCGCCAGCCCGAGGGCGTAGGCGGCCGCCAGCGCGAGCACCGCACCGCCCACCAGCGCGAACGCTCGCCAGTCTGCGGGCTCGGTGCGGGTCAGGTGGACCAGAAGGCTCGGCGCCACGGCGAGCGCCGCGCCGGCCGCGGCGAGGCGCCAGGCATGTGTCACCGGCGTGACCCGCTGACGGCCCGTGCTCGGCGCGCCACCGCCATCCTGCGTCGTGCCGCCCGCGGGGGCGACCGCCACGTGGCCGAGACGCCAGGCGAGGAGCACGCCCACCGCGATCGCGACCAGGGCCGGCGGAAGCGTGTACGCCTCGATCAGCGCCACGTCGCCGCCGGCCAGCGCCGTCCACAGTGCGGCGAAGCCCAGTGCAGCGACCAGCAGCCAGAGGCGCCGCCGTCCCGGTTCGCGGGCGACGAGCGCGGTACCCGCCATGAGGAGCAGCAGCACGGCGACCGCGACGTCCGGGCCCGCCGCCGGCCGGGCATAGGCCAGCAGGATAGTGATGGCACCCGTGAGCAGCGCGGACCGCTCCAGGCTCCGGTGCACACCTGCCGCCAGCTCCGGTCCGCCGTCGGGCACCCGCGCGGTGATCCGTTCCGCCACGCGGGCGGCGCCACCGGCGACCGCCGAGACGAACAGCGCGGTGGTCGGCAGCACGTACGGCGAGCCCGAGACCTCGAGGACCATGGCGCCCGCGCTGGTGACCATGACGGACGCCGTGGGCAGCAGGAGGAAGGCAGCTCCCGACCGGACCAGGCCGGACAGGCCGGCACGGGCGGTGAGCAGCAGCACCAGCTCGAGGGCCAGCATGGCCGCGGCGGCGCCCGCCGACCACCAGGTGCGTTCGAACACCACCGTGACCACACCCGCCGCGAACGGGCCGGCGGTCACACCGAGCACCACGTACCACTCGGCTCGCGAGGTACGTGCCCCGAGGGTGACCGCGATCGTCACCAGGGACGCGACCGCGGAGACCGTGCAGATCGCGGCGACGGCGGACAGGTCGAGCCACGCGAGCACGACGCCGAGCACCACCAGCGGGTAGACGTACGCGGCGCCCACCAGCCACGGGTGGGTCACCGGCCGCAGCACCCCGCGCAGCGACAGCAGCAGCGCGCAGACGACGAGGGCACCCACCGCGGCGGTGGGGCGCGACGCCCAGGAGAGGACGAGCAGCAGGCCGATCAGCGTGCCGGCACCGGTGAGCGCCGTGGCACGGGCGATCCGCAGGTCGGCGCCGGTGACCCTGGTCCCGCCGAGAGCGCGCAGGCGCCCCGACGCGCGGACCAACGACGTGACCGCCGTCTGGACGAGCGTGACGGCGGGGCGCAGGCCGCGCCACGCGGCCGACCGGTCGGCCGTCGCCGCGACGAGCGCGAACGCGAGCAGCGTCAGGGCGGCCAGCGAGGCGACAGTGAGCAGGCGCGGGTCGAGCGCGATACCGACGGCGGCCAGCAGCACGACCAGGGGAGCCAGGACGGCCTCTACCCGACGCCCGCGTCGGGCGAGCCTGGCCGCGAGCAGGGTGACGACCGCGAGCGCGACGGTCCCCAGATGGGCCCAGGGCAGGTTCAGGCTCACCAGCGCCTCTGTGTCCCCCGCCACCGCGCCGGCCGGTGCGGTGCCGACCAGGGCCCCGGTCGGCACCGCCCACCCGGTGCCCGGCGCCGACCAGGCCGCGACCCAGGCGTCAGTCACGCGCACCGGGACGAGCGCAAGCGCCGGTACGGCCGAGGCCGCGACGGCGATCCACCCGCTCAACAGCAGGTGGTCCCGGGTCGCCGGGTGCAGCGCCCCGCGAACGGAACCAAGGCCCGTCGCCGCCAGCAGGCGCGGCGCGGTCAGGAGCGCGAGCGCCGTCCACACGCTGGCCGCGCCGAACGGGACCCAGCCCGTCGCCGACTGTTCCCCGACACCGCCCAGGAGGCCGCCGGCGGCCACGGCGAGCACACCGCCGAAGACCGTCCAGTGCCGGTGGTGGGTGGCCCTCCGCAGTGCCGCGACGGTGACGGCGGACAGGGCGACGAGCGCCGCCGTGCCGCCCAGGCCAGGCAGCGCGTCCGGCTGCCGGACCCCGAACGACAGGAGCAGGGCGACCGGCACCGCGACCAACGCCACCACGTCGAGCACACGCGTCTCGGCGCGCAGCCGGGATCCGATCCGGGACCGGGAGACCATCCCGACGGCGCGCGCGAGGAGCGTGGTGAGCGCGGTGGCGAGGACTGCCATGGCGGGCAGCCAGGAGCCACCGGGCAGCTCCGCGGTGCTGAGCAGCAGCAACGGGATGGCGGGTGCCGCGAGCACGCCGGCGGACGACCACGCCCTGACCCGCAGCGCGTGACCGAGCACCACGCCGCTGACCACCACCGCGGACCACAGGACGGCGGTGGTCCCCTCGCGGGACAACGGCGCGACGGGCGCGGAGAACACCGCGAGGGCCGACGCCGCGAGCGCGGCCGGCAGCCCTGCCGCGCGCACCACCCGCAGGATGCCCGCCTCGACGGCGAACACCGGTTCGCCAGGGGCAGCGAGCCGCCGGTCGAACATCGGGAGCAGCCGCATCGCCGTCCAGGCCATCACCGCGACGAGCACGAGCGCGAGCACCCACCACCACGCCGACCACACCGACCCGGGCAGGCTCAGTGCCACGAGCACCGGCACGGCCGGCGCGGCGAGCACCGCGGCGGACAACCAGGAGCGCACCCGGAGCCGGTACCCGAGCGCCGCGGAGAGCGCCACCAGGGCCGACCACAGCAGCGTGGTCGCGCCAATACCCGTGAGGGAGAGCACGGGACCCGCCACGCAGGACGCCGCCAGGGCGAGCGGGAAGCCTGCCGCACGGACCACGCGCAGTGCCCCCGCCTCGACGGCGAACGACGTGGCGCACCGCTCCGCGAGCATCGGCGCGGCGCGTCCGGCCGCCCAGCCGACGAGCGCGACCAGCACCAGCGCGACCACCCACCACCACATGGTCCATGCCGAAGCTGGCGCGGCGAGCACCACCAGCACCGGCACCACCGGTGCGGCGAGCAGCGCCGTCGACAGCCAGGGGCGCACCCGGAGGCGGTAGCCCAGCAGCACCGTGCACAGGACGACGCCGGACCACAGCATGGCCGTCACACCGGCCCGCGTCAGCGGCGGCGTCTCCTGGGCGCCGAGCGAGACGAGCAGCGCGAGCGGCGGCCCGGCGGCGCGCAGCACCTCCAGCACCCCGGTCTCGAGCTCGAACGTCACGGAACCGCCGAGCCGGCGGGCGAACACGGAGAGCAGCCGCAGCGCCGTCCACGCCACGACCGCGGCCGCGACCAGGGCGAGCACCCACCACCACACCGACCCCGCGGCAGTCGGCAGGCCGAGCACGACCACCAGCGGCACGACCGGAGCCGCCACCAGGCCCGCCGACGTCCAGGACCGCACCCGCAGCCAGGACCCGAGCGCCAGCGAGCACACCACCACGCCGGACCACAGGACCGCCGTGGAACCCTCGACCGCCGACGGCACCGCCTGGGCGCCGAGCGCGGTGAACAGGGCCAGCGGCGGGCCGGCCGCGCGCAGGATCCGCAGCACGAAGATCTCGGGACCGAGCCCGTTCCCGGACCGCCGCTCGACCCTGAGCGCCGTCCGCATCGCCGCCCATGCGACTCCCCCGACCAGCAGCAGCGCGAGCACCCACCACCACACGGACCACCCCGACCAGGGCAGGCCCGCGGCCACCAGCACCGGGACGACCGGAGCCGACAGCAGCCCCGCCGACATCCAGGACCGCACCCGCAGCCAGGACCCGATCGCGACGAACGCGGGAGCGAGCACGGCGAGCACCACGGCACGCGCCGTCGCCGGGTCGAGCTGCCCGAGCAGGCCCGCCTGCAGACCCAGCTCGACGTCCACCCAGGCCAGGACCACCGCGAGCGCGGCGACCGCCTCGCTCGTCGTGCGCAGCCCGGACCGGCGCAGGAGGGCGCCGACCGTCACCGCCGCGACCGTGACGATCCCGGTGACGACAGCGCGGAGCAGAAGGTTGTCGCCGAACGTGAAGAACACGAACACCACCGCCGACACCGCCAGCAGCGTTGCGCCCGCGCCCGCGAGGATCGGCTGCAGGGAGACGCCGGGCCCGGACGGGCGTCGCGCCGGCGCCTTCTCCTCGCGCGGGGCGGGCGGCTGGACGGCCGGCCGAGGCGGCGCCGTCGGTACGGGCTGCCGGGCCGGCTCGCGGACGGGCTCGCGGACGGGCTCCGGGACCGGCAGGGGTGCCGTCTCCGCGCGCCCGGCCGGCGGCGCGAACGCGGGAGACCCGGGAGTGGACGGTGCCGTCGCCGGCGCGGGTGCCGGCGTCCGGGGAGCCGGCACGCCGCGGTCCACCACCACCTGGGCCCGCCGCATCGCCCCGAGGACCGCCTCCCGCTCCCGGAGGGCGTCCGCGGCAGCGACGGACAGGCGCCACACGTCCTGCGCGCGCCGCCCGGAGACGTCGAGCCCGCAGGCGGCACAGACGGTGGCTGCGAGGTGTTCCCCGCAGGCGGGACACCTCGTGGTGTCGGTGAGGCGGGCGACGACGTCGCCGGCCCAGGTCGCTGGCATGCCCGCCATCCTGGCGGAGCCTGTGTCGCGAGCGCCATGTATCCACAGGGTGAGGAAGGAGAGATCCTGTGCGCACCGTCGGCACGATCACCGCCGTGTCCGAATCCCGCTAGTCGGCTAGCCGTGACGGGGCGCAGGATGGTGGCTATGACCGACGTCGAGCTCCGCGATCCCGCGTTCACCGAGCGCTACCGCGCCATCACCGCGCGTGACTCCCGCTTCGACGGGCAGTTCTACACGGCGGTCCGGACCACCGGTATCTACTGCCGGCCGTCCTGCCCCGCGCGCACGCCGAAGGCGGAGAACGTCTCGTTCTACCTGACGTCGGCTGCCGCGCACGAGGCGGGGTTCCGCGCGTGCAAGCGCTGCCTGCCCGAGGCCGCTCCCGGCACCCCCGCCTGGGACCTGCGGCGCGACCTGACGGGCCGCGCGATGCGCCTCGTCGCGGACGGCGTGGTCGACCGCGAGGGCGTCTCGGGCCTGGCGACCCGCCTGGGCTATTCCGAGCGGCAGCTGCACCGGCTGCTCGTCGGCGAGCTGGGCGCCGGGCCGCTCGCGCTCGCCCGGGCCCAGCGCGCCCAGACGGCGCGCGCGCTCCTGGTCGGCACCTCCCTGCGGCTCGCCGACGTCGCCTTCGCCGCCGGGTTCGGTTCGATCCGGCAGTTCAACGACACCGTGGCCGAGGTATTCGGCACCACCCCGTCGGAGCTCCGGGCGAAGGCACGACGCGCCGGTGGCGCTGATACCGGGGGTAGCGCCGGTACCGGGGGTGCCCAGCGAGGTCGGCCCGAGCCGGTCGCGTGCGCCGACCTTCCGGACCCCGCGCGCGTGCGGATCTCCCTCACACTGCCCGTCCGGGAGCCGTTCGACGCGCAGGGCGTGCTCGAGTTCCTGGCGGTCCGCGCGATCGAGGGCGTCGAGTCGGCTGACGTGAGCGCCGCCGCCCCCGGCGTCGTGTCGCCCCTCCGGTACGCCAGGACGGTCACCCTGCCGCACGGCCCGGGTGCGTTCGAGGTCCGGGTGCCCCGGCCCGGCGGCGGCCGGGTCGACCTGGACCTCGAGCTCGCCGACCTGGCCGACGCCCCGGTCGCCGTCGCCCGCGTGCGGCGGCTGCTGGACCTCGACGCCGACCCCGTGGCCGTCGACTCCGCCCTCGCCGCCGACCCGGAGCTCGCGCCGTCGGTCGCCGCGGTCCCGGGGATCCGGGTGCCCGGCACGCTGGACCCGGCGGAGCTGCTGGTCCGCGCGATCGTGGGCCAGCAGATCAGCGTCGCCGCGGCGCGCACCCACCTGTCCCGCCTCGCCAAGGGGGTCGGCACGCCCTACACCTCCGCGTTCGAGGGGCTCACCCGGCTCTTTCCCGAACCCGCCCAGGTGGCCGGCACGGCTCTCCGTGACGGCCGACAGGGCGCCGAGGCCTACCTCCGCCTGCCTGCCCGCACCCTCGCGACCGTGCTCGACGCGGGCCGCGACCTCGCGGACGGCACTCTCGCCCTGAGCGTCGGCGACGACCCCGACGACCTGCGTCGGCGCCTGGTGTCCCGGCCGGGCATCGGCCCCTGGACCGCCGGGTACGTCGCGCTGCGGGTGCTCGGCGACCCCGACGTGCTCATGGACGGCGACGTCGCCCTGCTCGCCGGCGCCCGCAACCTGGGCCTGGTCTCCGCGGCGGTGCCACGACCCCACCAGTTCAAGGAGCTCGCCCGACGCGGCGCGGCGTGGGCGCCCTGGCGCTCGTACGCCGCCATGCATCTCTGGCGCTCCGCCTGACCTGGCCGGCGCGCCTGCCCCTCGACGCCGGCGCGCACGACGACCCACCTCACGAAAGGACCAGCATGAACGCCACGACCCTCACCACCCCGGACGGCCCGTTCAGCATTCTCGTCGGCGCCGGGCCGGCCACGCAGGGCGCCTCGGGAGAGGCACCGGAGGCCGTGCTCGCCGCCGGCTGGACCGCCGACCTCGACGCGCTCCTCGGCCTCGTCCACCCGACCCTCCGGCCGTCGGCCGAAGCGTCCATGACCGGCGGCCGGCCGGCCGGCGTGCTCGCCGAGGCGGCCGACGCGGTGCGCGCCTACTACGACGGCGATCACGGGGCACCCGGCCGGGTACCCGTACGCCAGGCGAGCGGGCCGTTCCGCACGCACGCGTGGGACGTGCTGCGTGAGGTGAAGGCCGGGGAGCGCCTGACGTACAGCGAGTACGCGCTCCGGGCCGGGCGGCCGGCCGCCGTGCGGGCGGCGGCCGGTGCGTGCGCGATGAACGCGGCGGCGCTGTTCGTGCCGTGCCACCGCATCCTGCGCACCGACGGCTCCCTGGGCGGATTCCGCTACGGCCTGCCGGTCAAGGAGAGCCTGCTGACCCGGGAGTCCACTTCGCCGAGGTAGTCCTGTGGCGAGGTAGTCGGGTGGCGAAGTAGTACTACTTCGCCACCCGACTACCTCGCCACAGGACTACCTCGGCGTGATGAGGGTCAGCCCTTCACGGAACCGGCCAGCAGGCCACGCACGAAGTAGCGCTGCAGTGCCAGGAACACGATCAGCGGCACCACGATGGAGATGAACGCACCGGCCGACAGCACGTGCCAGTCGCCGCCGCGCGAGCCCGCCATCTCGGCCACGCGCACCGTCAGCGGGAACGTGTTGTTGCCGCCCATGACGAGCGCGACCAGCAGGTCGTTCCACACCCACAGGAACTGGAAGATGCCGAACGCCGCGATGGCCGGCGTGAGCAGGGGAAGGATCACCGAGAAGAAGATCTTCACGTGCCCCGCGCCGTCCACCCGGGCCGCCTCGACGAGCGAGGACGGGATGTCCCGCATGAAGTTGTGCAGCAGGAAGATCGCCAGCGGCAGCGCGAACATCGAGTGCGACAGCCAGATGGGCCAGAACGTGCCGTTGACCCCGGTGTCCACGTACGCGGACAGCAGCGGGATGAGCGTGATCTGGATGGGGACGATCTGCAGGGCGAACACCGCGACGAACAGGATGTCGCGCCCCTTGAAGTCGATCCACGCGAACGCGTAGGCCGCGAGCAGGGCCAGGGTGATCGGGATGAACACCGCGGGCAGCGTGATCACGAACGAGTTGACGAAGTAGTCGATCAGGTTGGTCGAGCTGTCGAACAACGCCGACTCGTAGTTGCGCAGCGTGAACACGCCCTCGCCCGCGAACGCGTCACCGAAGACCGTCCACCAGCCGCTGCGCCGGATGTCGAGCTCTGGTCGGAAGGACGTGACCAGCAGCCCGAAGGTCGGCACCGTCCAGATGATCGCGATGATGACGGCGATCGCGCTCGCCCACGGAGAGGTGAGCCTCTTCTTCGCCGTGCGCGCCCGCTCGTTGACGGTCGACGGCGTCGGGGTGGCCTGGGGAGCCACGGCCGGCTGTGTGGTACTCATCGGACCTCCTCAGCCAGGCGCATCTGGCGCACGTTGTAGATGATCACCGGGATGACGATGACGAACAGCAGGACGGCGAGCGCGGCACCGAATCCGGCGTTGTTCTGCCGGAAGCTCTGCTCGTAGAACTCGTTCGCCACGACCGAGGTGCCGTACCGGCCCGCGGTCATGGTGCGGACGATGTCGAAGACCTTGAGGGTCGTCATCGCGATGGTGGTCAGCACGACGACCAGCGCCGGGCGGATGCTCGGGATGGTGATGCGCCAGAACATGCCCCAGCCCGACAGCCCGTCCAGTCGCGCCGCCTCGACGATGTCCGTGGGGATCGCGCGGATCGACGCGGAGAGCAGGGTCATCGAGAACCCGGTCTGGATCCAGATGAGCACCACCATGAGCAGGAAGGTGTTGCCCGGCCGCTCCAGCAGGAACTGGACGGGTGAGCCGCCCATCCAGACGATGAGCTGGTTCAGCAGACCGGTCTGCTCGATGCCCGGCTGGTCCGGCTTGAACTCGTAGACGAAGCGCCAGATGATGCTCGCGCCGACCATGGAGATGGCCATGGGCAGGAACACGAGGGCCTTCGCGAACTTCTCGAAGCGGCTGTGGTCCACCACCACCGCGTAGACCAGGCCGATGAACGTGGCCAGGGCCGGTGCGACCAGGACCCAGAGGGCGGTGTTCCCGAGGACGAGCAGGAACGCCGGCTCGCTGAAGGCCCTGACGTAGTTGTCGAAGCCGATGAACTCGGAACCGTTCCGGTTCTGGAACGAGTTCACGATGGTCCCTGCGGCCGGGTAGAGCAGACCGAGCGTGAGGAGGATCAGCGCCGGCAGGACGAACCCACCTGCGACGAACCACTTCGACGGGTTCCGTCGCCGGTCCACCACGAAGAGGATCAGGGCCATCACCGCGATGAACAGCGCGATCGAGATGATCATCAGCAAGAACTTGTGTACCGGGTCATCCCCGGCATTCAGAAGCCAGTCCATGGATCCTCCAGATCCTGGTTGTCGGCTCCGGTCGTCATGGCCGGGCCGAGCCCCCGGCCCGGGGCCCACAGAGGCGCGGGACCGAAGTCCCGCGCCTCCACGCGTCGCTCAGGGCCGAGAACTGTGGGTCAGTTCTTGGGCCAGGAGTTCTCGATGGTGTCCGTGACCTCCTGGCTGCTGGCATCCGAGGCGAACCACTCGGTGATGCCTGCCCAGAACGAACCCGTGCCGACCTCGGACGGCATCAGGTCGGACGCGTCGAAGCGAGCGACCGTCGCCGGGTCGGCCAGGATCTCCGCGGACAGCTTGTCGAACTCCGTGGCGAGCAGCTCCTGGTCCAGCCCGTTGTTCGCGCTCACCCAGCCGCCGGCCGGCGTCGCCGCCGCCTTGGCGTTGGCCCAGTCCGAGCTCGACAGGTAGGTCTGGAAGGCGACGACCTCGGGACGATCCGCGAAGGCACCGATGAACTCGCCGGCCACCAGGGTCGGGCGCTCGTCCGCACTCATGGACGGCAGGTAGAACGCGTAGACGTCACCGTCGGGCGCGACCTCCGTGCCCTCGGGCCACTGCGTCTGGTAGAAGTTCGCGGCACGGTGCATCCAGCAGCTGCCCTCGAGGATCGGGAAGCCCGCGTCCGTCCAGGGTGCCGTGGCGATCGAGTCGACGCCGCCCAGGCCGCCGTTCACGTAGTCCGGGTTCTTGAGGATCTCGCCCGCCGTGTCCCACGCCTCGACGATCTGCGGGTCGTTGAACGGGATCTCGTGCGAGTACCACTGGTCGTAGACCTCGGGCCCGGCGGTGCGGAGCACCACGTCCTCGATCCAGTCGGTACCCGGCCAGCCGGTCGCGTCACCGGACTCGACGCCGGCGCACCACGGGATGGCGTCGGTGGCGGCGATCTCCTCGGTGAGAGCCATCATGTCGTCCCAGGTCTCCGGGACCTCGTAACCCGCCTCCTCGAACATCGAGGGCGAGTACCAGACGTAGGACTTCACGTTCGAGCCCAGCGGGGCCGCGTAGAACGTGCCGTCGACGGTGCCGTACTCCTTCCAGTCCTCGGACCAGAACTCGTCGACGTTCGCCTCGACCTGCTCCGGGGCAGGGAGCACGGCGTCGTACTGCGTTACCAGGGTGTTCAGCAGGCCGGGCTGCGGCAGGATCGCGATGTCCGGCGGGTTGCCCGCCTGGACGCGGACGGGGAGCTGGGCCTCCATCTCACGCGACGCCTCGTACTCGATCGTGGCGCCCGTGCAGTTCTCGAAGGGCTTGTAGGAGGCCCTCTGCGTCTCCGCCTCCGGCTCGACGATCGTCGTGTACACCGTGACCGTCGTGCCCTCGAGGTCACCGAACTCCTCGTACGCGGCGCAGTCGATCTCGAAGCCGCCTTCGGCCGAGCCGCCGCCGTCCCCGCCGTCACCCCCGCCGTCGCCGGTGTCAGCACAGGCCGACAGGATCAGTGCCAGGCTCGCGCCGGCCGCCGCAAGGGCGACTGTGCGACGCCGGGAAGCCATCCGGATAGTCATCTCGTGCTCCTCCACTGCTTCGTGGGCCCATGACCCTCTGACGTGCGGGTACGGCCCGGCCGACTGCCAGGTTGCCCTCCCTCAACGCAACCGTGGTTCACGGTCCAATGCAAGCCCATACAGCATCGCCTTGCATTACGAAACCGTTGCAATCACCCGGGCGGCCCAAGGCGGGTGAAACCCCGGGTTGTCCGCACGCAAGGTACCGGATCGTCCGTGGGTGGCGGGACGTAGGCTTATGCCGCCAGATCACTGGTGCCCCTACGGAAGGACGGACATGATCGAGCTGAGGACGCCCCGTGAGATCGAGGAGATGCGCCCGGCGGGACGCTTCGTCGCGGACGTGCTGCTCGCCGTGCGTGCCGCCGCCGGGGTGGGGGTGAACCTGCTCGAGCTCGACGAGGTCGCGCACAAGATGATCCGCGACCGCGGCGCGGAGTCGTGCTACATCGACTACCACCCGTCGTTCGGCGCCATGCCCTTCGGCAAGACCCTCTGCACCTCGGTGAACGACGGCGTGCTGCACGGCCTGCCGTTCGACTACAAGCTCCAGGACGGCGACCTGCTGTCCATCGACTTCGCCGCGTCCGTCGACGGCTGGGTCTCCGACTCCGCGCTGTCGTTCGTGGTGGGGACGTCCGCCCCGGAGCGCGCCGAGGCGGACGCGAAGCTGATCCGCACGACCGAGGTCGCGCTCGACGCCGGCATCGCGGCCGCCCAGCCGGGCAAGAAGGTCGGCGACATCTCGGCGGCGATCGCGGAGGTGGCGCACGCCGCCGGGTACTCGATCAACACCGACTTCGGCGGGCACGGCGTGGGACGAACCATGCACGGCGACCCGCACGTGCCGAACAACGGGCGCGCCGGCCGGGGCTTCCCGCTCAAGCCGGGCCTGGTCATCGCCGTCGAGCCGTGGTTCCTCGAGACCACCGACGAGATCTACACGGACGCCGACGGCTGGACGCTGCGCTCGGTGGACGGGTCCCGCGGCGCCCACTCGGAGCACACGATCGCGATCACCGAGGACGGCCCGCTGATCCTGACGGCCCGCTGACGCCCCCTGCCGAGGTAGTCATCTGGCGAGGTAGTCACGTACGCCGCTGCTGCATGACTACCTCGCCACGTGACTACCTCGGCGGGGGGTCAGAGGAGGGTCTTCAGCGCCTGGATCACGCCGTGCTGCGCGATGTCGCCGACGGTCTCGTTCGCGATCGCCTTCACCGCGTCGGGCGCGTGCCCCATCGCGACGGCGCGGGCGGCCCAGCTCAGCATCTCGATGTCGTTCAGGCCGTCACCGACGGCGAAGGTGTTGTGCTGCGGCACGCCGAGCGCGGTGCGGATGTTCTCCAGCGACGTCGCCTTGCTCAGGTGCCGCGGCGTCACGTCGATCCAGTCCGCCGACGCCTGCGTGGCGGTGACGCCGTGCCGGCGCAGCGGCTCGAGCAGGTCCAGGACGCCCGTGCCCCGCAGGATCGCACGCGATGCGGGCAGCGCGCCCAGCCCGTCGACCGCCACGACCCGCTGGGCACCGTTGACCTCGTGGGGCTCGAACGTCCGGTTCACGCGGTAGCCCACGCCGATCTCCTCGACGCCGATCTGCACGTCCGGGAAGCGGCTCAGCGCCATCTGGGCCACCGGCCCGACGTCGAACGTGAGCACGTCCTCCAGCATGTAGCCGTTGGTGCAGGTGTCGCACAGACGCGCCGTCACGGCGCCGTTCGAGGCGACCACCCAGCCGTCGGTGATGCCCAGCTCCTTGGCCACCGGCAGGATCCCCGTCAACGACCGACCCGACGCCAGGACCACGTGATGCTTCCGGCCGCGCACGAGCTGCACCGCGAGAACCGTCTGCTCGGGCACGCGCTGACCGGTGACCAGCAGGGTCCCGTCGATGTCGAGGGCGACCAGATGAGGCGCGTCGTTGCGCACTCGCATGGACACCGGTTGGTCGTCCAGGATCATCACGTACCCCCATGGCACTGTGAGCGCCGTCACCCGTCGACGGATCGCGCCCAAATGTACAGGCATTCGGCGGGCGATCCATACCTTTGCACGGATAGATTTTCACCCACGGCGTCACCCGTTGGCTATTTTTACCCTCAAAGCAGGGATCTGAGCACTTCTACAACACCGTCGTCGTCGATCGAGCCGGTCACTTCGTCCGCCGCGGACCGCACCGTCTGAGAGGCGTGGCCCATGGCCACACCTCGCCCGGCCCAGCGCAGCATGTCGATGTCGTTGCTGCCGTCGCCCACGGCGACGGTGTCCTCGGCCGCGATGCCGAGCTCCTTGCGCACGTCCTCCAGGGCGGACGCCTTCGTCACGCCGTGCGGCGCGATATCCATCCAGGCGGACCAGCCGACGGCGTAGGTGACGTCGTCGAACCCGAGTCGTGCGGCGATCTCGTGGAACTCCGCGCTGGTCTCACCAGGGCTGCGCACCACCACGCGCGTGACGTGGCCTGCCCAGAGCTCCTCGAAGTCGACCACCCGGTGCTCCCCGTTGAGCTCCCCGTCCGGGAAGAGCTCGGTCATGCGGAAGCCTACGCCCACATCCTCGACCGCGTAGCGCGCGTGCGGAAGTTCCTGCTTGAGCATGCGCAGCACGGGCTGCGGGTCGAACGTCTCGACCCGCTCCAGGGTGTAACCCGTCGGGGCCGCCGCATCGAGGCGCGCGGTGACCGCCCCGTTCGACGCGACGATCCATGCCTCCTCGATCTTCAGGTCGGTCGCGATGGGCGTCATCGCGATCAGCGACCTGCCCGAGGCCAGCACCACGTGGTGCCCTGCTGCCCGGACCGCGGCCACAGCGTCTCGGGCGGCATCGGAGAGCACTCCGTCATAGGTGACGAGCGTGCCGTCGATGTCGAGGGCTACGAGCTTGCGATCGATGTTGCTGGGCACACGGGCAGCCTACCGACCCGCACATGAACACGGATCGACCACCAGCCCGAGATCGCCCGAATGTCAGGTGAGCACCCCTGGTTACCTGAGGGGTTCCAGGAGCTCCTGACCGCCCAGGTAGGGGCGGAGGGCCTCCGGGACGTACACCGAGCCGTCCGGCTGCTGGTGGTTCTCCAGGAGGGCGACGATCCAGCGCGTCGTGCCGAGCGTGCCGTTCAGGGTCGCGACGTTCCGCGTCGAGCCGTCCTCGGTCCGCTCGCGCACACCGAGGCGGCGCGCCTGGAACGTGGTGCAGTTCGACGTCGAGGTCAGCTCCAGCCAGCGCTCCTGCGTCGGCAGCCACGCCTCGCAGTCGAACTTCCGCGCCGCCGACGACCCCAGGTCTCCCGCGGCCGTGTCGATGACGCGGTAGGGCAGCTCGACCTTGGCCATCATGGCCTCTTCCCAGCCCAGCAGCCGCTGGTGCTCCGCCTCCGCGTCCTCCGGGGCGCAGTAGCTGAACATCTCGACCTTGTGGAACTGGTGCACGCGGATGATCCCGCGCGTGTCGCGGCCCGCCGAACCGGCCTCGCGGCGATAGCAGGCGCTCCAGCCGGCATAACGCATGGGCCCGTCGGACAGGTCGACGATCTCGTCGCTGTGGTAGCCGGCGAGGGCCACCTCGGAGGTGCCGACCAGGTACAGGTCGTCCTTCTCGAGGCGGTAGACCTCGTCGGCGTGGGCGCCGAGGAAGCCCGTACCCCGCATGGTCTCCGGCTTGACGAGGGTCGGCGTGATCATGGGCGTGAAGCCCTCCTGCACCGCCTGGTCCATCGCCATGTTGAGCAGCGCCAGCTCCAGGCGGGCACCGATCCCGGTGAGGAAGTAGAACCGCGCCCCGGAGACCTTGGCGCCGCGCTTGGTGTCGATGGCGCGCAGGCCCTCGCCCAGCTCCAGGTGGTCCTTCGGCTCGAAGCCCTCTGCCGCGAAGTCGCGGCGTTCGCCCACCTGCTTGAGCTCGATGTAGTCGTCCTCGCCGCCCGCGGGCGCGCCCTCGATCACGTTCGAGATCGAGTACAGCACGCGGTCGAGCTCCTGCTCGGCCTCCGTCGCGGCGGCCTGGTGGCTCTTGACGTCCTGGGCGAGCTGCTTGGTGTGCGCCAGCAGCGCCTGCTTCTCGTCGCCCGTGGCCTGAGCCACCTTCTTGCCCAGGGACTTCTGCTCGGCGCGCAGGCTCTCGAACTCCGCCAGGGAGGAGCGCCGGCGCGCGTCGGCGTCGAGTGCCACGTCCACGAGGTCGGGGTCGTCGCCGCGGGCCACCTGGCTCGCGCGGACGACGTCTGGGTTGTCGCGCAGAAGTCGGAGATCGATCACGGGGGTGAGCCTATCGGGGCTGTCCTGGCGGTGTGGTGCGCAGCGCGACCATCGTGAGGAGCGGCACGGCCGGGATGAGCGCGATCATCGCGATCCGGAGGCCGAAGTCGTTCACCAGGGAGCCCAGGACGGCCACCGCCCACATCGCGACCAGGGCCGGGCGCAGGAACTGCCAGCGCTCCTGCGCGCGCAGGAGCCAGCCCGGGGTCAGCCGCTCCCGCCACGCCGCCGGGCCGTACAGGGCCAGCCCGACCAGCACGAGCACGAGCACCGTGGTCCAGACCGCGGGTCCGCCGGTGATCGAGTTCAGCGCGTACAGGGCCTTGCGCAGCACCGTCGACACGGCCTCGCCGTCGATCACCTCGCCGACGAACCGACCGAGGTGCGAGCGGTCCTCGGGCGGCCGCAGCCAGTCCAGGACCCCGACCAGCGCCACCACACCGACACCGGCCGCGCCCACCCACAGGAACCTCCAGAAGGTGAGCCGTAGCCCGGAGGCCGCCATGCCGATCACCACGAACGCCGGGACCAGCACCAGCCCGCCGCCCAGATCCGCACCGAGGGTCGGCCACACGACGATCGCCATCGCGATCACGCCCACCCCGGTCACGGCGATGGCGGCCAGCACCCGCCGCCCGCGGGTCACGAGAAGCTGGGCGAGCGCCGCCGCCAGCACGATCGCCGCCACCGCGTACACGGAGAACGTGGGGTTGCCGAAGCCGTAGAAGCGCGCGCCGAACGTCGGGGCCGACCCGAGCGGCGCCGCCCGGTTCAGGGGAGTGCCGAACAACGCGTCCATCGTGAGCGCGACGAACGTGATGCCTGCGACCACACCGGGGGCAGCCCACAGGGGCCGTCGCGGGGCGAGCAGGCTGAGCCCGCTCACCGCCGCCGTCACGAGTGCCGTGGCGCCCACGATGGCGAGGCCCGGCAGGTCGAACCGCCACCAGCCCGTCAGCGAGGCGAGAAACCCGCCGGCCGGGAGCGCGGCCAGCGCGGTGGCCGCGACCTCGGCGGCGCGGCGCCACCTGGCGGGTACGTCACCGAGCCCCCGAGCCTTGTGCCGGCGCAGCACCCACCAGCACGTGGCGGCCAACGCGAGGCCCAGCCAGAACGGCACGTCGACGAGCCAGATGTACGCGTCGCGGCGCACATGGTCGCGGGCGGTCATGTCCGCGAGCTCGTCGGCGGTGAGCCAGGCCGAGGCCGGACGCTCGCCGCCGCGGACCAGCGGCGTCGCGTCGATGTCGGCAGGCAGGTCCACGGCGACGGCGTCGAGCACCGCGGCCGGGATGTCCATCAGGCGCGCCACCCCCTCGGTCCGGGTCGCCGTGCTCGCCAGGTAGCGCGGCAGCCCCTCGTTCGCAGCGGAGGGGCGCATCATCGCGAGGCCCAGCTCGAGTGCGTGCTCCGGTACCGTCGCGACGTCGACGACCAGCACGGTCGTGTCCGCGGGTGCGGCGTCGAGCACGCGCCACACGGCGAGGTCGACGTCGGAGACGAGGTCGGCGCGGAGCGCCTCGACCTGCTCCCTGCCGTCCGGCTCCTTCTCCAGCGCCGCCCGCTGCTCGACGTCCAGCAGCGCGGAACCCGCGTCCACGAACGTGACCGGGCAGTCCCACGCGCCGGAACCCTGCGCCACCGCGGTGTCGAAGTCGTAGTACCGCCCCACGCTGCCGTCACGCTCGGCGAGCGCCACCGCGGCGCCAGGGCCGACGGCCGTCGCGCACTCGTCGGCGAGCGCCGTACCGAGCGTGCCGGGGTGCGCGGCGTAGCCGGACCCGCGCTGCAGCTCGACGAACCGGTCCCACTGGTCCACGACGGCGGGCCGGTCGCCCGTGGCCGGGGTCACGGAGATCTCGTCGCAGATCCAGTGGTTGTCCGCGTCCCGCTCGTCGGCCACCTCGGCGAGCCTGCCCGCCGACAGGCTGAGCCAGCCGCTGTCCGGGCAGCGCGCCGCACGGCCGTTCGGCAGCGTGAGGCCCGCGGCGTCCGCGCCTCCGGCCAGGAGGCCGTACAGCGTCGGTGCGGGTGCCGTGCCGGTGTCGAGGGACGGCTGGACGTCGGTCCAGCGCATGCCCTGGGTGCCGATCACCACGACACTGCCACCCGGCGGCACGACGGGGTCCGCGGCGCTGAGCGAGCCCGACTCCTCGCCCGCCGCGTCGGCGCCGGGCGCAGGCAGCACCGCCGCGGCGAACAGGAGGCTGAGCAGCAGCGCCCCGGACAGGGCCAGCACGGCGGACGGCACGCCACGCACCGGCTCCGTGCGCCTGCCGGCGGCCCGGGGCCGCCGCGCGTCCCCGGTGCGCGACGCGGAGACCTCGCGGGCAGCGGAAGGCCGCCAGCCACGGGCGTCGAGGAACCGGGTGACCAGGTCGGACCGGACGGCGAGCAGCGCGACGAGTGCGAAGGGCACGAACAGCAGCAGCCCGCGGAGGCGGTCGCCGAGGAACGGCGCGGCGTCCACACCGATCGTCACGAGCGCGACGGCCGCGACGACGCAGGCCGCGAGCCACACCGGGCGGGCGGCACGCTGGGTGACGTGACCACGCGCGCCCGGGCCCAGCGGGTCGGCGCCTGCCGGTGCACGGCCGCGCACCACGTAGGCCGCGAGACCGGCGGCGAGCGCGAGCCCGGCGGTGGCGTAGAGCAGGAAGGCCACGTCGGAGAAGCCGTAGAAGCGGTCGGCGGTGGCCAGCGAGGAGCCCAGCAACGAGCCCTGCAGCAGCGTGAAGCCGGTGACCCCGTCGACGGTGAGCACCAGCCACGTCACGCCCGCCGCCGCGACGGTGTTGCGCCACGGAGCCGGGGGCAGCAGACCGGACAGACCACGCACGGCGAGCGCCACGAGGACCGTCGCGACCGTCAGGGAGAGTGCCAGGCCGAACTCGGGCGCCGGCCAGACCCACCACCTCGTGAGGGTCGCCAGGAGCGCCGCGGCGGGGGCCGAGACGGCGAGGAGCATCGCGCTCAGCGCGAGCCGCCGGCGGTACGGGCCAGGGTCCCTGCGCGGCCTTCCCGTGCGTCGCGGCAGGAGGAGCACCAGAGCGGCGACCAGCAGGAACAGCACGATCGCGCCGGCGAACGCGGGCGCCTGCGCGGGGATCGTGCCCGCCAGCACGTTGATGTACTGCCGGTTCTCGACGGTGCGGGCGACCGTGGTCCGGCGCGGCTCGCCCACCTCGATCGGCATACCGTCGATCGTCGGCTCCTGGACCGCCGGACCGGGATCGGGCTCCTCCGCCCCCGGGTCCGGCAGTGCCCCGCCGGCCTCCGCCGCCGTAGCGGTCAGGTCGGTGAGCTGGACGAAACCGGTGCTGCGCGACGCGTCCGACGTCAGCCACCGCACGCGCGGCACGTCGACCACCCAGTCGACGACGACCTGCAGCCCCTGCTGGGTGAGCGGGGTGTCCGCGATACCTGCGACGAGCACCCGGGTGCCGTCCGGCAGCCCGGTCCGCAGGCTGCTGAGGGTGCCGTCGAGCGCGTCGAGCGCGTCGGCTCGCTCCGGGCCCT
Source organism: Promicromonospora xylanilytica (assembly GCF_054782895.1). Lineage (NCBI taxonomy): Bacteria > Bacillati > Actinomycetota > Actinomycetes > Micrococcales > Promicromonosporaceae > Promicromonospora > Promicromonospora xylanilytica. The sequence goes on from NZ_BAAGRP010000001.1 coordinate 277,387, forward strand.
CGGGCAGGCTGCCCGCGTCGACGACGGTCACCGGGCACTCGGCGAGAACGTCGCTCCAGGCGGGCTCTCCCGACCCTTCGCCCGATCCGGTGGGCTCCGCGGGCCCTGCCTCCCGCAGCGCGTCGATCGAGGGGACGTACCGCCCGACCGTCCCGTCCTCGCGAGCGAGCATCACGGCCGCACCGGGCCCGACCGCCGTCGAGCAGGTGTCCGCCTCCGCGAGCATCTCGCCGAGAAGGCCGGGCGCCGGCACCTCCGCGGGGATGACCTGTTCCTCTGTCTCCTCCGGCTCCTCGTCCTCCTGCTCGGGGAGCTGGGCCCAGCCGTCCACGGTCGCGGGGGCCGGCTCTGCCCCGACGGCCCCGACGGTGCGGGGCACCGGTGTGCACGACGTCGCCCCGCGCGCCTCGCGCGGCCGGCCGTCCTCGGGCTCGGGGGCGTCCGCGCGCTCCGCGCTGCCCGCCGAGACCGTCCGGGTGCCCGCCGAGAGGGTGAGCCAGGCGTCCAGCGGGCAGGTGGCCGGTGCCGCGGTGCGGACGTTGATCGAGGCGACCGAGCCACCGCCGATCATGTGCCACAGGTTCGGGGTGGTGCTGCGGGACACGTCGGTCCAGCGCAGCCCGGCCACGCCCACCACCACGACCGGGGCGGCGGGTTCCGCGGCCGACGCCGCGTCGGACCCCGCGGCGGGCTCCGCGCCCGCGGCGAGGCCGCCCCTCGGCGCCGCCGACGCCGCCGTCGGAACCAGCAGACCGAGCAGCGCCGCCACGAGCATGACCAGGACTGCGGGCACGGCCAGAGCTCGTGTGGAACGGGGATTCACCCGCCCAGGGTAGATGGCCAGCGGGGTCACGGTGCACGGACCAGCAGCGCGCCCGGCTGGACGTGCACGTCGATCTCGACGGCCCGCCCCAGGGGGTCGCCGTCGACCTGTGCCTCTTCACCCGCCGGCACCCGGATGCGCGCGCGCCTGGCCTTGGTGTGGTCGATGCGGCCGAGCTTCTCGGGCAGATCGTTGCGCACACCCACGCCCTGCATGGCGATCTCGAGGGTCAGCTGGGCCCAGCCGAGCACCCCGCCGCGCACGTCGACGGCCGCCACGTCGAGCACGCCGTCGTCGAGCACCGCGTCGGGCAGCAGGGTGACGCCGCCGGGGAGCATCCCGCAGTTGCCGACCATGATCGACCGGGCGCGCGCCTCCACCGGCGGGCTGTCGTCGAGCTGCAGGTGCGCACGCATGCGCCGGGCCTGCATGTGCGACAGTCCGGCGACGAAGTAGGCGACCCAGCCCACCCGCTTCTTCAGGTCGGCGTCGGCGGTGGCCACCATCGCCGCGTCGAAGCCGAGACCCGCGATCACCAGGAAGATGTGCTCGCGCTCCGTGTCGGGCTCGTGGTCGGGCTGGTTGGGGTGGTCCCCGTTGCGGGGCGTGTCGGCGAACTCGGCGACCCGCAGCCAGCCGACGTCGATCGCGCGGGTCCGGCCGTGCACGATCACGTCGAGGGCGCCGACCACGCTGGTCAGCGGCAGCTCGAGGTTACGGGCCAGGAGGTTGCCGGTACCGACGGGCAGCACGCCCATCGGCTTGTCCGACTCCACCATGACCTCGGCGACGGCCCGGACTGTTCCGTCGCCGCCCGCCGCGATCACGATGTCGGCGCCGTCGGCGAGCGCCCGCTGGGCCTGGCCCTTGCCCGGGTCGTCCACCGTGGTCTCGTACCAGAGGGGCTCAGGGAGGCCCTGGGCGCTGCAGTGGGCACGGACCTGGGCCAGCAGGCCGCCGGCGCCCTGCTTGGACGGGTTCACGACCACCGCGAGCCGCGGTGCGGCCTGCACGGCCTGGGGAGCCGCCGTGCGGTGGTCCCTGCGCCGCATGCGCGCCTGCTGCGTCCAGACTCCGGTGGCGACGGCGAGCGCCAGCAGAGCGACGACGATCGCGGCGATCCCGAGCCAGACCTGCCACCCCATGGGATCAGGGTACGGGGCAGGAGCTGAGGCATCGGCCCATCAGCTACGGACGTTCGAGCCCGCGTGCCGCACCGCGTCCACCGCTCCGCGCATCTTGCGGGCGTTCACGGCCAGCAGCACGTCCCGGTACTGGGCCGCGCGGTGGATCTGACCCTTGATGTCGTTCGCCGAGGCCCGGTGCTTGAGGTCGCACGGCACCTCGACGGCGACGTAGCCCTTGCGCAGCAGGTCGATCGTCATGCCGGTCTCGACGCCCCAGCCGCGGGCGAGCGGAGTGGCTGCCTCGAACGCCTCGCGGGTGAGGCAGCGCATCCCGGACAGCGGCTGCGACGGGCTCCATCCCGTCATCGCCTCGATCGCCCTGCGGGCGGCGCCCACCACGACGCCGCGTCCGCCCGCGCCGGCCTGCTTCGGTAGCAGCGCGATCGCGAGATCGGCCACGCCCTCGCGGACGGGGCGTACGAGAGGCGCGGTGTTCACGGCCGTGTCGCCGAGGTCGCCGTCGATGAACATGAGGAGGCGCGGGGGGCGGCCGTCGGCGTCGCGCATGGCCACGACCGCGGCGCCCGTCTCCATCGCCGCTGCCTTGCCGCGGTTGTGCGAGTGGCGCACGACGACGGCGCCGGCGGCACGCGCGACGTGCTGCGTGTCGTCCTCGGAGCCGTCGTCGACCACGAGCACGAGGTCGACATGGGGAATCGCGCGCGCAGAGCGCACGGTGGCGGCAATGCGGTCGGCCTCGTCCTTCGCCGGGATCACTGCCGCAACCCGTTGGACGTTCTTGCCTGCCTGAGCATTGCCGGGACGCGTGGTCTTCGCGACCGGGAGAGCGTTCACACCTGTCCTGCCTGAAGCGTCGATTTGCCTTGGTGGGTGGCCGGATAGTCCTTTGCTTGGCGAGTGCAAAGGTTTACCCCTGGAATCCTACCCCCTTGGTCCGCTAGTTGCCGAAACCTGGACCACTCGTGGCGATCCTCGGTGACTGCCGACGCGTTCCGGGCCGCTCGCGCACGCCCGGCCGGGGTGTCCGGACTAGCGCAGGGTGACCTGCCGAGAGACGATACCTGCTCTTGCGCGTCGCTCGTTCGCATCAAGCGGCTCCTTGATGGAAAGTGCTTTCGCGAGCTTCTCACCGAGCTCCGTCGCCGGGCCCTCCAGATCCGCCGCCTCGGTGCCCTTCGGCAGCTCCCAGACGGGGACGACCAGCCCGGACGCGCGAAACGCTCCCACGAACTTCCCACCCGCGAGCCCTGACTCGCGCTTTGCGTGCAGGCGAGAGAGTGCGTCGATGAGGTCGTCCTCCGGCTCGGGACGAGCCCAGCGGAGGAACTCGCGGGTCATGCTGCACCAGTACGCCGACTCGACCGAGGAGACCTTGACCGTCGGGATCGCGCCGTCCGCCGCGTCCTCGAGGCTCTCCTTGATCTCCGGCGTGACGTCGGCGCTCGGATCGAGCCAGAAGTCGAACGTCTCGTGCACCGTGACGTCGAACGGGACGGTCAGGTCCAGGACGTCCTGGAGGCGCGGGCCCTCACCCGGCAGCTCGCCCGGCTCGACGGCTGTGCCCGGCTCGAGCTCGAGCACCTCGAGCAGGGCCGCCGCGAGGTCGCGGCTCACGTCCCCCGAACCGAGGATGCCCTGCACGGCGAGCAGGATCGCGCCGTCGGCACGGTGCAGCGCCGTCCAGGCGCCCGGCAGCAACGTCACCACCGTGACGTCGCGGGAGCCGTACTCGGCGGTCGTGCGAGCCGTCGCGGTCGCTGACGGGACGATCTCGCGCATCGCGACCCAGTCGGTCTCTCCGGGGAGACCTTCGAAGGGCCGGAGCACGAAGTCGGAGGAGGGGTTCTTGGCCATGCGGCGAGTGTATCCGCGCGCATGGGCGCGAATCTGTCCGGCCGGTGATGTTTTTGGGAGCGGTCGGTCAGCGTGCGCATGATGAACGCGTGGAACCCTGGCTCGCCGCCCACCTGCCCGTCCTCGATCTCGCGCTCGACGCCGTCCGCGCGGTCGAGCGCGCCGCCGCGCGGACCCGCGGAGACGGGACGGAGCCGGCCCCGCCCGACCTCGCCCGGCTCGCCGCGGCCTTCTCCTCCGACCGGCTCCTCGCGCTCGACGGACAGCCCGTCGTCGGGTTCGCCCAGCTGTCCGGCTTCTTCGCCACCGCGGACGGCTGGGTCCGCACCCACGCGAACTACCCCCACCACCGGTCGCGCCTCACCGCGCTGGCCGGCCTGCCCGGCGACGTCGGCAGGACCGCCTTCGCCCACCGCCTCGCGGAGCTGCCGGCGCAGGAGCTCGAGGACCGGGCGGCCGACGCCGGGGCGGTCGTCGCCCGCGTCCGCACCGAGCGGGAGTGGCGGGCGTCGGAGCCCGGGCGCGCGGCGGCGTCGAGCCCGCTGGTGGGGACGGTGCCACGGGCGGACCGGACGACGGGAGCCGGGCGACGTTCGCCCACGAGCCGACGGCGGCACCCTGAGCCCGCCCCTGCCGCGCCGCTGACCGGCGTGCTGACCGGCGTGCGCGTGCTCGACCTGACCCGCGTGATCGCCGGCCCCGTGGCCACGCGCACGCTCGCACTGCTCGGGGCGGACGTGCTCCGTGTCGATCCGCCCGACCCGGCGGAGATCGAGTGGCAGCACCTCGACACGGGGCAGGGCAAGCGCAGCACCGTGCTGAACCTCCGCGCCGCGCACGACCGCCGCACCGCACAGGAGCTGCTGGACGCCGCCGACGTGCTGGTCACCGGCTACCGGCCCGGCGCCGTCGAGTCGCTCGGGCTACGGGTGCCGGCCGGTGTGGTCACCGGCAGGGTGTCCGCCTGGGGTGACACCGGGCCGTGGGCCCGGCGGCGGGGGTTCGACTCGATCGTGCAGGCGGCCAGCGGCATCGCACTGCTGGAGGGCCACGACGGGACGCCCGGCGCGCTGCCGGCGCAGGCCCTCGACCACGCCTCCGGGTATCTGCTCGCCGCCGGGATCGTCGACGCGCTCGCTCTCGGGGAGAGAGGTTTCGGCCTCGACGTGTCGGTGTCGCTCGCGCGCACCGCCACCTGGCTGCTGGACCTGCCCGGGCGCGACCCGCTGCACCCTCCCGCAGCGCGGCCGACGGACGGGGCCGTGACGCACGGGCGCGTCACCACCGCGCGGCCGGCCCTCCCCGGATACGACGACTACGGGCACCCGGCGCACCCGTGGGGCGCCGACGCCCCCGCCTGGCGGCCCGACCCGATGGCGACGCACCCCCAGCCGTGAGCAGGGCTCAGGCGCGGACGTGGCTCCGGCGGGCCACCAGGAGCGAGCCCGCACCGCCGATCACCAGCGCGCCGGCGGCGGCCGTGAGGGCAGCGGCCTCGGCGCCGGTCGTGGCGAGCCGGACCGGGGCGTCGAGGGTGGCCTCGGTGGGCGCGGCGGCATCCTGCTCACTCGCGTCGGACGGGACGTAGGCGGTGAGCTCGGCGCCCGCGGTATCGGCCGCCGTCGGACGACCCTGCCACTGCTGCCCGGGTGCCTGCACGGCCACCAGCGGCTCCGCGACGACGGGTGCGGCCTCGCCGGCGGGCGCGGCGGCCTTCTCGACCACCGGCGCCGCGGCCTCTGCCGGCGCGGCCTCCTCCGCGGTGGCGGCCTTCTCCGTGGTCGCGACGGCCTGCGTCGTGGTCTCGGCCCGGGCCGGCTCCGGTGTCGGCGTGCCAGCCGCGTTCACGTGCTCCCGCACAGCCTCGCGGACCCGCTCGCGGTCACCCTCGTCCCAGGAACCGGCGTGGTTCTCGCCGCGGTCGCAGTCGTCCTGCTTGTGGGAGCCGTACCGCGGCATGTCGTAGTCCGGCTCCGAGTAGCTTGCCGGCTCGTACGAGCGCGGGGCCTCGTACGAGTCGCGAGGTCCGTGGTGGCCCCGGTCGTAGTCCTGGTGGCCGCCGTGGCCGCCGTCGCCGCCGTGACCGCGGTAGCCGTCGCCGCCGTGCGCCATCGCCGGGCTGGCGACCGCCGTCGCCGCGGTGGCGAGCGCGATCGTCGCCACGACGCGGGATGCCGTGGACCTTGCGACGGACGAGGGCTTGACTGCGGCGTGCTTCATGGGAGCTGCTCCAGCTGGTCGGCTACAACGGCCCGGAAACCGGGGGACGCGATGACGCTACCCGATCCGGAATTACGGAAAAAGGGGTAGAGCGGAGAAACCCGGACGCATGGTAACGATTGCATAACAACAAGCAAGACAATGGAACCTGGACAAAGTGCCGAAAAACGTAAACAAGGTGGAGCGCCAATGGCGCTCCACCTTGCTACGTCAAGACCGAGGAGGCTGGGGTCCTCTCGGGGTTCGGGTCAGGAAAGGCCGCCCAGCAGCCCACCGGTGACACCGCTCACGGCACCGCCGGTCAGGCCGTCCACGGCGCCCGTGGCGCCACCGACGGTGCCCTGCACGGCGCCGCCCGCGACACCCTTGACGGTGCTGTCCACGGTGTCGACGACGGGCTTCGCGACGCCGTCCACGACGACGTCCTTCACGACCGGCTTCGCCACGCCGTCCACGACGACGTCCTTGACCGGCTTCGCGACGCTGTCCACGACGGTGTCCTTGACGACCGGCTTCACGACGTTGTCGACCACGTTGTCCTTGACGACGCCCTGGACGACGCCGTCGAGGACGACGTCCCCGACGACCGGCTCGGCCACACCGTTCACGACGCTCGGCACGACGTCACCGGTCACGGTGCCCACGGCACCCGGCACGGTGGAGCCCTTCACGTGGTCGACGGTCGAGCTGACGCCCGGAACGACGTTGCCCTTGACGGAGCCGACGGCGCCCGGGACGACCTCGGTGGTGACCGGCTTGACGACACCGTCGACGGCGACGTCACCCACGACGGTCTCGACCGCGCCCGCGGCCGGCGTCGTGACCTTCGCCACGACACCCGGAACACCCGCGACGACGCCCGGGACCTGGGACACGACGCTGTTGACGAGGCTGCCCACGCCACCGAGCACGCCCGGCAGGGTGGCGGCCAGGCCGGCGGCCGGGCCGGTCACGCCGCCCACGACGTTCGGCACGTTGCGGATCACGTCGGCGACCGTGGCGGGTGCGTTCTCGACGGCGCCGTTCGCGACGCCGGTGACCGTGCCGGTCGCGTTGTTGACCACGCCGCCGGCGACACCGGTCGCCACGCCGGTCGCGTTGTCGACCACGCCGCCGGCGACGCCGGAGGCCAGGCCGGTCGCGGTGCCCACGGCGTTGCCGCCGAGCACGTTCGCGAGCGCCGAGTGGGCGGTGCCGGTCACGCCGGAGACGGCGGAGCCGTTCGTCACGCCGCGCACGACGTTCGAGACGGCCTGGGGCGCTGCGCCCTGGACGGCGCCCGACACGTACTGGGCCGGCTCGTAGTTCGGCGCGAGGGCCGTGGTGGGGGCGATCGAGGCGGGCAGCTTCTTGGCCACCGCGTCGGTCGCGGGGACGGCGCCCGTGAGCTCGTCCAGGTCGATCGACGTCGAGGAGATGGCGGGCAGGCTCGACTTGAGGCCATCGGCCGTCGCGCCGACGTCACCAAGGGAGTCCAGCGGCGAGGCGTCTGCGGCCATGGCCGGTGCGGCCATACCGGTGGCCGCCGTTGCGATGGCGACGGTCGCGATGGTCCGCGCGCCCGCCGATGCGGTCTTCTTCTTGGGTGCTGCGTGCTTCAAAAGGTGCTCCAGCATCTCGTTGCGCATATGCGCGTTCGGTCCTTGAGCCCCCGAACTTAGCCCCCACCACCGGGTGAATAAAATCACCCTTGTTACGATCGTGTAACGAAGGCCGAATTGGCCATGGAAAGCCGGTCCGTCCGGCTTGTTCCGCCAGTTCTCGCCAGAAGTGTTATCGGCGGCCGGGCCGACCGGCGTCTCGCTGGGCGGACGCCTGCCTCGTCAAGGCCTCGGCGTCGTCGACGAGGGCGGCCTCCGCGGCCCGTGCCTCGGCGGTGGCCCGCGCCCGGACCGAGACGATCTTGTCGTGCAGCTCGGCGTGCACCCGCTTGCGCACCTCGCGGGAGATCGCGTCGGTGTCGCCCTCGTCCGGGGCGGGCTCCCCCCGTGCTGCCAGCTCGGCGGTGAGCCGGTCGACGGCGTCGGCGACCTCCTCGGCCACACGGACCTCCGCCTCGTCCAGGAGAGCCACCACTGCGGCGTCGGCCTCGCGGCCCAGGCGGGTCTCCTCGAAGCGTCGCGCGGCGACGTCCACGATCCCCTGCGCCTGCGCGACGACGTCGTGCGCCACCGCTGGTGCGTGGGCCTTCAGGGTGGCGAGGTCGAAGAGCAGCACACCCTCGACGTCGGCCACACCCGGGTCGACGTCGCGGTGCAGCGCGAGGTCGAGGATCACGAGCGGGCGGGGCTCCGGCTCGTCGCCGGCGCGGTCCGCGGCACGCTCCCGCGCCCGGACCAGCGCGGCGGCGTCCAGGACGTGGCCGATGCTCGCCTCGGGTCCGTCCTCGCTCGTCAGACCGCGCAGCTCGCCGGCGCGGGGATCCCGCGGCGCCGGGTCGGGCAGCGCCTCGGCCTGCGCGCGGCCACGTGCGCCGCTGCAGCTGACCACCAGGTCGGCGTCAGCCAGGGCGTCGACCAGCGAGTCCACCGGCTCGATGCCGTGCGACTCCGCGAACGCCTCGGCGCGCCCGGACTGCGAGTACACGCGGATGTCGTCGCAGCCACGCGCCCGGAGGGCCGCGACGGACGCGCCCGCGTACGAGCCGGTGCCGATCAGCACGGCCCGCGTGCCGTCCCACGGCGGCAGCTCGCGCTCGGCGAGGTCCAGGGCGAGCGCGACCACGGAGCGGCCGGCGGCGCCGAGCTCCGTGTCGGTACCGACCCGCTTGGAGGTGCGAGACGCCGTCTGGAAGAGCAGCTCGAGCGTCTTGGACGTGGTCTCCTGCTCGCGGGCGACCGCGAGCGAGCGCTTCACCTGGCCCGCGATCTCGCGCTCGCCGACGACCATGGCGTCGAGGCCCGACGCCACCGCGAACAGGTGCTCGGTGACCTCCGGCCCGGTGCGCACGGTGAAGCTTCGCGCCGCGACGTCCCCTGTCACGCCGGACGCGTGGGCCACCAGCTCGGCGACGTGCCGCGTCGCGTGCCGCACGCTGTCGCCGCTGAGCGGCGCGTCCACGTCGAGGTAGAGCTCGAAGCGGTTGCACGTCGAGATCACCACGGCACCCGCGACGGGGCCGCACGTGCCGACGACGACGCGACCCACTGACGACGAGCCCGTGGACAGGCGTTCCAGCGCATCGAGGTCGAGCTCGCGGTGGCTGGCGGTGAGGGAGAGGAGAACCACAGTGCTCCAACTTTATGCACCCCGGCCCGGCAAGGCAGAATCGTGCAGCGTGAAGTCCACCACGATCGCTCCCACTCATCCGCTCGCTGACGGGCGGACCGATGCCGCGCCCCTGGTGCAGGCCCTCCGGGGTGAACGTGGGGGCCGTACGCCTGTCTGGTTCATGCGGCAGGCCGGTCGTTCCCTCCCCGAGTACCGGGAGGTGCGCCAGGGCACCGACATGCTCGAGTCCTGCCTGCGGCCGGAGCTCGCGTCGGAGATCACGCTGCAGCCCGTGCGCAGGCACGGGGTGGACGCGGCGGTCTTCTTCTCCGACATCGTGGTGCCCCTCAAGCTCGCCGGGGTCGGGGTCGACATCAAGCCGGGCGTCGGGCCGGTGATGGACCAGCCCTGGCGCACCGCCGCCGACGTCGCGCGGCTCACCTCCCGCACGCTGGACCCCGCTGCTCTCGACCCGATCAGGGAGGCGGTGGCGCTGACGGTGGCCGAGCTGGGCCAGACCCCGCTGCTGGGCTTCGGTGGTGCGCCGTTCACCCTCGCCGCCTACCTGGTGGAGGGCCGGCCGTCGCGCGACCACCTGGCCGCGCGGACCCTGATGCACGCCGACCCCGCGACGTGGGACGCGCTGGTGACCTGGACCGCCGACCTCACCGGCGCGTTCCTCCGGGCACAGGTCGAGGCGGGGGCGAGCGCCGTGCAGCTGTTCGACTCCTGGGCCGGGTCGCTCTCGCTCGCGGACTACACGTCCCGCGTGGCCCCGTCGTCGACGCGGGCGCTGGCGTATGTCGCGGACACCGGCGTGCCCGGCATCCACTTCGGCACCGGTACCGGGCACCTGCTGCCCGCCATGCGGTCCGTGCTGGTCGCGGCGGGGATCACGGACCACGCCGTCGGCGTCGACTACCGGACCCCGCTCGACGAGGCGGCCGCCCTGCTGCCGGGAGTCCCGCTGCAGGGCAACATCGACCCGGCCCTGCTGGCCGCGCCCTGGGAGATCCTGGAGGCGCACGTGCGGGACGTGGTCGCACGCGGGCGCAAGGCCGAGGCGCACGTGGTCAACCTCGGCCACGGCGTTCCGCCCGACACGGACCCGACCGTCCTGACCCGCGTGGTCGAGCTGGTGCACTCGCTGTGACCCTCGTGCCGTCCGAGCGCCTCCGGTGACCGGCCGGCCCGAGGCGGCCGACGCGGTCGTCGTCGGGGCCGGGATCGGCGGGCTCGTCGCCGCGCACACGCTCGCGGCGCGCGGGCTGCGCGTCGTGGTGCTCGAGGCGTCGGAGCTCGCGGGCGGACCGGTCCGGGGCGGCTCGTTCGCCGCGCTGCCCGGCGTGCCGCTCGACCTCGGAGCCGAGTCGTTCGCTGTGCGGGGCGACGCCGTCGAGCGGCTGGCCGAGGAGCTCGGGCTGGCCGTCGAGGCACCCGCCGGGCTCACGGCCTGGGGTTACGCCGCCGGTCGGGCGTTCCCGCTGCCGGCTGCGGGCGTCCTGGGGATCCCCTCGCGTCCGTGGGCCGCGGACGTGCGCCGCGCGATCGGCTGGCCGGGCGTGCTGCGCGGCTCGCTCGACCGCGTGCTGCCCGCGCGGCTGGTCGACACGACCGATCTCGGGACGCTCGCCCGGTCCCGCCTCGGTGCCCGGGTGGCGGACCGCCTGGTGACCCCCGTCGCGGCGGGGGTGCACTCGGCCCCGCTCGACCGGCTCGACGTCGCGGCCGTCGCCCCCGGGCTGCTCGACGCGTACACGCGCACCCGTTCGCTCTCGCGAGCCGTGGCGTCGCTGCGCGCTGCGGCTCCTGCCGGGTCCGCGGTGCGCGGGATCGACGGCGGGATCCACGCGCTGGTGAACGCCCTGGTCGAGCGGCTGGACGTGCGGTTGGAGACGCGGGCCGTCGGCGTCGAGCGGATGGCCGGCGGCGAGCAGGCGACCGGCGAGACCGGCGGCGGCGCCGACTGGCTGGTGAGCGTCGAGGGCGGTCCGGTGCTGCGAGCGCCCCGGCTGGTGCTGGCGACTCGCGCCGAGGCCGGTCCGTCGCACGTCGGGGGTGTCGTTCCGCCGGTCCCCGAGCGTGGCGCCGACATCCGCCTGGTCACGCTCCTCCTGGAGGCACCGGAGCTGGACGCGGCCCCGCGCGGTTCAGGGATGCTCGTCGCCCCCGGCAGGACGCCGGGCGCCGTCCGGGCCAAGGCACTGACGCATGCGACGGCCAAGTGGCCGTGGCTCGCTCGTCGGGTGCGCGACGCCGTCGGGCCCGGGTGGCACGTGGTGCGGCTCAGCTACGGCCGCATCGGCGAGCCGACGCCGGACCCGACCGCCGAGGAGGCGGGGCGGGACGCGTCGGCCCTGCTCGGCGTCGACCTGACCGGTCGGGTGCGGGACAGCCTGCACCAGCGCTGGGACGGTTCGCTGCCGCCACCGACACCGGCCTACCGCGCCGCGATCAAGGATTACGAGGCGGCGGTGCTGGCCGAACCGGGCCTTGGCGTGACGGGCGGCTGGATCGCCGGCACCGGGCTGGCGGCGATCGTCGGGCACGCCCGGAGGACGGCCGAACGGCTCGCGGAACCGGCTTTCTGACACAACGTTCTGACAGCCCGCCAGCAAGGTTGTGAGATAGGCCGCCGGGTTTCGCCCCCGCGGGGGTTCGGGTGGAGACTGGGATGGTGACCCCGACCCCCCACTCCGTCAGCACCCCAGGAAGCACCCGGGGCGCCGTCGTGCCGATCCGCCTCGGCACGCGCGCGAGCGCCCTGGCCACCACCCAGAGCGGGCTCGTGGCCAAGCGGCTGGAGGAGCTGACCGGCCGGCCGGTCGAGCTGGTCCGCATCAGGACCGAGGGCGACGTGAAGACCGGGAGCCTCGCCAGCCTCGGCGGCACCGGTGTCTTCGTCACGGCTCTGCGGGAGGCGCTCCTGGACGGCCGCTGCGACGTCGCCGTCCACTCGCTCAAGGACCTGCCGACCACTCCGGCGCCCGACCTCACCTACGTGACGCCCGAGCGCGCCGACCCGCGCGACGCGCTGTGCGCCCGCGACGGGCTCACCCTGGCGACGCTGCCGCGCGGCGGGCGGGTGGGCACCGGCTCCCCGCGGCGCGCCGCGCAGATCCGGGCCGCCCGTCCGGACCTCGAGGTCGTCGACATCCGCGGCAACGTCGGCACGCGGCTCGACCGGGCGCTCGGCCCCGACGCCGACCTCGACGCCGTCGTCCTCGCCTACGCGGGCCTCGCGCGGCTGGGCCGCACCGACGTGATCAGCGAGGCGCTCGGCGTCGACGTCGTCGCCCCGGCCCCCGGCCAGGGCGCGCTCGCCGTGGAGGTGCGCACCGCGGACATCGCGTCCGACGCCGGCGCGCCGCCCCGCGTTCCGGAGCTCGCCGAGGCCGTCCACCTGCTCGATCACCGCCCGACCCGGCTCGGGGTCCTCGCCGAGCGTGCGGTCCTCGCCCGGCTGGAGGCCGGCTGCGCCGCGCCGGTCGGCGCGTACGCGACGGTGTCCGACAACGTCCTCCGGCTGCGCTCCGTGGTGGCCGCGGTGGACGGCTCGGAGCAGATGTCGCGCAACGGGGAGACGCGACTCTCCCCCGACGTCGCGCCCGAGGTCATCGACGACGCCGCCCGTGCGCTGGGCGTCGCCGTCGCCGAGCACCTGCTGGCCGACGGCGCCGAACGCCTCGCCCCGCTGAGCACCACCGTGCCGGAGAAGGCGTGACCGAACCCGCCCTTCGCGCGGCCACGCCGTCCGGACCGCCGGCCGTCCTGGTCGCCCGTTCGCCGGAGCGCGCCTCCGGGCTGCTCACGCTGCTGCGCGGGCGCGGGCTGGACCCGGTGGCGGCGCCCGTGATCGAGCGGGCCCCCGTCAAGGACCCTGCCGAGCTCGACGCGGCCCGCGCGCGGGTCGCCTCCGGCGCGTACGACTGGGTGGCGATCACGAGCGTGAACGCGGTGGACGCGCTGCTCGGCGCGGCGTCCGCCGACCGGTCCGGTGCCGACCCGACCGAGGAAGGTGTGCTGGTCTCGACCCGGTGGGCAGCCGTAGGCCCAGCGACGCGGCGTGCGCTCGCCGACCGCGGCGCAGTCGTCGACCTGGTGCCGGAGACCGCGACCGCCGTGGGGCTCGCTGCCACCTTCCCTGTCGCGACACCCCGGGGCACGCTCCTCCCCGGCAGCCGCGGGCCCCGCGTGCTGCTCCCGCTCGGCGACCTCGCGTCCGACACGCTGCGCGCCGGCCTCGAGGCGAAGGGCTGGGCGGCCGACGTCGTGACGGCCTATCGGACGGTGCCCCGGGAGCTCCCCGCGGAGCTCCGGCGGCCGTACGACGTCGTCGTGGTGACCTCCGGCTCGGTGGCGCGCCAGATCAAGGAGCAGCTGGGCCCGCAGCGGGTCGTCGCGATCGGGGAGCCGTCGGCCCGCGTAGCGGGCGACGTCGGGCACACGGTGCTAGCCGTCGCCGCCGAACCGACGGACGAGGCCCTGGCCGATGCCGTACTGCGAGCGTGTCAGACACCCAGGAACAGAACAGAAAGCAGGACACCTTGAGCTCCACCGGGATCGTGTACCGACCGCGTCGTCTGCGCGCCACACCGGGCATGCGCCGGCTGGTCGCGGAGACCCGGCTGCACCCGGCCGACCTGGTGCTGCCGCTCTTCGTCAAGGAAGGATTGACCGAGCCGGTACCGCTGGCCAGCATGCCCGGCCAGGTGCAGCACACCGAGGACTCCTTGGTCGGCGCGGTCCGCGCCGCCCGGGACGCGGGACTGGGCGGCGTCATGCTGTTCGGCATCCCCGCCGTCAAGGACGCCAGCGGGTCGCAGGCCGACGCGCCGGACGGCATCCTGCAGCGGGCACTGCGGGCGTCGCGGCAGGTGCTGGACGAAGGGCTGGCGCCGGGCGCGGCGACCCCGGTGCTCATGGCGGACACCTGCCTCGACGAGTTCACCGACCACGGCCACTGCGGCGTCCTCACGTCCACAGGGGTTGTGGACAACGACGCGACGCTCACCCGCTACGGCTCCATGGCGGTGGCGCAGGCGAAGGCGGGCGCCGACGTGATCTCGCCCTCGGGCATGATGGACGGCCAGGTGGCGATGATCCGGGACGCCCTGGACGATGCTGGCTTCGCCGACACGAGCGTCCTCGCCTACAGCGCCAAGTACGCGAGCGCGTACTACGGTCCGTTCCGCGAGGCCGTGGACTCGGAGCTCACGGGGGACCGCAAGACGTACCAGATGGACTACGCCAACGGCCGCGAGGGCCTGCGCGAGGCCGACCTGGATCTCGCCGAGGGCGCCGACCTCGTGATGGTGAAGCCCGCCGGTTCGTACCTGGACGTGCTGCGGGCCGTCGCCGACCGGAGCGACGTGCCGGTCGCGGCGTACCAGGTGTCGGGCGAGTACGCCATGATCGAGGCGGCCGGCGCGAACGGCTGGATCGACAGGGACCGCGCGGTCCTGGAGTCGGTGACGAGCATCAAGCGAGCGGGCGCCGACGTGATCCTCACGTACTGGGCCCTGGAGATTGCGGAGTGGATCAAGTGAGCGAAGCGATCGAGAGCCAGGGGCTGCGCCGGGCGCCCGAGGCGAACCACGCGGCGTTCCTGCGCGCGCAGGGCGCCATCCCGGGCGGCGTGAACTCGCCCGTGCGCGCGTACCGGAGCGTGGGCGGCGACCCGCGGTTCCTCGCCTCGGCCAGCGGTCCGTACGTCACGGACGTGGCGGGGCGCGAGTACGTGGACCTGGTGTGCTCGTGGGGTCCCGCCCTGCTCGGGCACGCGCACCCAGACGTCGTCGCCGCCGTGCAGGAGGCCGCGGCGCGTGGCCTGTCGTTCGGCGCCCCGACGGTCGCGGAGATCGACCTCGCGGAGGAGGTCCGGCGCCGGGTGCCCGCAGCCGAGCGCGTCCGCCTCGTGTCCACGGGCACCGAGGCGACGATGACGGCGATCCGCCTCGCCCGCGGGATCACGGGCCGGCCCCTCGTCATCAAGTTCGCCGGCTGCTACCACGGGCACATGGACGCGCTGCTGGCCGAGGCCGGTTCGGGTGTGGCGACGCTCGCGCTGCCGGGTTCGGCGGGTGTCACCGAGG
Source organism: Promicromonospora xylanilytica (assembly GCF_054782895.1). Lineage (NCBI taxonomy): Bacteria > Bacillati > Actinomycetota > Actinomycetes > Micrococcales > Promicromonosporaceae > Promicromonospora > Promicromonospora xylanilytica. Next base: position 292,737 of record NZ_BAAGRP010000001.1, read on the forward strand.
CCACCGCCGCCGAGACGCTGGTGCTGCCCTACAACGACCTCGCGGCCGTCGAGGCGGCGTTCGCGCAGCGCGGCTCGGAGATCGCCGCCGTCATCACCGAGGCGTCGCCCGCGAACATGGGCGTGGTGCCGCCGGCCGAGGGCTTCAACGAGGGCCTGCGGCGCATCACGTCGGCGCACGGCGCGCTGTTCGTCATGGACGAGGTGCTCACCGGGTTCCGGGTGGGCCCGTCCGGCTGGTGGGGCCTCGAGAACGAGGCCGTCCGCGGCGCCGGGGGCGATGGCTACACCCCCGACCTGTTCACGTTCGGCAAGGTCGTCGGTGGCGGCATGCCGGTCGCGGCGCTCGGCGGGCCCGCGTCGGTCATGGACCACCTGGCACCGCTGGGCCCCGTCTACCAGGCGGGCACGCTGTCGGGTAACCCCGTCGCGGTCGCGTCGGGTCTCACGACCCTCCGCCTGGCCGACGACGCCGTGTACGCCCGGGTGGACGAGGTTGCCGCCACGCTCTCGGACGCCGTGGGCGAGGCGCTGAGCGCGGCGGGCGTGGAGCACCGCGTGCAGCGCGCGGGCTCGCTGTTCTCCGTGTTCTTCGGGCCGCTGGCCGCCGCCTCCGGGGTGCGCGACTACGCACAGGCGCAGGCCCAGGAGACGTTCCGGTACACCGCCCTGTTCCACTCGATGCTGGAGTCGGGGGTCAATCTCCCGCCGTCGGTCTTCGAGGCGTGGTTCGTCTCCGCCGCGCACGACGACGCCGCGGTGAACCGCATCCTGGACGCGCTGCCCGCGGCGGCGAGGGCGGCGGCGACCGCCACGACCACCCCGAGGTAGTCACCTGGCGAGGTAGTCAGGTAGCGAGGTAGTCATCCAGCACACGCTGGGTGACTACCTCGCCAGAGGACTACCTCGGCGGCAGGGTTACTCGGACTTGATGTAGCCGTTCGGGTTGAGCACGAACTTCGTCGCGGCGCCCTCGTCGAACGCCTGGTACCCCGTCGGCGCCTCGGTCAGCGGGATGGCCTTCGCGTTGACGGCCTTCGCGATCTGCACCTTGTCGTGGAGGATCGCCTTCATCAGGCCGCGGTGGTACTTCATCACCGGGCACTGGCCGGTCGTGAACGTGTGCGACTTGGCCCAGCCCAGCCCCAGCCGCAGGGACAGCGAGCCGACCTTTCCCGCCTCGGTCGCCGCGCCGGGGTCGCCCGTGACGTACAGGCCCGGGATGCCGAGCGAGCCGCCCGCGTGGGTCACCTCCATGAGGCTGTTGAGCACCGCGGCAGGCTGTTCCGTCGCGGCGTCGGCACCGTGCCCGCGAGCCTCGAACCCGACCGCGTCGACACCGCAGTCCACCTCCGGTTCCCCAAGGATCTGCTCAATCTGCTCGCCGACCGGCCCGGCGGAGACGTCGACCGTCTCGCAGCCGAACGAGCGCGCCTGCGCCAGCCGGTCCGGGTTGAGGTCGCCCACGATGACAACGGCGGCACCCAGCAGGTGGGCGGACGCCGCGGCGGCCAGCCCCACGGGGCCGGCGCCCGCCACGTACACCGTCGACCCCACGCCCACCCCCGCGCTCACACACCCGTGGAAGCCCGTGGGAAAGATGTCGCTGAGCATCGTCAGGTCCATGATCTTCTCGAGCGCCTGGTCCCGGTCCGGGAACCTGAGCGCGTTGAAGTCCGCGTACGGCACCAGCACGTGCTCGGCCTGCCCGCCGACCCAGCCCCCCATGTCGACGTACCCGTACGCCGAACCGGGGCGGTCCGGGTTCACGTTGAGACAGATGCCGGTCTTGCGCTCCTTGCAGTTGCGGCAGCGCCCGCACGCGATGTTGAACGGCACGGAGACGATGTCGCCCACGTTCAGGAACTCGACGTCGGAGCCCTTCTCGACGACCTCGCCGGTGATCTCGTGGCCGAGGATCAGCCCGGGCGGTGCTGTCGTCCGGCCACGGACCATGTGCTGGTCGGAGCCGCAGATGTTCGTCGCGACGGTCCGCAGGATCACACCGTGCGGCACCTTGCGGCCCACGTTGGCCGGGTTGACTCCGGGGCCGTCCCGGAGCTCGAACGTCGGGTAGTCGATGTCGACCACCTCGACCACACCAGGTTCGCGATACGCGACGGCCTTGTTCTCAGGCATATCGGACTTCCCCTTCCAGATCGTCGTTGAGCTGGGTGTCGGTCCCTTGTCACGCTACGCGTGGTGGCGCCGACCGCATCCCGGGGCGTCCAGCCGGTGACGGCATGGCCTGCGCACTTGACTGTTTACCCCGGAGGGGTATGTCATAGTGGTATGACCCAGGCGACGGAGACCACCGAGGCAGCAGTGGTCGCTGCCCCGCCCCAGGGCGAGGAGCACGGCCACCACGGCGCGCACGACGGGCCCCACGGCTACGCGTCCGACAAGCCGGCGTACCTCAAGCGTATGCGCCGCATCGAGGGTCAGGTGCGCGGCATCGCGCGCATGATCGACGAGGACGTGTACTGCGTGGACGTGCTCACCCAGGTCAGCGCGGTGACCAAGGCCCTGCAGGCGGTGAGCCTCGCCCTCGTCGAGGACCACCTGGGACACTGCGTCGTGGACGCGGCCAAGGCGTCCGACGACGACGGCGCCGCCAAGGTCAAGGAAGCCTCCGAGGCGATCGCCCGCCTCATCCGCATGTGAACGCCCACCAGCAGCGATCCGAGGAGATGACATGACCACCGTGACCACGCTTGCTGTGACCGGGATGACCTGCGGCCACTGCGTGTCTGCCGTGACCAACGAGCTGCGCGACGTCCCGGACGTCCAGGACGTCAGCGTGGAGCTGCACGCGGGCGAGGAGTCGCTGGTGCGCGTGATCTCCGGCCTGCCCCTCGACGAGGCGCCGCTGCGCGAGGCCGTCGACGAGGCCGGCTACGACGTGACCGGCGTCGACGTGCTCGAGGACGCCGTCGCCGCCGAGGCCGCCGCGCAGGCCCCGGCCCGCCAGGCGAACCGGACCCTGCCGATCGTCCCGTCCTGACCGCTCGGCACCGCACCAGCCCGCACACCGCCAGGCCTGTGGACGACCTCCGCTGGGCGATACCGACCAGCTCCGAGGAGAACCGTGACCACCACTGAGGCAGGCCACCCTGTCGGCGAGGTGGAGCTCGCCGTGTCCGGGATGACGTGCGCCTCGTGCGTGGCCCGGGTGGAGCGCAGGCTCAACCGGCTCGACGGCGTCGCCGCGACCGTCAACCTGCCGCTGGAGTCGGCGCACGTGGTGCTGTCGACGCAGGTCACCGACCAGGACCTGGTCGGCGCCGTCGAGTCGGCGGGGTACGAGGCGCGCGTCACCCGGCGTCGGACGCCGGACGGGGCCGCACCCGGCGTACCGGCGGGCGACGACGGGCCGGACGGCGCCGGCCCGTCCGGCGAGCACCCTGGCGCGCCCGCCGGGTACCGCGGCGACGACCTGCTGCGCCGGCTGCGGGTCTCGGTGGTGCTGACCGTCCCGGTGCTCCTGCTGTCGATGGTCCCGGGTCTGCACTTCCCGGGCAGCGAGTGGGTGGTCGCCGCGCTGGCGCTGCCCGTCGCCACATGGGGCGCCTGGCCGTTCCATACCGCTGCCGCCCGCGCCGCGCGGCACGCGAGCTCCACGATGGACACGCTGGTGTCGATCGGTGTGCTCGCGGCGACCCTGTGGTCGCTGTGGGTCCTGGTCGCCGGCGCGTTCCGGCCCGCCGCCGCGGGGCAGTGGCCCGGCGTGTACTTCGAGGTGGGCGCCGTGGTCACCACGTTCCTGCTGGCCGGCCGGTACGCGGAGCACCGGTCCCGCCGCCGCGCGGGCGACGCGCTGCGCGCCCTCATCGATCTGGGCGCCAAGGACGCGGAACGCGTCACGCTCGGCCCGGACGCCACCCCCATGCGGCTCCCCGGCGGCGGGTGGCGGACCACCGCGGTACCCGTCGCCGCCCTGCAGGTCGGCGACGTGTTCGCGGTGCGCCCGGGTGGGACCGTCGCCACGGACGGCACGGTGGTGGCGGGAGCCACCGCGCTCGACACGTCCCTGGTCACCGGCGAACCGGTGCCGGTCGACGTGTCGCCGGGTGACGACGTCGTGGGCGGCACGGTGAGCACCTCCGGGCACCTGCTCGTGCGCGCCACGCGCGTGGGCGAGGACACGATGCTGGCTCGCATCGGGCGGCTCGTCGCGCGGGCACAGACGGGCAAGGCACCCGTCGCCCGGCTCGCGGACCGGATCTCCTCGGTGTTCGTGCCGGTGGTGCTGGTCCTGGCCGTGCTCACCCTGGCGGCCTGGCTCACTCTCACGGCTGACGTCGAGGCCGCGTTCACCGCCGCCGTCGCGGTGCTGATCATCGCGTGCCCGTGTGCGCTCGGCCTGGCCACGCCCACGGCGATCCTGGTCGGCACGGGGCGCGGCGCGCAGCTCGGCGTACTCATCCGCGGGCCGGAGATGCTCGAGAGCACGCGGCGCGTCGACACCGTGGTGCTCGACAAGACCGGCACGGTGACAGAGGGCCGCATGCGCGTGGTCGACGTGTGGGGCGGCGGGACGCGACAGGCGCAGGCGGCCGAGGGCCACGGGCAGGGCCCGGACGACGCCAACCACCTCACCGACGCGGCCGACGTGCTGCGGTACGCCGCCGTCGTCGAGTCGCTGAGCGAGCACCCGATCGCACAGGCGGTCACCGCCGCAGGGCGCGCGGCCGGAGAGCCGGACGCCGAGACCCCGCTCGAGGTCACCGGCTTCATCGCGCACCCCGGCGGCGGCGTCGAGGGACTCGTCCGGCGCGCGCACTCCGGTCTGGCCCTCGGCGGCGCCCTGAACACCCGCCGGGTCCTGGTCGGCCGTGTCGCCTGGCTCGCCGAGCAGGGCGTGACGGTCCCCGCGGACGTGCTGGCCGCCGTCGAGCAGCAGGAGGAGACAGGGGCCACCGCGGTGGCCGTGGCCTGGAACGGCACCGCGGCCGGGGTGATCACGCTGCGCGACCCGGCCAAGCCGACGTCGGCCCGTGCGGTGGCCGAGCTCCAGGAGCTCGGCCTGCGCCCCTACCTGCTGACCGGGGACTCCGCCGGCGCTGCCCGGGTGACCGCGCGGACCGTCGGCATTCCAGAGGCCGACGTGATCGCCCGCGTGCTGCCCGCGGACAAGGCCGCCGTGGTGGCCCGCCTCCAGGCGGAGGGGCGCACGGTGGCCATGGTGGGCGACGGTGTGAACGATGCCGCCGCCCTCGCCACGGCCGACCTCGGTCTGTCGATGGGCACCGGAACGGACGTCGCGATCGAGGCGAGCGACATCACGCTGGTCCGCGGTGACCTGCGGGCCGCCGCGACCGCCGTACGCCTGTCCCGGAAGACCCTGCGGATCATCAAGCAGAACCTGTTCTGGGCGTTCGCGTACAACGTCGCGGCGATCCCGCTGGCGGCGGCCGGACTGCTCAGCCCGATGATCGCGGGCGGGGCGATGGCGGCGAGCAGCGTCCTGGTGGTGCTGAACTCCCTGCGCCTCGACCGAACGACCTGACCCCTTCTCGTGGACACGGGTCAGCGGAAGCGGCGGCCCTCGTCCGCGCGGTAGGTCACCACGGCCAGCACCAGGAACAGCAGGGTCCAGCCGGCCAGGACCGGGAGGGCCATGGCGTAGGCCTCCGCCCCCGTGGTGGCCTCGACCAGCAGGTCGCGGCCGGCGCGCGTGGGTGTCGCCTGGGAGATCGCGTCGAGCCAGCCGGGGAACATCTGGGGCGGCAGGAACAGGCCGCCCGCGAAGGCCAGCGGGAACAGGATGATCTGCACGACGGGCAGCGCGGCCTTGGCCGACATCGCGTAGCCGATGGCCATGCCGAGCAGCACGAACGGCACGGATACCGCGAGGATGGTCCCGATCCCGGCGAGGAGCTGCCCCGGCGTCACGGTGGCCTCGGTGAACAGCCAGCCGATGAGGATCAGGGGCAGCAGGCCGAACAGCGAGAAGATGCCACCGTTCAGGACGCGCGCGACCATCTGCGGGCCGGGTCCCGCCGGCAGCGACCGCAGGAACGGGTAGAACGGCAGCTGCCGGTCCTCGGCCACCCCCAGCCCGTACGTGAACAGGCTGGCCGAGCAGATCGCGAACAGCCCGAGGCCCGCGACGGCGGTGGTCGCGAAGAGGGGATTGCCCGCGACAGCCGTCTGCGGCACGACGAAGAAGAACATCGACAGCGACGGGAAGAGCATGTTCCCTAGCACGGCGATGGGGATCCGGACGGTCTCCAGGAACTGGTACTTGAGGTGCAGCCAGGACAGCCTGAGGAACGGCTGCGTGTGCCCGCCCGCGCCCTGCTCCGAGGGTGTGCTGGTGCCCGGCCGCCTCGTGGTTCCGGCGGTCGTCGTGCTCGTCGCATCGCTCATCGCACTGCTCCTTCCGTGGCCTCGTGGCCCACGAGCTGCCCGAAGGCCTCTTCCAGGGACGCGCCCTGGATCTCCAGGTCGCAGAACTCGGTGCCGGACGTGACCAGGTCACGCACGAAGGCGTCCGAGTCGGGGACGAGATGCTCCTGCCGCACCCCGGCGCCGTCGGTCAGCCGCACGCGCCGCACGCCCACCCGGGCGAGGACGGTCGCGAGGGAGTCGTCGGCGAGCACCTTGCCGTGGTCGATCACGACCACGCGTTCCGCCAGGGCCTGCACCTCCTCCAGGTAGTGGGAGGTGAGCAGCACCGTGCCGCCGCCCGCGTGGTAGGCCCTGATGGCGTCCCACAGGGCCGTGCGACCGGACACGTCGAGCCCGGTCGTCGGCTCGTCGAGGAGCACGACGCCCGGCCGGCCCACGAGCGACATCGCGACGGCCAGCCGCCGCTTCTGCCCGCCGGAGAGCGACCCGGTCTGCCGCCGGCCCAGGTCGTCGAGCCCGAACTGCTCCAGCAGCTCGCCCGTCGGGACCGGGTCGGGGTAGTGGCCGCCCACGAAGTCGACCACCTCACGCACCCGGAGCGTCGCGGGCAGCCCGGTCTCCTGCGGGGTGAGGCCGAGCACCGTGCGGGCCCGCGGGTCGCGCGGGTCGCGTCCGTCGAGGCGCACGACCCCGGCGTCGGGCCGGCGCTGCCCGCTGACCAGGGAGAGCAGCGTCGACTTGCCGGCCCCGTTCGGGCCGAGCATGCCGACGAGCTCGCCGTGCCCCACCTCCATCGAGACCCCGTCGAGGGCGACGACGTCGCCGAAGCGCCGGGTCACCCCCTTGACCTCTACCGCGTTCATCCGCGTGCTCCGTTCAGTAGGTCCATCAGTGCCGCCTGGTAGTCCGCGAACGCGGTGCGGCCGGTATCGGTGAGGGCGAGGTACGTGGCAGGCATCCGGCCCTCGTGGGTCTTGGTGACCCGCACGTACCCCGCGTCCTCGAGCTTGCGCAGGTGGGTCGACAGGTTTCCGGCGGTCATGTCCAGGAGCTTGCGCAGCTTCGGAAAGGCCACCTCGTCGCCGCGGCCCAGCGCGGCGAGCGCCGCCATGACCCGCAGGCGCGCGGGGGCGTGGATGACCGTGTCCAGCTCGTCAGGCATTCCGCCCACCGCCCAGCGCCCGTCCCGCGACGTGCGGGGACCTGCGCCGGGCTCGGATCCCCTGCTCCACCACGACCATGGCCAGGAATCCGCCACCGCCGGCGACCGCCATCACGAGGTAGGTGTTCGGCATCCCCGCGAACGCCGCCAGGCAGGCGGTGACCAGCATCCACGCGCCGACGGCGGACATGCGGTTCTCGTCGAAGAGGAGCCCGCCCGCGATGTACATGAGGCCGACCACGAGGCACGCGAACCCGTTGGCGGCGATCGCCATCACCTCCGGCGGGGCACCTGCGTCGCCCATGGCGCCGATCAGGACGCCGAACGCCGTGAACGCCAGGAACCAGGTCCAGCCGTACATGGCACCGGTGCGAGCGCTCGTCCCGCGGGTGCCCGCGGTCCGCGTGACGCTGTGCACGATCGTGAAGGCCATCGCGCCGACGATGCAGCCCGCGAGCACCCAGCCCGCCCAGCGTTCCGGGCTGCCCGTGTCGCGCGCCGTCGTCCACAGGGCGAGGTATCCGATCAGCCACGCGAGACCCCAGGCTCCGAACAGCAGTCGGCCGTCGGGCTCCGTGGCGTCCCGGGCCGCCTCCTGCTGCTGCCGGATCATCCGGAGCGTCTCGGCCGGGTCGAGCCCCGCCGCGTCTCCCGGAACCTCAGGACTGCCCGACGTCTGGCCGTTCGTCATGGTGATCGCCTCTCGAAACTGGTTTGTACTGCAAACCAGTTTGCCGGATGCGGTCCGGGAGCGCAAGCACATTCGCCCTGGAGTCGCCGCACCGGGCGAGGTAGGTTCCCCGCGTGACGGACGATGAGAAGACGCAGACCGACTCCGCGACGACGAACACCTCGGGGACGGCGGTGAAGCCGGAACCCGCCGACGACCTCGTCACCACCAGGCACACCCTGCACACCCCGCAGGGCGACCTCACCTACACGGCCACGACCGGCCGGATCGTGCTGCGCCAGGAGGTGCACACCGAGGACACGTACGACGGCCGCAAGGCCAAGGCCGAGGTCTCGATCACGTACTACACGCTCGACTCCTCGCCGGACACGGGCGCCATCGACGTGACACGCCGCCCGGTGACGTTCGCGTTCAACGGCGGCCCCGGCTCGTCGTCGGTGTGGCTGCACCTGGGCCTGCTCGGACCCCGGCGGGTCGACTCGGGCGACGTCGGCGACCTGACCCCGCCCCCGTACGGGCTCGTCGACAACCCGGAGACCCTGCTGCGCGTCTCCGACCTCGTGTTCATCGACCCGGTCTCCACCGGCTACTCGCGGGCCACCGAGGGCGAGAAGGCCAAGCCGTTCCACGGGTTCACGGGCGACCTCGAGTCCGTCGGCGAGATCATCCGCCTGTGGACGAGCCGTCACGACCGGTGGATGAGCCCCAAGTTCCTGATCGGCGAGTCCTACGGCGGGACGCGCGGCGCCGCACTGGCCGAGTACCTGCAGCAGCGCTTCGGGATGTTCCTCAACGGCGTCATGCTGGTGGCCCCGGCCCTGAACCTGGAGGCGCTGTTCGACGGCGAGCGCTCCAACCTGCCGCACGCGCTGTTCCTGCCGCTCTACGCCGCGACGGCGCAGTACCACGGGCTCCTCGGCGAGCGGGCCCTTGACGACGTCGTGGCGGAGGCACGGGACTGGGCCGAGACGTACGCCTCCGTCCTGGCCCGCGGGGCCCGCGTGCCCGACGACGAGCGGGCTGCCGCCGTCTCGAAGATCGCCTCCCTGACCGGGCTGAGCGAGGACTACGTGGACCGCGCGAACCTCCGCCTCGAGCACACGCGCGTCTACGCGGAGCTGCTCCGCGAGCGCCGCCTGGTGACGGGCCGCCTCGACACCCGGTTCACCGGGCCGGCGGACCACTACATCCACGAGCAGATGCCGTACGACCCGTTCATGACCGCGATCGCCGGGCCGTACACCGCCGCGCTGCACCACTACCTGCGGGGCGAGCTCGAGTACGAGCACGACGCGGTCTACGAGACGCTGTCCCGCCAGGTGCACCCGTGGTCGTACAAGGAGTTCGAGGGCCAGGCCGTCGACGTCGCCGACAAGCTCGCCACGGCCATGATCGTCAACCCGCACCTGCGGGTGCACATCGCCATGGGCCGGTACGACGGCGGCGTTCCCGTCGAGGCCATCGAGTACAGCCTCGACCAGATGGCGATCCCCGCGTCCTACCGCGACCGCATCGAGACCCGTGTCTACCCGGCGGGACACATGATGTACGTCCACCCGGAGTCACGGGGGGCCCAGGCCGCGGACCTGGCGGACTTCGTCCGGCGCGCGTCCAACCGCTGACCCTGCTCCGCTGGACCGCGCTGGTCGGCAGAACGTCAGGTGGTCGGCTCCTCGGGGTGCCGATCACGTGACGTTCTGCCGACCGTTGCCGGGCGCGAGCCCTCTCAGCCGCGGCTGCTATAAACGGGCCGTGCCCTCCAACCGTCGTGTCGCCGCCGAGGTGTGGATAGTGCTCGGGCTCAGCCTGGGCCAGTCGGCTGTCTACGCCATCGTCAACATCGCGGCCCGGCTCACGGCCGGTACACCGCTCGCGGAGCAGACCGCAACGCTCAACGCGAGCCAGTCCGAACGCCCGTACCTCGACCTGGTGTACCAGCTGCTGAGCATCGGGTTCGCCCTCGTCCCCGTGGCCCTGGCGCTGTACCTGCTCAGCGGGCAGGGCCGCAGCGCCGTCCGCAGCCTCGGGCTCGACGGTTCCGGACCGGGCCGCGACCTCGGGTGGGGCGTGGCCCTCGCCGCGGCGATCGGCATACCCGGCCTCGCGTTCTACGCCCTCGGGCGTGCCCTGGGCATCACCGTCGAGGTGCAGGCCAGCGCCCTGGACGTCCACTGGTGGACCGTGCCGGTGCTGCTGCTCAGCGCGTTCCAGAACGGCCTCGTGGAAGAGGTGATCGCCGTCGGCTACCTGTACGAGCGGACGCGGGAGCTCGGCTGGAACCGGATCAAGTTCATCGTCGCCAGCTCGCTGCTGCGCGGGTCGTACCACCTGTACCAGGGCATCGGACCGTTCCTGGGGAACGTGGTGATGGGGGTCGTCTTCTCGTGGTTCTACACCTCGCAGCGCTTCCAGGCCGGCGGACGACGCCGCGTCATCCCCCTGGTCATCGCCCACACCCTCCTCGACGTGGTGGCGTTCGTCGGCTACGCCCTCGTGCCGGCCGAGTGGCGCGAGGCGCTGGGGATCCGCTGAGAATCTGCGGGCGAATGCCGGGGAGATCCGCGACCTGACCCGGACATCACGGGTGTCACCGTCCGCCCTCCGGTCATGCGAGAGCCAACGGCCCTAGAATCCGGAGCATGTCCAACTCGCGCACCGGCCGTGCTGACGCCGGTGCCGAACCGTCCGACGCACCGCATACGGCGCCGGCCGGGTACGGCCTCGTCCGCGTCGTCGACTCCCCGGAGGAGCGGGTGCGGCACCCGCGCGCGCTGGTCTGGATGGTCGCGTGCGCGCTCGGCATCGCGGGCGTCATGGTCCTGTCGGTCGTCGCACACGGCACCACGGAGGGCGTGACCGAGGACGTCCGGAGCTTCAACGACCTGCTCGCGACCATCCTGTTCGTCCCCGTCGCGGTGCTACAGGGCCTGGTCAGCCTGTTCGCGCCGGTGGCCGTGATGATCGAGCTCGGGATCCGCCGCCTGGGCAGACAGATCATCGAGTCCATCGTCGCGGCGGTCCTCGGCCTGCTGCTCGGCGTCCTGACGACGGTCCTCGTGCACCACCTGGGCTCGGACGAGCTGGTGCGGGGCCTGTCCGTGTGGGAACGCGGCACGGGATACGTGCTGACCATCCCGGAGTACGCGGTCGCCGTGACCGCGATGCTCACCGTCGCCGGGCCCGCGACGCGCCGTCGCACCGTCCGCATCTCGTGGAACCTCATGTTCGCGGCCCTGCTCATCGTGCTGATCACTGGCCAGGTATCGCTGCCCGGCGTGCTCGTCGCGCTGCTGCTCGGCCGGCTCGCCGGCTGCTCCGTGCAGTACGTGTCGGGCACCCGCAGCGAGCGCGCCTACGGGGCGGAGCTGGTCGCGGCCGTACGCCGCGCCGGCTACGCGCCCATCTCGCTGACCCGGGTGCACCCGGGCGCCGGGACCGCAGGCTCCTCCGACACGGACGCCGCCACAGGGCAGGACGGCGCCACGGGCGACGACGCCGGCCGCGCCGGGAACGACGACGCCTCGGACGATCCCGTGGCGCTCGCCCTGAGCCGCGCCGGTGACCACCGCGTGTACGCGCTGGACAGTGCCGACGGGGTGCGGCGCGACGTGGTGGTCCTCGACGGCGACCGCCAGGTCGTCGGCCTCATCACCCGGCTGTGGCAGGCCCTGCGCCTGCGCGGCATCGAGGGCCGGGCCGCCATCTCGCTCAAGGCGGTCGCCGAGCGCACGGCCCTGCTGTCCTACGCGGCGACTGCCGCGGGCGTCCGCACCCCGCGGCTCCTGGGGATCGGCGAGTTCGGCGACTCGATAGCGCTCGTCCTCGAGCACGCCTCCCCCGCCGTCTCGCTCCGCGACCTGCCCGACTCCGACGTGCACGACGGCGTCCTGGCCGAGGCCTGGGAACAGCTCGGGCGGGCGCACGCCGCCGGCCTGACGCACCGTGCCCTCACGCAGGACGTCGTCCTCACCCAGCGCGGCCCCACGCCGGGCGAGGACGAGGGCGCCCGCGTGTGGATCACCGGCTGGGAACAGGGCGACATCGCCTCGTCGCCGCTGTCCCGGCGTCTCGATCTCGTGCAGATGCTCGCGCTCATCGGGCTGCGGGTCGGGCCGCACCGCGCCGTCGCCTCGGCGGTCCGTGCCCTGCCCGACGCCGACATCGCCGCCATCGGGCCGCTGATCCAGTCCATCGCCCTGCCGCGGACCACCCGTGAGGAGGTGCGGCGCGCGAAGGGCCTCCTGGGAGAGCTGCGTGACGCCCTCGTCGAGCGCCTGCCCGAGGCCAGCGTGCAGCCTCAGCGCATCTCCCGGTTCAGCGCGCGCACGGTGCTCACCACCACCCTGATGATCGTCGCGATCGCCGTGATCGTCACGACCATCAACTTCGACGAGATCGCCCAGGCCGTGCGCGAGGCGAACCCGTGGTGGATCGCGCTGGCCTTCGCACTCGCCATCCTCACCTGGCTCGGGGCCGGTCTCACGCTCGTCGCGTTCTCCCCGGCGCGGGTTCCCATCGGACGGGCCACGCTCACGGCTGCCGCCGGATCGTTCGTCGCCCTGGCCGCACCGGCGGGGATCGGCCCGGCGGCACTCAACCTGCGGCTGCTGACCCAGCGCGGGGTCTCGATGTCGATGGCGGTCGCCACCGTCGCGCTGGTGCAGGTGTCGCAGTTCGTCGTCACCGTGCTGCTGCTCGTCGCCCTGTCGATCTTCACGGGCTCCGGCGCCCTCGTCGAGCTGCCGTCGCCCGCCGTGCTGATCACGCTCGCGGGCGTCGCGCTCGCCGTCGTCGCGACGCTCCTGGTGCCGCCCGTGCGGCGCTGGGGCATGGGATACATCCGGCCACGGCTGCGCCAGGTGTGGCCCCGGCTGGCGCAGATGCTGAGCCACCCCGGCCGGCTGGCGCTCGGCGTGGCCGGGAACCTCATCATGACGCTCGGCTACATCGTCGCCCTGTGGTGCTGCCTGGCGGCGTTCGGTGAGTCGCTCTCCCTGGTCGACATCGCGCTCGTCAACCTCGTGGGCAACGCGCTCGGCGCGCTCATCCCGACGCCGGGTGGCCTGGGTGGTGTGGAGGGCGCCCTGACGGCCGGTCTGTCGGCCGCGGGCGTGCCGGCGACCATCGCGTTCTCCGTGACCATCCTGTACCGCCTGTGCACCTACTGGGGCCGGGTCCCGATGGGCTGGATAGCCATGCGGTACCTGGAGCGCAAGGGCGACCTGTAGAACATGCGAAGGCCCGGCCCCCGTCAGGGAGCCGGGCCTTCGCGTCGCTGGAAAAATCAGCGGCGAAGGGTCACTTCGCGACGGCCTTCTTCAGCAGCGAGCCGGCGCTGATCTTCACACCGAAGTTCGCGGGGATCTGGATCTCCTCGCCGGTGCGCGGGTTACGACCCGTGCGGGCGGCACGCTCGACGCGCTCGGCCGAGAGGAAGCCCGTCACCTTGACGGCCTCACCCTTGGCGAGCGACTCGATCAGAACCTCCTGGAAGGCGTTGAGCGCGGCCTCGGCCTCGGTCTTGTTGATCTCAGCCTTGTTGGCGATGGCCGAGACGAGCTCGGACTTGTTGAGCGACATGCGGTTCCCTTCTTCGGTCACGTCGTGCGGCGGTACCCGCCCGACGACGAGGCCCCATACTGCCAGCAGATCGGCAGGAATTCGCGGAGAACGGGCACTTCTACGGCGAGTCGTGCGTAACTTTCTGCTCTCAGAGGACACGAACCTGTGTACGAGCCTGTGGACGACGACGGTGCAGAGCCTCCTGAGGCAGTGTCACCTCGCATTATCCGATGACTTCCGCAACCCATAGCGGTCTACCGTTCCGGTAGGTGCTACGCCAATGAGAGGAAATCGTGGAGAAACCGCCGTCCGAGGTTCCAGCGACCGCCGAGGGCGCCGTCGACGCCGCCGGTGCGGCCGCCGAGCCCGTCGCACCGACCTCCCCGGAGGTGCCGCGCTCCCGCGGCAACCTGGTCGTGCTCGTCCTCAGCAACCTGCTGGCCGGGGTCGGCGTCGCGTCCGGTGCCGCCGTCGGCGCACTGCTCGCGGAGAGCCTCGGTGGCACGTCCATGGCCGGGCTGGCGCAGGCGGTCGGCGTGCTCGCGGCCGCCGTCGCCTCGATCCCCCTCGCGACGCTCGCCCAGGTCCGCGGGCGTCGCTGGGCGCTGTCCCTCGGCTACGGCCTGTCCACCGTCGGTGCGCTGCTCATCGTCACGGCCGCTGTGGTGGGGCAGCTCGTCGTGCTGCTGCTGGGCCTCACGCTCTACGGGGTGGCGAACGCGACCAACCTGCAGTCCCGGTACGCGGCAGCCGACAACGTGGGCTCGGGCACTCGTGCGCGCACCATGTCGATAGTCCTGTGGTCGACCACGGTCGGCTCGGTCGTCGGACCCAACCTCGCGGCGCCCGGAGCGGCCCTGGGCAGCGGGCTGGGTGTACCGGACCTGGGTGGGCCGTACCTCTTCTCGGTCGTCGCCTACCTGCTGGCCGGGCTCCTCCTCGCGGCGCTGTACCGGGACCCGGTGGGCAGCCCGGCCGTGGCGAGCGCCACCACCGCCGTCGGGCAGGCCGAGGGGCGGGACCGGCACGCGGCGCGGGCCGAACCCCGGCGGACCGGGGCCGTCGCCGCGCTGCGCTGGGCGTGGGCGCACCCGCAGGCACGGTTCGCCGTGGTGACCACCGGGGTGGCGCACGGCGTGATGATCATGGTGATGGTGATGACGCCGGTGCACATGCAGCACGGCGGCATGTCGCTGCGGCTGGTGGGCATCGTGATCAGCCTGCACGTGCTGGGGATGTTCGCGTTCAGCCCGCTGTTCGGGTGGCTGGCCGACCGGTTCGGTCCGCTGCGCGTCGCCGTCGGCGGGATGGTGCTGCAGGGCGCCGCGGTCGCCCTCGGCTTCACGGCGGCCACCCTGGTGCCCGACGCCGGGGCCCACGCCGGGCACGGTGCCACCGGACCAGGACTCGACACCGAGGTGCTCACGGCCGCGGCGCTCGTGCTGCTCGGGCTGGGCTGGTCGGCCTGCGTGATCGCGTCGTCGGCGGTGCTGGCGTCCGTGGCGGAGCCGCACGTCAAGCTGCCCCTGCAGGGCGCGACGGACGCCCTGATGAACTACTTCGGCGCGGGTTCCGCCGCCCTCGCCGGCCCGCTCCTCGCCTGGGGCGGGTTCCAGGCGGTCAACACGGCGGGTGCCGTCCTGCTCGTACCCGCCGTGGTGACCGTGGTCCTGGCCGCCCGGGCTCGATGACCCTTCCGGATCATCCCTTGGGGTGGTGGTTCTCGTTGGGCTTGTCGGCGTCCGGGTCCTCGGGGTCGGCCTCGTTGGCCTGGCGCAGCTTGTCGTTCTCGAGGATCTTGCGGCGCGTCATCACCACGACCCCCAGCACCACGAGCACCGCCGCGAGGATGCCGCCGGTCACGGCCAGCCCGCTCGCGCCGGGGCCGTCCCCGTCGCCGGCGAGCTCGGACACGGGGCCCGACTCCTCGGCGCCGCTGGTGGGCTCCTCGACGGGGGCGGCCTCCTGCGTGGACATCCCGGGCTCCTCGGTGGAGTCGCCGGTCGATCCACCGGTGGGCTCATCGACCGGCTCGGCGGCGGCCTCGACCACGTAGCTGAACTCGCCGTCGATCGGGTGGCCGTCGGACGAGACCACGTGCCATGCGACGTCGTACGCGCCCGCCGGCAGGTCGTCGGCGAGCTGGGCGGTCACCACCTCGTCGTCGACCTGGATGTTCTCGCCCCGCGCGGTGGTGCCGTCGGGGCCGGCGACGACGATCTCGATGCCCGTGTCGAGGGGCACCGAGCTGAAGGTGAGCGTGATGCTCGCCGGCGGCTTGTCGAGCGTGGCGCCGTCCTTGGGGTCGGACGACAGGAGCCGGTCGTGCGCGCTCGCCGGGCCGGCCACCAGCAGCAGCGCCGCGAAGGTCAGGACCCCCGCGAACACGGTGATCACGCGGGCGAGGCGACGGTTACCGGGCCGAACCAGGGCTACGGAGACAGCAGGCATGGTTGGCACCATACTCGTCCGCGTCGCGGGCGATGCCGCCCGTGGCGGCCTGTCCGCGACGAGCGCAACGAACGGGCCCGCAGCGAGGACCGGGTCATCCCTCCGGGACGTTCTTCTCCAGCTCGGCCAGCCACGTGGTGGCCGCCGCGTCGGACGGCATGCGCCAGTCACCGCGCGGCGACATCGTGCCGCCAGGCGATACCTTCGGGCCGTTCGGCAGGGCCGACCGCTTGAACTGCGACGCGAAGAACCGCCGCACGAACACGACGAGCCAGCGCCGGACCGTGGCCAGGTCGTACTCCGTGCGGCCCGACGCCGGAAACCCCGGCGGCCACTCGCCCGCGTCCCGCGCGCGCCACGCGTGCCAGGCCAGGAAGGCGATCTTGGACGGCCGGTAGCCGCGCCGCAGCACGTGGAACAGCGTGAAGTCCTGCAACGCGTACGGCCCGACGGTCGCCTCGGTGGACTGCGGGGTCTCGCCCTCCTCGGTGGGGATCAGCTCCGGCGTGATCTCCTGCTCGAGGATCTCCGTCAGCACGGCGTTGACCGGGCTGCTCGCCTCCGCCGCGAACTGGCCGCTGTCGACCGTCCACCGGATGAGGTGCTGGATCAGCGTCTTCGGCACGCCCGTGTTCACCGCGTAGTGCGACATCTGGTCGCCGACGCCGTACGTGCACCAGCCGAGCGCCAGCTCCGAGAGGTCGCCCGTACCGAGCACGATCCCGCCGCGGTGGTTCGCGAGCCGGAACAGGTAGTCGTAGCGCAGGCCGGCCTGGACGTTCTCGAACGTCACGTCGTACTGCTTGACGCCGTCCGAGTACGGGTGGTCCAGGTCCCGCAGCATCTGCTCCGCCGCCGGCCGGATGTCGAGCTCCTGGAACGTCACGCCCAGCGCCTCGGCGAGCCGGACGGCCCGGTCCTTCGTCTCTGCCCCCGTGGCGAAGCCCGGCATCGTGAACGCGTGGATGTCCGTCCGCGGCCTGCCGAGCCGGTCCATCGCCTTGGCCGCGACGATCAGCGCGTGGGTGGAGTCGAGGCCGCCGCTGACGCCGATCACGATCTTCGGCTGCCCGATGGCCCGCAGGCGCTGCTCGAGCCCGGTGACCTGGATGTTGTAGGCCTCGTAGCAGTCCTGGGCCAGGCGCTCCGCGTCGTCGGGCACGAAGGGGAAGCGGTCCACCTTGCGGCGCAGGCCGATGTCGCCCTGGGGCGGGTGCACGCTGAAGGCGATCTCGCGGAACTCGCCGTCCTCGCCGCTCAGTCCGGGGCCGGCCATCCCCAGCCCGCGCCGGTTGTCGTCGAACGTGCCCTGGCGCAGGCGCTCCTGGCGCAGGCGGTCCAGGTCGACGTCGACCACGGTGGCGCGCGCGCCCTCGGGGAACCGCTCGGTCTCGCCGAGCAGGTCGCCGGCCTCGTAGACCATGGTCTGTCCGTCCCAGGACAGGTCGGTGCTGGACTCACCCTGACCCGCCGCCGTGTAGACGTAGGCGGCGTTGCACCGGTAGCTCCCGCTGCGCACGATCAGCCGGCGGTCCTCCGCGCGGGCCACGGTGACGGGGCTGGCCGACAGGTTCAGCAGCACCGTCGCGCCGGCGAGCGCCGCCAGCGCGCTCGGCGGTACCGGCACCCACATGTCCTCGCAGACCTCGACATGGATGGCGAGGCCGGGGACGTCGTCGGCCCGGAAGATCAGGTCGGCACCGACCGGTACCTCCTCGCCGAGCAGGCTCAGGGTGCCGCGGTGCTCGTCGCCAGGGGCGAACTGCCGCTTCTCGTAGAACTCGCGGTAGTTCGGCAGGTAGGACTTGGGCGCCACACCGAGGATCCGCCCCCTGTGCACCACGACTGCGGCGTTGAGCAGGCGGCTGCCCACGAGGAGGGGAGCCCCCACCACGAGCATCGTGGTGAGCTCGAGGCTCGCCTGCCGCACGTCGGCGAGCGCCTCGAGCACGGACTCCAGCAGGACGTCCTGCATGAGCAGGTCGTCGATCGCGTAGCCGCTCAGGCAGAGCTCCGGGAACACCGCGACGGCCACGCCGTCGTCGTTCAGCCGTCGGGCCTCGTCGAGGACCGCCGCGGCGTTGGCGGCGGGGTCGGCGACGGCCACGGGGATGGTGCAGGCCGCGACCCGGGCGAACCCGTGGGCGTAGGCGTTGTAGAAGTCCACGGGTTCGAGTCTATGGATGCGTGCGCCGGGTGCGCGGTCGAGACCAGGACCGATGGGCTCGTCCGGATCGCACGCGGACGCGTCCGGCACCCTGTGGCTCGACGGCAGGCGACCGACCCGTCGTTACCTCAAGTAATGATGTACCCATGACAACTCGCTCCACCATCGCCATCACCAACGCCCGTGTGGTCCCCGTCGCCGCCGAACCCATCGAGCGCGGGACCGTCGTCATCGAGGACGGCGTCATCACCGCCGTCGGGCAGGACGTCGCCGTACCCGACGGCGTCGAGACCATCGACGCCGAGGGCCGGTGGCTCCTGCCGGGGTTCGTCGAGGCACACGGCCATCTCGGCGTGCACGAGGAGGGCGAGGGCTGGGCCGGCAACGACACCAACGAGATGACCGGCCCCGACGGGTCCGCGCTGCGTGCGCTCGACGCCATCCAGGTGGACGAGGAAGGTTTCCGCGACGCCCTGTCCGGCGGTGTGACCACAGCGGTCATCAAGCCGGGCTCCGGCAACCCGATCGGCGGGCAGACCGTCGCGATCAAGACCTGGGGCGGCCGCACCGTCGACGAGCAGGTCGTCAGCGACTCGGTGTCGGTCAAGTCGGCCCTCGGCGAGAACCCGAAGCGGGTCTACGGGGACAGGAACCAACTGCCCTCCACCCGTCTCGGGGTGGCCAACGTCATCCGCAAGGCGTTCGTCGACGCCCAGAACTACACCGCGCAGCGCGACGCCGCGGCGGCGGAGGGCAAGCCGTTCGAGCGTGACCTGGGCAAGGAGACGCTGGCCCGCGTGCTCGCGGGAGAGCTCGCCTGGGACCAGCACACGCACCGCGCCGACGACATCGCCACGGCGGTCCGGCTGTCGGAGGAGTTCGGCTACCGGCTGGTCATCAACCACGGCACCGAGGGCCACAAGGTGGCCGACGTGCTCGCGGAGAAGGGCATCCCGGTCATCTACGGCCCGATGTTCACCTCGCGCTCCAAGGTCGAGCTGCGCGACCGGTCGATCCTCAACCTGGTCAAGATGGCCGACGCGGGCGTCCGCGTCGCCATCACCACCGACCACCCCGTCATCCCGATCAACTTCCTGGTGCACCAGGCGACGTTCGCGCTCCGGGACGGCCTGCCCTGGGACACCGCCCTCGCGGCCATCACCACCAACCCGGCGTCCTTCCTCCGCCTGGACGACCGGGTGGGCGCGATCAAGGAAGGGCTCGACGGCGACGTCGTGCTCTGGTCCGGCGACCCGCTCGACACCACCGCGCGGGCCGAGCGCGTCTTCATCACCGGTACGGAGGTCTACACCTGGGACCCGGACGCCGACGGCGGGCGTGGTGCCGGCCGCGTGGCCGAGCGGGAGGCCCGCTTCGCCTGACGGGCCCGCACGGCGCCGGCACCCGGGTACGACACGCACCGGCACCGCGGTCCGACGTGGCGGAAGCCCGTCCGGCGTAGCGTTCGAGCATGCTGGGCACATCCCGACCTGCGGGTGACACCACCACGGACCCGTCGGCCTCCGGGCCGTTCGATCGCCTCCGTCCGCGTGCGTTCGTCGCCGTGGCGGTGGCGGTCGTCACCAGCGTCGGCTCGATCGGCGCCGCGCGCGGCCAGGCCTGGGCATCGGAACCCGGCCTGGTCGGGTCGCTGCTGCTGCTGGTCTCGCCGGCGGCGCTGGTGTTCCTGCTGCCCCGCCGTCCTGCGCTCGCCACCGTCCTGTCGGTCGCGGCCACCTTCGTCTTCCTGCTGCTCGGTCACCCGTGGGGGCCCGTCTTCCTCGGCCCGCTCGCCGTGCTCGCCGGCGTCATGCTCAGCGGTGAGGTGCGCCGCGCCCGCGTGATCGCGTGGTCGGGTGCCGCGCTGCTGGCGGGGGCCGTCGGCACGGTGACCACGCTGGTCGCGCCGCGCATCGAACGGCTCCAGGCCGACGTGCCGCCCCGCCGGTACGAGAAGTGGGGACCGGGCTCCGGCTGGCGGGACGGCGACGGCACCTGGTTCCTGAACATCGAGGCGATGGTCGCCGCGGCCGCGTGGCTCGCCGTCGTGCTGCTGATCGCGAGCGCGGCCCGGGACCGGATCTCGCGGCGGACGGCGGCGCGGGCCGCTGCCCGGGCCACCGCCGCCGAGCGCGAGCGCACCGCCGTCGCCTCGGAGCGTCTGCGGATCGCCCGCGAGCTGCACGACGTGCTCGCGCACTCCCTGTCCGCCATCAACGTCCAGGCCGGTGTGGGACTGCACCTGCTGGAGAAGAACCCGGGGCAGGCGCGGGAGGCCCTGGCCAACATCCGGGACACCAGCAAGGACGCGCTCGCCGAGGTCCGCACGGTGCTGGGCATCGTTCGCGAGGGCACGAGCCCGCCCGCCCCGGGCATGCCGGCCGACGACGGGGCCGGGACCGGGGCCCCCGGCAGCGATGCGGCAAGGCCGATGGAGTGGGACGACTCCGCCCCCCTCGCCCCGACCTGGGACCTCACCGGACTGCGGCATCTCGCCGACCAGGCGCGCGCCGACGGGCTCGACGTCGCCGTCGAGCTGGCACCCGACATCGGCGAGCTGCCCGACCACGTCGCCGGCGTCGTGCACCGTGTGGTGCAGGAGTCGCTGACCAACGTGCGCAGGCACGCGCCGTCGGCCCGCCGGGTGACCCTGCGGGTCACCCGTGGCGACGAGGTCGAGGTGGTGGTGACCGACGACGGCGTGCAGGCCGCGGGGTCCGGCGATCCGGGCCGGCCCGGCTACGGGCTGCTCGGGATGCGCGAGCGCGTGGAGGGTTCGGGCGGCACGCTGACCACCGGCCCCCGCCCGGACGGGGCAGGCTGGGAGGTCCGGGCCACGCTCCCCGTCGCACCCCGGCCGGCGGTGGGACCGACCCGTCCGGAGACCACCGAACGGACGGACGACCGACCCGAACCCGGAGAAGACACATGATCGACGTCCTGCTCGCCGACGACCAGGCCCTGGTACGCGGTGGCTTCCGCGCGCTGATCGACTCCGAGGACGACATGCGCGTCGTGGCCCAGGCCGCGACCGGCGACGATGCGGTGGCCCTCACCCTTGACCACCTGCCCCAGGTGGTGCTCATGGACATCCGGATGCCGGGCCTGGACGGGCTCGAGGCGACACGGCGCATCATCGCGGAGCCGCGTGCGGCGGGGGTGCACGTCGTCGTCGTCACGACGTTCGAGCTGGACGAGTACGTCACGGAGGCCATCCGGGCCGGGGCGTCGGGGTTCCTGGTCAAGGACACCGAGCCGGCGGAGCTCGTGCGAGCGGTGCGCGTGGCGGCGTCGGGCAACGCGCTCCTGTCGCCCACGGTGACGCGGCGGCTGCTGGCCAAGGTCGCCGAGGCGACGCGCACGGTGCGGCCGGTGCCCGCGCTCGCGGACCTCACGCCGCGCGAGCGCGAGGTGCTCGTCGAGGTGGCGGGCGGGCTCGCGAACGACGAGATCGCGCGCAGGCTCTACCTCTCCGAGTCGACGGTGAAGACGCACGTCTCGCGGGTGCTCATGAAGACCGGGTCACGGGATCGTGCCCAGCTCGTGGTTCTGGCGTACGAGGCGGGTCTCGTCCGGCCGGGCTGGGCCGGGTAGCACCCGGCCTGCCCTCCGCCCCCGGCACGGCACCACGGGGGTAGGAGGGCAGGTACGCGGGGGCGACGACCCCGGCGCCGGACGGCGGCAGCCTGGTGCCGTGGCCGGAACGCCCGGCCCGAACCGAATGCTGGAGGTCGACATGCTCACCGCGACGACGGAGGTCCTCGCCAACGGGCCCTACCACGGCTGGGGCGGACCCGGCCCGTTCTTCTTCATCATCCCGCTGCTCTGGTTCCTGCTGTTCGTGACAGTGATCATCCTGATCGCACGGCGTGCCCGGCGCGGGGCGCGCGGCGGATGGGGTGGCCCCTGGGCGGGCCACGCGGCGGCGGGTGCCGACCCGGTGACGCTGCTCGGCACCAGGTTCGCCCGCGGCGAGATCGACGAGGCCGAGTACCGCTCCCGGCTCGCCGTGCTCCGCTCGGCGGACCCCTACCCGACGGCCCACCCGGGCACAGGGCCGAGCGCCGCACCGACGGCGTCGGACGCGCCCCCGGCGGCGCCCACACCGCAGGACCAGCCGCCGGCCGACGACGGGCGCTGACAGGCGCTCGACGGGTGCTCGACGGGTGCTCGACGGCCGTCGAGACAGTCGCGGGGCGCCCTGACCACTCGTGTGGCCAGGGCGCCCCGCGCGCGTCCGGCGGCTCTGAGCGGGCGCCGTAGTCACCCGGCAACGATTGGCCCCCTGTTGCGGCGGTGCCGCTAGACTCGCGGGCGAGTGCGACGGAACGCACTTTTCTGACCCGATGACGTGAGGGAAGTAGATCGTGAGCACCAGCAAGAACTGGGCAACGGCCGCACTGGTCACCTGTGCACTACTGCTGTCCGGATGCGCCGCCCTCGAAGACATGGCCAGCGACTTCAGCCCCTCGGGTGAAGAGGTCGCGCAGGAGGCCCCCTCGCCCGTCGTCGAGGCCCCCGTCAGCACCGGCGAGTACGACCTCGTCGAGTCGTGCAACGCGTTCTTCACGGGCACGATCGTCACGAACGCCTCGGACACCGCGCCGGCCGTCCAGGCCCCGCTCGACGAGGAGCTCACGGGCGTCGTCAGCGGCATCAGCAGCAGCCTCGGCCTGCTGATCGGCAAGGCCGACGAGGTCAGCATCGCGCACCTCGAGGCCGTGCGCGCACCGTTCGACCAGGCGCTCGACGGTTCCATCGCCCGCCCGACGGCGGTCAAGGCGGCCATCGACGAGTACAAGTCCACCTGCACGGAAGCCGGCTTCAAGGGCTGATCCGCGAACCCGCCGGCCGAGCCCGCCGCACCGATCGCGGCAGGCTCGGGCACGACCGGCGGTTCAGCTGCCCGTGAGGAACTTGTGCATCACCGGGCCGGCCGTCGTCGAGCCGAGCTCACCCTCCTCGATGAACACGACCGCCGCCAGGTCGTTCGCGATGGCGAGCATCCAGACGTGCGCCTTGCTCCCGTCGCCGAACTGCGCGGTGCCCGTCTTCGCGCCGACGATCCCGGGCACGTCCTGCAGCGCCGTCGCCGAGCCCTCCTGCACCACCCCGCCCATCAGGTCGCGCAGGGTGGCCGCCTCGTCAGCGGTCAGATCGCCGGCCGGCGCCTCTTCCGCCTTCTCACCCGACGGCTGCACCAGCCACGGCGACACCGTGTGCCCAGCGGAGACGCTGGCCGCGACGGTAGCCATCGCGAGCGGCGTGGCCAGCACCTTGCCCTGACCGATCATCGAGGCGGCGTGCTCGGTGGCCGGTGCCTCGGTCGGGACGTCCCCCACCGCCAGCGCCGCTCCGAAGTCGGCGGGCTCGACGCCCAGGCCGAGCGACGCCGCGGCGTCGTGCAGCTGCTGCTGCGAGATCTTCTGGTGCTGCGAGATGAAGCCGGTGTTGCACGAGTTCGCGAACACGGTCCGGAACGGCACCGCGTCGCCCATCGCGGACTCCGGGTAGCCCGGCACGTTCTGGAACTCGCGGCCCTCCACGTTGATCGTCGCGGTGCAGGGCAGCGGTGTCTCCGGCGTGATCCCGGAGCGGAGCATGGCGAGCGACGTCGCGATCTTGAACGTCGACCCGGGCGCGTACTGCCCCAGCGTCGCGGTGCTGTACC
The DNA here is from genome assembly GCF_054782895.1 of Promicromonospora xylanilytica. NCBI lineage: Bacteria > Bacillati > Actinomycetota > Actinomycetes > Micrococcales > Promicromonosporaceae > Promicromonospora > Promicromonospora xylanilytica. The sequence goes on from NZ_BAAGRP010000001.1 coordinate 316,794, forward strand.
CCTCGGAGCCCGGGCCCGACGCCGCCGCGAGCACCTCGCCGGTCGACGGCTTGATCGCGACGATGGCGCTCGCCAGGTCGTCGAGGTCGGCCAGGGCCGCCTCGGCGCGGAGCTGCGTCGCCGGGTCGATGGTGATCGCCACCGGCTCGCCGTCCTGCTTCTCGATGGTGAACGCCTCGCGGCCCTCGCCGCCCTCCGCGGGCTCGATGGTCACCGCGAGCCCCGGCACACCGCGCAGGTGCTCGTCATGGGCGGCCTGCAGGCCGGAGAGACCGACCATGTCGCCGGCCTTGATGGTGCCCTCCGACTCCTCGACGATCTCCGCCGTGGCCTCGCCGACCGAGCCGAGCACGCCCTTGGCGAAGTCGCGTTCCCGCGCCAGCGGCAGCTCGTCCGGGATCCCGACCACACCGGGGATCGCCATGGCGGCGTCGAAGTCGTACTCCGGGTCGTTCTCACGGATGGTGATGACGTCGACGAACGCCTTCTCACCGGCCGAGCGGACCTGCTCCGCGACGTTGTCCGTGGTCGCCTTGTCGAAGCCCAGCACGTCGCCGAGCTCCGTCGCGGCCGTCTCCCAGCCCGGTCGGGTCTTGTCGATACCGACGTGATGCACGGGCGTCATCCCCACGAGCGTCTCGCCGGTGGTCGTGACGATCTCTCCGCGCGCCGGCTCGGTGCGCTCGACGGACAGCCGCTCGCCCGGCTCCAGCCCGGGGACCAGCACTCCGGTCTCCCAGACGGCTTCCCACTGACCGGCCTCGCCGTCCGACGGGCCGGGGTAGGTGAGCTCGGCGACGGTCTCGTACTCCCAGGCCTCTTCCGTCGCGACGGGCCAGGTCCAGGCGAGCGTCGCGGTGGCGGTCGCGGTGCCGCCGTCGCCCTCTCGCATCGGCGTGACGCTCTTGACCTCGACCGTTCCGGAGTCCTCGCCGACGGCGGCGAGCATCTGCTCGAACACGCGGGTGTACTGCTCGTCCGGTGACGCAGAGGTCTCCAGCACGAGCGGGAAGTCCGCCGGCGTGCCCGCCTCGAGCGCGGCCGCCAGCTCCTCGGCGGCAGGCTCAGGGTCCGGTACGGGAGGCTCGCGGAACAGGAACCAGGCACCGACACCGAGCGCGAGCAGAACCACGACGGCGACGCCGATGATCACGCCCGTGCGGCCCTTCCGCGACGGGGCCGGTGGCACGGCCGGCGGTTCCCCGCCCGGCGGCACCGGTGGCGGTCCCTCGACCGGCGGAACCGTGGCGTACCCACCTGGCGGAGGTGGTACCGGAGCATGACCGTCCGCAGGCAGATGAGGTGAAGGGTGTCCGCTCATGCCTTGGAGCCTAAGGGGGTCGGCATGATCGCCACGTGTTATCTCTTGGGAGAATCGGGGCAAGCCAGGGTGAAATGGAGCGGGGCCGCCGAACCCCCTGGATCTGCGGCCCCGCCCCTCGACGTCACGCGTCCGGGTGCCGCCAGCGGTCACGGGGGCGCGTGGCGAGCTTGAGGTACGAGATCATCGGTGCCGCACGACCGGCGGTGCGCACCATGTGCTCCCGCCGGTTGAGCAGCTCCATGCGTCGCAGGTCACGCTCGATGGCGGTCACGTCGTTGCCGGTGAGCGCTGCTGTGCTGGTCGTCATGGTCGAACCCCGTTCCATGGGCCCCTCGGGTGGACGCCCTCCATGGAGCATGGACGTACCGGGAGCTCGTTTCGTTGGTAGGGAGCGACGATCTCGCCGTTTGTGACAGCGACGTGAAGATCTCAGCCGACCGAGGCGGCCCGACCCGCCAGGAAGGTCCGCAGCGCCGGGTCGGTCGTGAGCGAACGAGCCTTGCCGTAGGCGTCGAGCGCCGCATCGACGACGCCTGCCTCCGCCAGGAGGTGCGCCCTGGTGGCCCACCACGGCTGGAACCTGCCTGACGCCGGGTCCGTCCCCGCGATCTCGTCCAGCGCGGCGAGCCCGGCCTCCGGGCCCTCCACCCGCCCGAGCACCGCGGCGAGCGCCACCCGTCCGCCGAGCGTCGGCGCGACGCGGAGCAGCGCCTGGTGCAGGGTGAGCAGAGCCGGCCAGTCGGTCCACCCCGTACGGGCCCGCGCGCAGTGCACGGACTGCACGGCGGCCTCCAGCCGGAACCGGCCGGGCGGTCCGGCGGGAGCCGTCGTCGGCCCTTTGCCGGTGAGCGCACGCCGGAGCAACGCCTCCCCGCGCTCGATCAGGGCCGTGTCCCACCGCGTGACGTCCTGCTCGTCGAGCGGCACGAGGGCGCCGTCGACCTCGCGGGCGTCGGCACGTGCCACCGAGAAGCAGAGCAGCGCTGCCAGCCCCAGGACCTCCGGCTCCGGCAGGAGGTGTGCCAGCAGCAGGGCGAGGGTGAGCGCGTCGCCGCTGAGAGAGGAGCGGACCTCTGGCGCGGCGCCGCGCCAGTCGATCGCGTAGGCGCCGTACACGGCCTCCAGCACCGGCGGCAGACGGCCGGGCACCTCGTCGCGGTCAGGCACCCGGAAGGGGATGCGGGCATCCCGGATGCGGCGCTTGGCCCGCACCAGTCGCTGCGCCATCGTCGCCGCCGGGACCGCGAACGCCGCGGCGATGTCCCGCGCCTCGACGCCCAGCACGGTCTGGAGCATGAGCGGGGTACGGATGCCCGCCTCGACCGCCGGGTGCGCGCACACGAAGAGGAGCTCCAGGCGGTGGTCGCCGATCGCGTCGAGCTCGGGCTCTTCGGGTGCGGCCACCGGCTCGGCCCCGGAAGCGGCCGGTGCCGCGGTGCGCACCGCGGCGGAGCGGTACAGGTCGCGCAGCCGGTTGCGGGCCACGGTGAGGAGCCAGCCGTCCGGGTTGTGCGGCACGCCGTCGTCCGGCCAGTGCCGCAGCGCCCGCTCGAAGGCCTCGGCGAGGGCGTCCTCCGCGCGCTGGATGTCCCCGTCGCGTGCGGCGAGCAGCGCCAGCAGCCGGCCGTACGACGTGCGGGCCGCCGCTTCGGCGGCGGCCCGCGCGTCGTCGTGGTCGGTCAGCGCGTCCACGACCCGTTCTCGAAGTGCGTGGCCGACGGGCGCACCTCCACGGTGCCCCACTGGACCGACGGGGCCTTCTGCGCCCAGGCGAGCGCCGCGTCGAGGTCGGGCACGTCGATCACGAACGTGCCGCCCAGCTGCTCCTTCGTCTCCGCGAAGGGTCCGTCCTGGACTCGCAGCTCACCGTCGCGCACGGCGACGGTGGTGGTGGACGACGACGGCTGCAGCACCTCCGCCGAGAGGAGCACTCCGGCCTGGTCGAGCGCCGTGGCGTAGGCGTCGAACTCGCGCTCGCCCTCTTCCCAACCGCCCTCGCCGAGGTCTTCCGGGGTCATCTCCGGGTAGTGCAAAAGGATGGTGTAGCGCATGGTTCTGTCCTCCGGTCGGTGTCTGTCTGACACCGGGGTGACGATCTCGACGGCGCCCGATCGACAGAACCGTGAAACTCGTCGGACACGGCTCGGGTCGGGGCGACCCCCTGGTACGCCCCGACCCGGTTCCCCCTGCTCGGCCTGGTAGGTCAGGCGGTCGGTGCCGCCTTCACCACCGGGCCCCACGCCAACGGGTCGAGCGAGCGGGCCTCGTCGTCCGCGCTGCCCGCCCAGCGGCGTGCATCGGCGATCGTGGCGGAGAGCAGGTCCCGCAGCCGGGCGTCGACGTCAGGCACGAAGGCCTCCGAGATGCCCTGCACCGCGGTGGACACCACGCTCGGCGCGGCGTCGCGCACGAACCGCTTGGGCCGCACGCTGGTGCCCGCACAGAACCGCTCGGCCCAGGCAGCGGTCTTCGGCACCGCCGCGAGCGCGTCCTTGCTCTCGGGCGCGAGCGTGCCGGATGGACGGTCCTCCAGGACGTCGAGCATGCGCTCGGACCCGAGGATCGCCACGGCCAGCGTCTGCTGCCGGTCGGCGGGGGACACGGGGAGTGCCGTCTGCGCCGCGCGCAGTGCGATGCGCACGTCCCAGCGTGGATCGGTGCTGGTGAGGCCGATGACCGACGGGATGAGTGGCGCGAGCTGCGGGCGGGCGTGGTCGGCGGTGAGGTCGTTCACCGCACGGGCCAGCATCGCGATCAGCGGGTGCGTACAGGCGGGGTGATCACTCCACTTCTCGCCTGCGAGGAAGGATGCGAGCTCCATGAAGCACGCGCCCTTCTTGGGGTTGCGGTGCTTCCCGCGACCCAGCATGGGCAAGATGTCGTACGTTCCAGCTTCGGTTCCGGTCACGATTCCACCCCCGAATTGGGTCCGCTACTTGTTCCAGTGTGCGTCCGGTGTGACGTAGATCGCAATAGCGCGCCTGTGAACTGCCTGGATCTCGCCCGTCGTGGCGATTCGAGACCGCCGCCGTGCGGTACCTCAGACCGCTTGGGACCACCTCAGGGACGCCTGCGACGAGGTTCTGAGGTACCCCGCGCGCCAGGGCTGCCCGACCGACCGATCCGGCGACCCCCACCTCAGGACGAGTGTCTTCCTCAGCAGCCGGACGGGCGCACGGCCCGCCGGGGACATCCGGAGGAATCATGTCGATGTGGGGACCCGCCGTCGAGGCGGAGATCGAGTACCGGCAGGCCGAGGTCCGGAAGGCCTGGGGCCGCAGGGGCAGCAGCGGTGCGGACCGCTACGTGCGTTCGCTGCGCCGCGCCGAGCGGCGTGCCGCGCGCAGGGCAGCCGACCGGGCGCGCCCCGACCGCGCCGAGCAGATCAGGAAGGGCATCGCCGGCATGCGCCCGGTGGCCGACGCCGGCCACCGCGGCCTGTTCGCGTGACGGCGCGTACGGGGCCCGGGGCGGGTGCCGGGCCCGGGCCGGGTACCCACGTGGGTACTGAGGTCGGTACTGAGGCGCAAAAGGCCGGGGAGACTGTCGGTGGCCGGTGGCACGATGGTCAGGTGCGACGGTCTACGACGATCCCTCTGGTCTCCCGGCAGGAGCAGGTTGCCTCCCTCATGCTGGCGGTGGGGCGCGCCTCGGCGGGCCGGCCAGGCCTGGTGGTGATCGGTGGCGACGCGGGTGTGGGCAAGACCCGGCTGATCAGCCACGTCGCCGAGGCGTCGGGGCAGGCGGGGGCGAGCGCCGTCGTCGTGCACTGCGTCGACCTGGGTCAGGTCGGTATCCCGTACCTCCCGTTCACCGACGCGCTGACGCAGCTGCAGGCAGGCGCCGCCGGGCCGGAGGCGGCCGCCCGGGTGTCCGACCTCGTCGCGGAACGGCCCGCCCTGTGGCGGCTCCTGGAGCCCGGCGGGAGCGGTGACGCCGACCACGACGAGCGGCTGCAGCTCTTCGAGGGCATCGCGCGCAGCCTCGCGGTGGCCGGCACGCCCGAGCGGCCGCTCGTCCTCGTGGTCGAGGACGCCCACTGGGCCGACGCGTCGACACGCGACGTACTGCGCTTCCTCGCGGCCCGGGCCAGGTCGGAGCACCTCCTGATCGTGGTGACCTACCGGTCGGACGACGTCGACCGGCGCCACCCTCTGCGGCCCCTGCTCGCCGAGCTGTCCCGGCTGGAGCACGTCGAGCGCATCGACCTGCGGCCGTTCGACGAGAACGAGCTGCGCGAGTTCACGACGGCGCTGGCCGGCCGGCCGCTGGCCGCCACGGGATTCGCCGAGGTGCTCGAGCGCTCCGAGGGCAACGCGTTCTTCGCGGAGGAGCTGCTGGACGCGGGGCCCGACTCGGCCAGCCTGCCCTGGACGCTCACCGAGGTGCTCCGCACCCGGCTCGAACGGCTGGACCCCGAGGTGCAGCAGGTGCTGCGCATCGCGTCGGTCGCCGGTCGCCGCGTGCGGGAGGAGCTGCTGCGGGCCGCCACCGCCCGCTGGGGCGCGCTGGACGTCGACGCCGCGCTGCGGGAGGCCGTGACCCAGCAGGTCCTCGTCGTGTCGGGGGCCCACCTGGAGTTCCGGCACGCGCTACTGGCCGAGGCCCTCTACGCCGATCTGCTCCCGGGTGAGCGTTCGGCGGTGCACCGCGCCTACCTCGCGGTGATCGAGCAGGACGGCCCCGACGGCATGCCGATCGGCAGCGCGGCCGAGCGCGCGCACCACGCCTTCGAGGGACACGACCTGCCCGCGGCGCTGAGTGCGTCGCGCGACGCCGCCCTGCGGGCCCGCCGGCTGCTCGCACCCGAGGAGGAGCTGCGGCACTGGGAACAGGTGCTGGCCCTCTGGGAGTCGGTGCCCGACGCGGAGGAACGGCTCGGGTGCGACCGGGTCGACGTCGCACTCTTCGCCGGCGACTCTGCCGCACGGGCGGGCGACCCGATGCGCGCGGTCAAGCTGACCCAGCGCGCGGCCGACGGCGTCGACGACCCCGTGCGGCGGGCCGGCCTGCAGCACGTGCTGGTGCACCGCTACCTCGACCTGCCGACGTGGGACGAGGAACCAGGGCAGGTCGAGGCGGCGATCGCGGACCTGCGAGCCGCCCTCGAGGTGCTTCCGCAGCGTAGCCCCGAGCGGATCTGGACGAATGCCCTGCTCGCCCGCGTCTCGATGATCATCGACCGGGACGACGACGCCCGCGAGCACGCCGAGCGCGCCGCCGAGGAGGCGCGAGCCGTCGGGCAGCCCGGCGCCCTCGCGGCCGCCCTGTCGACGCTCGCGGTGCTCGACGTCGCCGACCCCGACCGCGCCGCGGCACTGTTCGACGAGGCCCGCGCGGCCGCCATCGAGGCAGGGGACGCCCTCACCGAGATGCGCACGCTCTACAGCGCGACCGCCAACCGCTTCTACGCCGGGGAGCTCGAACCTGCCGAGCAGCGGGTGCGGCACGCGCTCGACCGGGCGGAGGAGCTCGGCCTGGCCTGGAGCGCGCCCACCGTCAACCTACGGATCCTGCGGGAGGTCATGCTCTACTTCCGTGGCGATCTCACGGCACGCGCCGCCGACGGTGTGCCCGCCACCTCCAAGCACATCCTGGACGCGAGCCGGATGTACGCGGCGGTAGCCCGGGGCGACGAGGACGCGATCGCTCGCGGTGAGGCGCTGCTCGACCACTGGCGGAGCGACGGTCAGATCGCCCTGCTCGGCGGCGGCTGCCTGGTCGACGCCCTGACGTGGGCGGGCCGGTACGACGACGCGGCGGCTCTGGCGGTGCGGATCACGGACCATCTCGGCGAGGTGTGGACCGAGGTGTTCCTGGGCCGGATCTGGTTGTCCGCGCTGGCGATCGCCGCCCTGGCGGACGCGGCGGAGTCCGACCGGTCGGCCGGCCGCGCCGGCGCGCCGGGTTCCGCCGCCGCCGCTGCCGTCGACGCCCGCGCGGCCGCCCGCCTCGACCGGGGCGACTCGCTCCTCGCCATCGCCAGGGAGACCGCCCAGCGGGGGCGACCGCGCGGCGGCGTGCTCGGACCCGAGGGCCGCGCCTGGCTCCAGCGCGCGACCGCCGAGAACGCCCGGCTGCACGCCGTGGCCGGCCACGCCCCAGGACCGGCGGGCGCGGGTGGCGCCGAACCGGAACCGGGCACGCTGTGGCGGGACGCCGCCGCGAGCTGGCAGGACACCGTGAACGCGTTCGACTTCGGCTACCGCTACGAGGTCGCACGCTCGCGGTATCGCTGGGCCGAGGCCCTCCTGGGCGCCGGCGAGCGCGAGGCCGCCGAGGTCGAGGCGGCCGAGGCGCTCTCCGAGGCGCAGGACATGGGCGCCGAGCCGCTGGCCGACGCGGTACGTGCCCTGGCCCGGCGAGCGCGGCTCGACCTGCCGGGGGTACGGCGCGCCACCGTGTCGACCCTCACGGAGCGCGAGGAGGAGGTGCTGGGGCTCGTGGCGCAGGGGCTGTCGAACCGACAGATCGGCGAGCGCCTGTTCATCTCCACCAAGACGGTGAGCGTGCACGTGTCGAACCTGCTCGCCAAGCTCGGGGCCTCGGGGCGGGCGGAGGCCGTGAGCCTCGCGCACCAGCGGGGCCTGCTCGAGGTCTGACCATGACCGGGGGGCCGCAGATTACCCGCTAGGAGCAAAAGGGACACATCCGGTACATCTATCGCGCATGCGCCCTTCTCTCGCAATACTGAGAAGATGCCGACGGACCTCCAGGCGCTGCGGGACCTTGAGCACGTCGGTCTCGGTGCGCCGACCGCCGACGAGGCCTTTGACCGTTTCGCCCGCCTGGTGCGCCGTCACCTCAAGGTGCCGGCCGCGGTCGTGTACTTCATGGTCCCCGAGGGCCAGGTCCTTCCGGGCGCCTCCGGCATGCCGGAACCTCTGCAGTCCAAGCGAATGCTGGAGTACCCCGGCACGCTCACCACCATGATCGCGACGCGCGCGGAGCCGGTGGTGTCGTCGGACGCCCGCCTGGACCCCGTGCTGCGTGACACGTATCTCGTGCGCGAGATGGGCCTGGTCGCTCTCGCCGGCTACCCCGTCTTCGACCTGCGCGGGCGTGCGGTCGGCGCGCTCTGCGCCGTCGTCGGCGAGCCCCGCGAGTGGTCGGAGGACGACCTGGCCTCCCTCGCGGACCTCGCTGCCGCCTGCACCGCCGAGCTGCGCCTGCGCGCGGAGCGGGAGCGCGCGCGCCGCATCCAGCAGACGGCGGTCCGGGCCAACCGCCGCAGCAGGTTCCTGCTCTCGCTGAGCGAGGCCTTCGCGAACGCGAACACCATGGACCAGGTGGAGTCGGTCATCGTCGACGTGGGAACGGCGGGGATCGGCGCGCGCTACTGCGCTTTCGCCGTGGCCGACGCCGACGGGCGCGGCATCACCTACCGGTCGCTCGTCCACGCCGAACCCCAGTTCCCGCAGCGGATGCGACAGGCCAAGCTGGACGACCACCGCCCCCTGGCCGAGGTGGCGCGCACCGGGCGGCCCCTGTTCTTCCGGTCGAGCGACGAGCTGTTCTCGGCGTTCCCGGCGACCCGGGACTTCTGCGACCCCGGGGTCGGCGCCCGGGCGTTCCTCCCGGTGGTGACGGCCGGTGTGGTCGTCGCGGTCATCATGCTGGCGTGGGAACGCGATCGCGGGCCGGACAAGGACTCGTACGCGCTCCAGACCGGCCTGGCGCACTACACCGGTCACGCCCTCGAACGCGCACGCCTCCTGGAGGAGCGTCGCGAGTCGGCGAAGACCCTGCAGCGGGCGATGCTCAGCCGCCTGCCCGAGGTGCCGCACCTCGACATGGCGGCCACGTACTCGCCGGCCACGCGCTCCGACCAGATCGGTGGCGACTGGTACGACGCGGTGGCCGTGGACGACGACGCGACCATGTTCATGATCGGCGACGTGACCGGCCACGACATGCGTGCCGCCGCCAAGATGGGCCAGCTCCGCTCGCTGCTGCGGGCGTTCGCGTGGAGCCATGACGAGTCGCCGTCGGCCCTGCTGTCCCTGCTCGACAAGGCGAACGCCGGCCTGGGGCTGCTCGCCAGCGGGACCGCCGTGGTGGCCCGGCTGGAGCGGGTCGCGGGGGACTACCAGCTCACCTGGTCCACCGCCGGGCACCCGCCGCCCCTCGTGCTCAGGGAGGACGGGACGGTGGAGCGCCTCTCGGTGCTGCCGGACATGATGCTGGGCGTGCGGCCCACCGCGAAGCGCACCGACCACGTCACGACCCTGCACCCCGGTGACACGCTCCTGCTCTACACCGACGGGCTCGCCGAGCAGCGCGGGACCACCCCCGACCAGTGGCTCAACCGGCTGCAGAAGACGCTCGGTGCGCTGGGCGACACGGCCACGGCGGCGCTGCCCGTCACCCTGGTGCGCCGCCTCTCCTCCGACGAGCAGCGGGACGACGTCGCCGTGCTCGCCGTCCGGGTGCGGGCCGCTGCCCCGTCCGGGCCGCCCTCCCCCGGCCGGCCGGCCACTGCGGAACGCAAGCTCGCCCCGTCGCTGTGCGACGTGGGTCCCGCCCGCATCTGGGTCGACGACGTGCTGGAGAGCTGTGGCGTGCCGATGCCGCTGCGCCGCACGGTGATGCTGCTGACGTCAGAGGCGCTGACGAACGCGGTCGACCACGGGCAGGCGCCGTTCACGGCCACCGTCGAGGTGGACATGAAGCGCCTGCGTGTGGGGGTGCGGGACTCGTCCACCGCGCAGCCGGAGCTGCGCGACCCCACCGTCACCGACTTCGGCGGGCGTGGCGTGCAGTTCCTCGAACGGCTCGCGTCCCGCTGGGGGGTGGACCGGCACGGCGAGCCCGCCACCGGCCAGGAGCGCGCCGGCCGGCGAGAGAGCCGCCGGACCGGCAAGACCGTCTGGTTCGAGCTCGACCTGGGCTGAGGGTGCGTCGGGCCGGGGTGAACTTCGGTCCGGCATCTTCGACCAGGGTCGAAACCCTGGGAGCGTGTCAGTGGTGCCGCGTACCGTGTGATCCATGGCACAGACAGCGTCAGAACCTAGGCACAGCACCGGTGGAAGCCTGGCGGCGGACGAGCTCTCCGCGCAGCTCGAGGTCTACCGTCGCGAGCTCACCGGTTACTGCTACCGCCTGCTGGGCGGCGCGTTCGACGCCGACGACGCGGTGCAGGAGACCCTGCTGCGCGCGTGGCGGTCGTACGAGCGGTTCGAGGGCCGTTCCTCGCTGCGCACCTGGCTGTACCGGATCGCCACCAACGTGTGCTTCGACCAGCTGGGCTCCAGCCGTGCCAAGCGTGAGCGCCCCATGGGCCTCGGTGCCGCGGTGGACCCGGTGGAGGAGAGCCTGGCGACGGTGCTGCCCGAGTATGCGTGGGTCGAGCCGGTCCCGACCGAGCACGTGCTCCCCGGTGCGGGCGATCCTGCCGACACAGCCGTGGCGCGGGAGTCCGTGCGACTCGCCTTCGTCGCGGCGCTGCAGCACCTGCCTGCCAAGCAGCGTGCCGTACTCATCCTGCGCGAGGTGCTGCGCTGGCCCGCCACCGAGGTGGCCGCGCTGCTCGACACCTCGGTGGCCTCCGTGAACAGCGCCCTGCAACGTGCGCGCGCCACGCTCGCCGACAAGGCACCTGGCCGCTCGGACACCTCCGAGCCCGCGGCCGCGCCGTCGGCGGACGAGGCCGAGCTGCTGGAGCGGTACGTGGCGGCGTTCGAGCGGTACGACATGAAGGCCCTGGCCAACCTGCTCCGCGAGGACGCGGTCATGAACATGCCGCCGTACGCGATGTGGCTGGAAGGCATCGAGAACATCCAGGCGTGGATGACCGGCCCCGGGTTCGGGTGCGAGGGCTCGCGCTGCCTGCCCATCCACGTGAACGGCACACCGGGCTTCGCGCAGTACCGGCCCGACCCCCAGGGCGGTCACTTCGCGTGGGGCATCGTGGTGCTGGAGAACGACGGCACGCACGTCACGGGCATCACCACGTTTCTCGACACGGAGAAGTGGTTCTCCCGATTCGGCCTGCCGAGCCACCTCGACTAGGCGTTTGGCCATACCCTCACAAGGGTGACTGTGCGATCCGTGGTGGTCGGCGTTGACCACAAGCACCCGGACCTGGCTCGGCGGGCAGCGTCGCTCGTCCAGTCCCTGGGTGGAAGCCTGATCGAGCTCGTATGCGTGTGGGTGGACGAGACCGCCGTCTCGGACTCGCGCGGGTTCACCGTGTCGGTGGACCCGGACATCGCGGTGTCCTCCGACGCGTACGGGGCCGACGTCCTGGCGGGGCTGAACAGGGCGATGGCCGACGTCGGCCTGCCCTGGTGCGCCCTGCGCGGCGCAGGTGACCCGGCCGCCGAGCTGGGACGGGTGGCCGACGAGGTGGAGGCCGCCATGATCGTCGTCGGCTCCCGGCGGCCCGGTCTGCGCAGTTGGGCGACGAACGTCGTGGGCGGTACGGTCGCCGGCCGGCTGATCCACAACCAGGCGCGCCCCGTCGTCGTGCTGCCGGAACCGGCGTCGGCCCCGTGAGCGATAGGTTCTTCCACAACCTGTCGGACGCGCACGAGGGGACACACCGGGTGACGCGAGCACCGCACCGCGACTGGCGGTACATCGGTCTGGTCGCGCTCGGCGGTGCCTGCGGTTCGGCCGCCCGGTACCTCGTCGGCATCTGGGCTACGGCCCCGCTCAACCTGCTCTCCGTCGCGCCGACGGGCACCGTCTCCCCGGTGCTCCTGTTCCCGGTCAGCACGTTCGTGGTCAACGTCCTGGGCGCGTTCGCCCTGGGCTATCTCCTGGAGGCCCTCGCCCGGCGGGGCCGCGAGACGGTCCGCCGCCGCAAGATCCGCCTCGGGATCGGCACCGGCGTTCTCGGCGGTTTCACCACCTACTCGGCGCTGGCGCTCGAGACGCAGCAGCTGCTCGCCCTGGGGCCGGGCTGGCTCGCCGTGCTGTACGTGGTGCTCACGCTCGCCGCCGGTACGGCAGCGTGCCTGGGCGGCGTCCGTATCGCGGCGCGTGCCGCCCTGCGTCGAAAGGCCCGGTGAGCCCGGTGGTCGAGCTGCTCGTGGTGGCGGTGGGGGGCGGCATCGGCGCCGCCGCCCGGTTCACGGTCGACGGCGAGATCCGCACCCGGCACAGCGGCGGGTTCCCCTGGGGAACGTTCGTGGTGAACGTCGTGGGCTCGTTCCTCATCGGGGTGCTCTCGACGCTCTTCTTCGCGCTCGTCGGTCGCGGCGTGCCGGGTGACCTGGCCCACCTGCTGCAGATCGCCCTCACCGTCGGCCTGTGCGGCGGGTTCACCACGTTCTCCACGGCAACCGTGGAGTCGGTACGCCTGGCCCGGTCCGGCCGGATGCGCCTCGCGCTGGCGAACGCCCTCGGCACGCTCGCGCTGACGGTCACGGCGGCCGGGCTGGGCACGGTCCTGGGCGGGGCGTTCGTCTGACCTGCTCGCGCCCGGCCGCCGGGTGTCGGTGGCGCGTGGCAGGCTTCCCCCATGAGCCTCATGCTCCTCGACACCGCCTCGTTGTACTTCCGTGCCTTCTTCGGCGTTCCCGACTCGCTGCGGGCGCCCAGCGGCATGCCCGTGAACGCGGTCCGCGGCCTGCTGGACACGATCGCGTGGCTCGCCACGACCCATGGCCCCGACCGCATGGTCGCGTGCTGGGACGACGACTGGCGGCCTGCCTTCCGGGTCGAGGCGATCCCGAGCTACAAGGCGCACCGCGTCGCGCAGGAGGTACCCGGCACCACCGGCATCGAGGAGGTGCCGGAGGTGCTGCGCGCGCAGGTCCCCGTCATCACCGACGTGCTCGCGGCGCTCGGTATCCCACGGGTGGGCGTCCCGGGTTATGAGGCGGACGACATCATCGGCACCCTCACGACCCGTGCTGTCGAGCAGCGGACCGGGCCGGTGGACATCGTGACCGGGGACCGGGACCTGTTCCAGCTGGTCGACGACGCCGCCGGGGTGCGCGTGCTGTATCCCGCACGTGGCATCCGCGACCCCGATGTGGTGGACGAGAAGCGGCTTGCCGAGAAGTACGGCGTCGCCTCCGGCCAGGCCTACGCCGACATGGCCACGCTCAGGGGTGACCCGAGCGACGGCCTCCCCGGCGTACCAGGGGTCGGCGAGAAGACCGCCGCCAAGATGCTCGCCCAGTACGGCACGCTGGCCGGCATCCTCGCGGCGCGCGACGCGGGCGACAAGGGACTGACCACCACGCAGCGTCGTCGCCTCCAGGAGGCCGACGCCTACCTGCAGGTCGCTCCGGTCGTGGTGCAGGTGGCGCGGGACGTGCCGCTGCCGGCCTTCGATCCCGCGGTGCCGAGCGCACCCGCCGACCCGGGGGCGCTGGACGCGCTCACCGCGCAGTGGGGCCTGCGCTCCAGCGTCGAGCGGGTACGGACGGCGTTCGGCTGGGCGTGAGCGTCAACGGACGGGTCAGGCGCGCCGGTCACGCCGTGGCTACGTCCGGCACGCGGATCACGCGCTGACCGCCGCGTCGTAGCGGTCCAGCGCCACCTGGACCAGGCGCGGGTCGGCGTCCTTCGCGCTGGCCTGGCCGGCCACGGGATCGGTCACCACGTCGGCGCCCGCCTCCAGCACGCGGTCCAGGAAGTATCCGGGCGCCAGCAGGTACGACACGATGATCACGCGTGCACCGGGCGTGGCTCCGGCACGCGCCGCGGCCACTGCGGCGGGCACGCGCGGTTCCGCTCCCGCCCCGTACGACGGCGTCACGGGGCGCCCCAGACGCTGCGCCAGCGCGCTCGTGACCTCCTCGACGGCGGTGGCGGCGGCCGCCACCGAGGACCCGGCGGCGGCGAGCACCACCACGTCGTCGGACCGGAACGGCCCGTGCGCCGCCTCTGCGGCGGCGTACCGGTCGGCGAGGATGTCGACGAGCAGCGGGTGCGGCCCGAGCGGCTCGGCCGCGACCGCGACAGGGACGCTGCCGGGGCTGCGGGGGCCGGGGCCGGCGGCGTTGACCGCCGCGACGGCCTGCGCGATGTCGTGGCGCACGTGGTACCCCGTGGACAGCAGCAGCGGCACGACGACGGCGCTACCCGCGTCACGCACCGCGGCCGCCAGCACGTCGCCGACCTCGGGCTGCTGGACATCCACGAACGCCTCACGCACGTCGAGCTCGGGACGTGCCGCCCGGATACCGGCGAGCACGGCCCGTACGGCAGCTTGACCAGCGGGATCGTCGGTCCCGTGTGACGTACCGACCAGTGCCGCGCTCATCGTCTCTCCCTCGTTCACCGGATCCACCCTTGGCCAGTTCGGTCCGTCGACCTCCGTGCGGTCGGTCGACCGACCGAACTCACCGCAGCGCTCCGGCCGCTCACCTCACCCCGTGTTCTGCAGGCCCGCCGAGACACCGTTCACGGTGAGCAGCAGCAGGTGCTGCAGGCGGCCGGCGTAGTCGCCGTCGACCGCGGACCCGCCGTCGGACCCGGTGCGCAGGCCACGCAGCGCGCGCACCTGCAGCAGCGAGAGGGCGTCGACGTACGGCGACCGCAGCTGCACGGCCCGGCCGAGCACGCGCTTGGAGGCCAGCGGCCACTCGTTGCCGCTGATCTTCAGCACCCACTCGCGGGTCAGGCTCAGCTCGTCGAGCACCATCTCCGCCAGGTCGTCGCGCGAACCCAGCGCGAGGTACTGCGCGGCGATGCGCTCGTCGGTCTTGGCGAGCGACATCTCGACGTTGTCGAGCAGCGTCTCGAACAGCGGCCACTCCTTGCGCGCCGCCCGCAGGAGCTCCACGTCACCGCAGGCGGCGAGCGCCGTACCCAGGCCGTACCAGCCGGCCAGGTTGATGCGGGCCTGCGACCAGGAGAAGACCCAGGGGATCGCGCGCAGGTCGTCGAGCGAGTTGACCGAGAGCCCCCGCTTGGCGGGACGCGACCCGATCGGCAGCAGCCCCACCTCCTCCAGGGGCGTGACCTGCGCGAACCACTGCGGAAACCCGTCAGCCTTCACCAGCTCGTGGAACCGGGCACGGGACGTCGCGTCGAGGTCGGCGGCGAGCGAGGCGAACTTCGTGGTCGCCGCCTCGTTGACGGTCTCGACCGACGGCGCGGAGGCCAGCAGCGTCGCCGCGGCGACCTGCTCGATGTGCCGGGACGCGATGACCGGGTCTCCGTACCGCGCGAGGATGACCTCGCCCTGCTCGGTCAGCTTGAACCGGCCGTCCACCGAGTGCGGCGGCTGGGCGAGCACCGCCCGGTTGGCGGGGCCACCACCGCGGCCGAGCGCACCGCCGCGGCCGTGGAACAGGGTGAGCTTCAGGTCGTTGTTGCGCGCCCACTCGGCGATCCGCGACTGCGCGTCGTGCAGGGCGAGGGTCGCCGCGACGGGGCCGACGTCCTTGGACGAGTCCGAGTAGCCGAGCATCACCTCGACGCGCCGGCCGTTCTCGGCCAGCCGCTTCTGCACGACGGGCAGCTCCAGCATCGAGTCCAGGATCGGCACCGAGTTCTGCAGGTCCGCGAAGGTCTCGAAGAGCGGGACCGCGTCGATCACGGGCCCGGCCTCGGGGTCGTCGGCGAAGGCGAACGCCGCCAGCTCGTAGACGGCGGCGAGGTGCTCGGGAGCCTGCGTGAACGACACGATGTACCGGCGCGCGGCACGCTCGCCGAACCTGCGCTGGATGGCGCCGAGGGCACGATAGGTGTCGAGCACCTCGCGGGTCTTGTCGCTGAGCGCGCCGCCCACCCCGAACTCGCGGATCTCGGCGAGCGCCGCGGCGTGCACCTGCGAGTGCTGCCGCACCTCCAGCTCGGCCAGGTGGAATCCGAAGGTCTGCACCTGCCAGACCAGGCGCTGCAGGTCGCCGTAGGCGGCGCGGGCAGCCCCCGCCGCGACCAGCGAGTCCTGCACCACCATCAGGTCCGCCTCGAGCTGTTCGGCGTTCGCGTACGCGAGGTCGGCGTCGCGCGACCGGGTGGCGGCGATCCGCTCGGCGAGCGCGAGCATGACGGCGCGGTGCGGTTCGTTCGGTGATGCGGCCTCGGCCCGCCGGGCCACGTCGCCGGACATCTGCCGGATCCGCTGCCAGAGCGCGTTGAGGTCCGACGACGGCACGGTGCCCTCGGCGTCGAGCGTGAGCTTGCGCCCGGTCTCGATCGCCAGCCGCTCCAGCGCCGCCAGCGCGTGGTCGGCGGCCAGGGTGGCCGCCTGCCGCGTGACCTCGGCGGTGACGTTCGGGTTGCCGTCGCGGTCGCCGCCGATCCAGGTCCCGAGCTTGACGAACGGCTTGGCGACGGGCGTGGCACGGCCCGCGTCGTCGGCGAGGAGCCAGTCGTCGAGGCGCCGGTACACGTCGCCGAAGACGTCGACGAGCACGGCGTCGAAGACACCCATGACCGTCTTGACCTCGTCGAGCACCGAGGGCTTGCTGGTCCGCACGGGCGCGGTGCGCCACATCGTGTCGATCTCGGCGAGGAGGCGTCGCTCGTTCTCCGCGAGGGTCACCCCGCCGGGGCGCCGCGTGTCCCGCTCGGCCAGGAGGTCCGAGAGACGGCGGATGGTGCCGCTGATCGCCCGGCGACGGGCCTCGGTCGGGTGGGCGGTCAGCACGGGCCGGAACTCGAGCTCGCCGAGCCTGCGCAGCGCCTCCTCCCGGCCCACCTCCTCGGTGAGCTGGGCGAACGCCGCCGGGATGGTGTCCTCGATGACGGCGGGCCCGGTGGTCGTCGCGGCCTCCCGCGAGCGCAGGACGCGGACCCGGTGGTACTCCTCGGCGAGGTTCGCGAGGTGGAAGTAGCAGGTGAAGGCACGGGCGACCTGTTCGGCGCGCTCCACGGAGAAGGACGCCACGACGTCGGCGGCCTCGTCCAGGGCGTGCGGCGACGGGTCGCCGTAGGCACGGATGGTCAGCTCACGGAGGCGTTCGACGTCGTCCAGCAGATCCTGGCCCCCGTCCTCACGGAGGATTCTGCCGAGAAGTCCGCCCAGGAGGCGCACATCCTCGCGCAGCGGGTCGGGTACCTCGTGCCGGGCGTTGCCGCGAACGGTCTGAGTTGATTCACTCACGGGCTAGAGCCTAGGACCAGATTGCCAATGTCCGTTCATCGTGTCCGGTTGTTGGTCTGGTCATGACCTCTCCGACTCTGGTTGGCTGTCTGTCTGTGACCGGCTACGACGCAGAGTTCCTCGGTTTCACCGTCCCTCTCCCCGTCCCGCCCGTCGAGGTACGTGTTCTGGATTACACCCACTTCTCGGTGCTGCTCGACCCGGGCCGGCGGCTCGCGGTGGCCACGGCCTGCGTGGTCGACGGCGCGGCGCTCCTCGCCCTGCGCCGTACCGGGCGCTGGCGCCTGGATGCCCGGGTTTCGAGCGCGGAGCAGGCGGGCAACGAGCTGTACACGGGCAACCCCCTCGACCGCGGTCACCTCGTCCGCCGCCTGGATCCCGTCTGGGGTGACGCCGAGACCGCCGCGCGAGCCAATCTCGACACGTTCACCTACCCGAACGCCGCACCGCAGGTGAACAGGTTCAACCAGTCCAAGGAGCTGTGGAACGGGCTCGAGGACCACGTGCTCGCGTACGCCGCCGCCCACGACCACCGCATCGCCGTGCAGACCGGGCCCGTCCTCGCCGCCGATGACCCGCCCTACCGCGGCGTCCACATCCCGCGCCTGTTCTGGAAGGTCGTCGCGTGGGTCGGGCCGGGCGGCGTGCTGCGGTCCACGGCGTTCGTGCTGGACCAGACCCCCCAGCTCGACGACGCCCAGCTCCACAGGATCACCGCCCAGGCCCTGGCCCGGGACGACATCCCGCCTCTCGGCCCGTTCCGTACCTACCAGGTTCCGGTGGCCGACGTCGGGGCACTGACCCGCCTCGGCCTCGGCCCCCTGCCGGCGGCGGACGTGCTCGCGGTGCCGCCTCCGGCCCGGCCGGGCGAGCCGGCGGGCACCCGGCCCACCGACATCACGATCCACCGCCTCCCGCGAGCACGTGCCTGGTCGGAGATCCGGACGCCCGACCAGATCGCCCTCCCCTCACCCCACTGACCCGGGGTCGCGAGCCGGACGTCCGTAGGTCTCCAGGAGACGGAGCCAGACCTCGCTCACGGTCGGGTAGGCGGGGACGGCGTGCCACAGCCGGTCGATCGGCACCTCGGCGGCGACGGCGATCGTGGCGGCGTGCAGTAGCTCCGCGACGTCGGGTCCGGCCACGGTGAAGCCCACGACGACCTTCCGCTCCTCGTCGACGACCATGCCCGCGCGTCCGGTGTACCCGTCGGCGTGCAGGGCGGCGCCCGCGACGGCCCCGAGGTCGTACTCGACCGCACGGATCCGCAGTCCGGCCGCCTGGGCGGAGGCAGCGGTGTGGCCGACGGTGGCGATCTCCGGGTCGCTGAAGATCACCTGCGGCACGGCGCGCTCGTCGGCGGTGGTGGCGTGCCTGCCCCACGGCGAGCTGTCCACCGGGGCACCGCTCGCCCGGGCGACAAGTGTGGCTCCCAGCGCCCTGGCCTGGTACTTGCCCTGGTGGGTCAGGGGAGCACGGCGGTTGACGTCACCGGCCGCATAGAGCCAGCCGTCGCCGACCGGCGTCCCGTCGGCGCCCAGCACGCGCAAGGAATCATCGACCCGGAGCCAGTCCCCGGGCGTGAGTCCGACGCGGTCCAGCCCGACCGCACCCGTGTTCGGCGTGCGGCCGGTGGCGATCAGCACCTCGTCGGCGTCGAACGGCGTGCCGTCGGTGAGGGTGACGTGCACCGTCCCTGCCGCGTCGCGGTGGACGCTGCCGGGCTCGCCGTGCAGGTGCAGCGCCACACCCTTCGCCTTCAGGGCCTCGGTCACCAGGTCGCTCGCGAACGGCTCCACGCCCGGCAGCAGACCGTCCCGGGCGACCAGCGTCACCTGCGCGCCGAGCGCCGCGAACGCGGTGGCCATCTCGGTTCCCACGACGCCGCCGCCGATGACCGCCAGGCGCTCCGGCACGGCCTGGGCCGCCGCGGCCTCCCGGCTGGTCCACGGCGCGGCCTCCGCCAGCCCTGGGACGTCCGGGACGCGAGCGCTGCTGCCGGTTGCGATGACGACGGCGTGCCGCGCCCCGAGCGTGGTCATGTGGCCGTCGGGACCCTCGACCTGGACGGTGCGGGCGGCACTGATGCGCCCGACGCCGCGGAACAGCGAGATCCCGGCCTGGCCCAGCCAGGTGACCTGGCCGTCGTCGTGCCAGTGCGAGGCGAAGGCGTCGCGGCGCGCCAGCACAGCGGCCGCGTCCAGCGTGCCGGTCACGGCGGCACCCGCCCCGGGGAGGCTCCGAGCGGCGCGCAGCGCGGCGGCGTCACGCAGGAGCGCCTTGGTGGGCATGCAGGCCCAGTAGGAGCACTCGCCGCCGACGAGCTCGCTCTCCACGATCGCCGCGGTGAGGCCGCCCTGGACGGCGCCGTCGGCGACGTTCTCGCCGACCGGGCCCGCGCCGATGACCACGACGTCGAAGATGTTCTCGGTCATGGTCAGCTGCCCTTCTTGGCGACGCGGTTCAGGCGCAGCGCGGAGACGAGGAAGAAGACGCCACCCAGGACCGCGTACCCGGCGACCGAGGTGAGCATCGCCCGGGGCCCGCCTGCCATGGCGATGAAGCTCGATCCCGCCAGCACGGAGATCCCGCCGCTGAGGATCATGGCCCACTGGCCACCGAGCGAGTAGCGCCGGATCGCGACGACGAGCTGCACGAGGCCCGCGGTGATCGCCCAGGCACCCCACACGCGCAGCACCGCGGGGATCCCCGATGTGACCGCTACGGCCAGGCCGATGGCCGTGAGCAGGCTGAGCGCCATGTTGAGGTACAGGCCGACCGTGGGCCGCGCGGTCTTCGAGGACCGGAAGTCGACGACGGCCGCCGCGACGTCGAACAGCGGGTAGAGCACGAGCAGCGCGATGGTGACCGGCCCGAGGCTCTTGCCGACGACGAACATCCCGGCCGCCCAGACGATGGCGAAGCCGAACCGGACGAGGTACAGGTTCCGGAGCGAGGTAGCGGTGGCGACGGCGGAGGATTCCGCGGTGATGGACATGAGATCTCCCTTGAGATGTCTAGGTAGACTGACTAGTTACTCTACCGAGGTGACAGTACACAGCACGCGGTTCCGTCGGCAAGAGGAAGTCGGAAAGAAGGGGGATGGGGCACGTATGATCGCGACCGTGCAAGGGTCCGTGCGAGACCGTCTGATCGAGGCGGCCAACGAGCTGTTCTACGCGCAGGGGCTGCGCGCGGTGAGCGTCGACAAGGTCATCGACCGCGCCGGGACCACGAAGGTGACGTTCTACCGTCACTTCCAGAGCAAGGACGCCTTGATCGTCGCCTACCTCGAGAGCCGCGCGGAGCTCGAACGAGAAGGCGTCGACGCCGCCATCGCCCACGGCGACGGGGACGTCGACGCGACGCTGCGTCTGATGGCCGAGGGGACCGGAGCCGCCGCCTGCACGCCTGGCTTTCGCGGCTGCCCGTTCATCAACGCCGCCGCTGAGTACCCCGATCCGGACAGCGCCGTCCGTAAGGTGGTCGACGCCCACCGCGCCTGGTGGGCGAGTGCCTTCGTGCGGCTGGTCGCACCGCTCGAGCCGGCTGATCCCGCCGCGGTCGCCGACGACCTGATGCTGCTCCGCGACGGGGTCATGGTCGCCGGCTACCTGGGGGACCCGGCCAGGATCGCGGCGTCGTTCCTGCGCAGCTGCCAGGCGGTCATTCGCTGCGCCGCTGCCTGAGAATCAGCCCAGGCGCTCGCGCAGCCAGGCGATATCGGGCGCCATGTCGCCCTTGGTCTCGCAGATGACGGGAGCTCCGGCTGCCGCGATCACGCCCACCAGCAGGTCCTCGGGGATCAGGCCCTTGCCGAAGTTGATGTGCCGGTCGGCACCGGAACCGGCGACGTCGCGGGAGTCGTTCGCGTGCACCAGGTCGATGCGGCCCGTGATCGCCCTGATCTGGTCGACCGCCGTGGCGAGGTCGATGCCACCGGCCCACGCATGGCAGGTGTCGAGCGTGAACCCCACGTTGTCCCCGCCGTTCGCCGTGGTCACGGCCGCCCACAGGGCCTCGATCCGGTCCAGGCGGCGCGCCATGGAGTAGTCCCCGCCCGCCGTGTTCTCGATGAGCACCGGCACGTCGGTCTCCAGGGCGTCGATCGCCTTGCGCCAGTTGTCGAAACCCTTGGCCGGCTCGTCCTTCGCGGTCACGTGCCCGCCGTGCACCACGACGCCCTTGGCGCCGATCGCGGCGGCACCGTCCATGATCTGCTGCAGCAGCTTGCGGCTCGGGATCCGGATGCGGTTGTTGGTGGACGCCACGTTGATCACGTACGGGGCGTGCACGTAGAGGTCCAGGTCAGCGGCCACCGCGTCGGCCCGAAGCGCCTCCGCGCCGCCCTCGTACGGGAGGTCGGGAACCTTCCATGCCTGCGGGTCGCTGAGGAACACCTGCACGGTGTTCGCACCGAGCGTCTTCGCCGCACCGATCGCGTCGGTCAGGTCCACGTGCGCGCCGATCTTCACCATGGACCCCACCATAGAACGGCACACCGACACGACGGCGGCCGGCGCGGCCCAGCGCCCGGGGGTTCCGGGGGGCCGGGCGGCTGGCACGGTCAGCCGAGGCCCCGCACACCCCCCGGCGTCACCGCGAGCAGGTGGCCGTCGACGGAGACCAGCGAGGCGTCCGGCCACCCGTCCAGGACGTCGACCATGGCCTCGGTCCAGACGAGGTCGCCCGAGACGGCGTCGAGCGACACGAGTCGTGCGCCGACCTCCTCGTCCAACAGATACAGGAGCACCTGCCGCCCGTCGGTGAAGGCGCGGTACCGGAACACGTTCGAGAGCGGAGTGGCGTCGACACGTTCAGCGGGGATCCAGTCCCACCGCTCGTCACCCGTGACGACATCGAGTCCGTGGACCGTTCCGCCGCCGTCCACGAGCACCGCCGTCTCGCCTGCCTCGGCAGCGAACCACACGAACCTCGACTCGTAGGACCCTGCCCAGAGCGGTGTCCCGTCAGGTTCATAGGCACGCAGGCGGGACCCGTTCCCCACCGCGCCGACCAGCGTGCCGGCGCCGTCGACCACGCTCGCCTCGAACGGACGCCCGGGGACCGTCGCGAGGACGTCGCCGGCGGCGGAGTACAGGATGCCCGACGTCTCGGAGCTGTACGACGACGCGATGTGGCCGCCACCGGTGAGGCTCGCGACCTGACCGTCTCCCGGCTCGCTCACGCCGCGGAGCAGTACGCCGTCCCGTGTGACGGAGGCATTGACGCCACAGCCGTACAGGTCCACACGAACGGAGGTGATCTGGGCGCCGAACGCCTCGGTGTCCACGGCGCGGCCGGTACTGGTCGTCGGATCCCCCGCCGGGGCCCACCTCCGGTTCGGTGGGACGGCGCACTCCCCCGCGGGTGTGGGCACGAACGGCACCGACACCGTCCAGAGCTCCGCACCGGTGACGGCGTCCTCCGCCCGGACGCCGATGGACCGGCCTGTGTCGACGGTTCCGGTGCACTCGCCCGCCGGCGCGCACGCGGCGCCCGCGAGCTCCGGCCTGGACTGGGAGCCGACTCGCCGAGCCCGCAGCACGGTGCCGCCGGGCCCTGGCCGGGCAGCCCCGTACCGGTCGAGGTCCTCCGCGTCGAGGGCACGCGGCGGTGACGGCCTGCCCTCGGGGCCCACCGCCACGACCTCGCGGTCCGCGTCGGCACCTTGGACGCACACCACGGTCGAGGTCACCGTGGTCTCCCACCCCGGGTAGCCGGCGGGACCGCACTCCGGCTGCTCGCCGAGCGGGACCGCCCACGCCCTGGCCCCCGACGACGCGTCCAGCGCGAGCAGCTCGTCGTCCGACACGAACACCAGCAGGCCGCCGAGCACCGCCACCTGGGCGAACCCGCCCTCGCCGTCGATCTCGCCGGAACCGACTCCGCCGTCCCACGCCCACTGCTCCGTCAGCGGCGAGGACACGTCCACCACCCCGCCGTGCACCCCACGCACACGGTCGATCCGTGCGGCGTCGCGCACGCCGTCCAGCGCGTACCCGGTCCCCAGCACGATCGCCAGCACCGCCGCGACCGGAGCCAGCAGGCGAAGACGTGCCCGAAGGCCGTCGCCGGGCACAGCACCGGCCGGGGGACCGCCGCCCGCCTGTGCCTCGTCCTCGAGGCCGCCCGGGCCGGCCCCCGTCGCCTCCGCCGCATCAGCCGGCACCTGGGTCGAGGACGCACCGGCACCCGCGTCGTCGTCGACGAGGTCGAAGACGAGTGCGCCGTCCTCTTCCGGATCAGGTGCCATGCGGCCGAGAGTATGCCGAGCCGGTCACCGATTCACGTGAAACGAACGAGCCGCGGCCGCTCAGCCCAGCCCGCGCACACCGTCGGGGGCGATCTCCAGCAGGTTCCCGTCGACCGCGACCAGTCCGACGGCGAACGCCGCGTCGCCGACGTCGGTGGACGCCTCCTGCTCCCAGACCACCTCGCCGGAGAGCGGGTCGAGCGCCACCAGGCCGAGACCGCCTGATCCGCTCTGCGTGACCAGCAGCACGGACTGCCCGTCGGTGAAGCCCCGCATCACGTACAGGCCGTCGGTCCGTCCGTCGCCGCGGTCCGAACCGTTCCAGGTCCACAGCTCCTCGCCGGTCGTCAGGTCCAGCCCGTACACCGTCCCCGTGCCGGTCCCGATGACCGCCGTCGCAGCTACCTGCGCGAAGAACCCCTGGGCGCCCGTGGGCATCTCGGTCTCCCAGCGCGGCGTGCCGTCCGGTTCCAGCGCCCGCAGCCGCTCCCCGTCCACCGCCGTGAGGAGCGTGCCAGGCCCCGGCTCGTCCACGGTCCACGGCTCGAACACGTACCCGTCGAGCTCACGGTCCACCTTGCCCTCGGCCGTGTAGCGGGTGGTCCGCATCTCGCCTTCGTACCGGAACGCCAGGTACCCACCGGCGCGGAGGCTGTTCACCGCGCCCGTGCCCGGCTCGATGTCGAGGCCCAGTGCCACCCCCGTCGCCGTCACGGCGGCCTCGATGCCGCAGCCGTACAGCTGCACGAGCCGACCGGTGATGTGGGCGCTGAACGCGTCGGCGTCGATCATGTCGTCCAGGCCCGCCATGGCGTCCGACCCGTCCCACGAGCTGCCCGACCAGTTGTTGCAGTGGCCGGCCTCGGTGGTGCGGAACGGCACGGTGACGCTCCACCGTTCCTCGCCGGTCAGGGCGTCCTCGGCCCGGAGCTCGAGGTCACGGCCTGCCTCCACCGAACCGACGCACTCCCCGGTCGTCGTCGTGCAGTCGGCATCGCCGAGGCCGCCCACCGGCTCGGGTCCCACCCGCTTCGCCCGGAGCACCAGGCCGTCCGGGCCGGGGCGGGCGTGCCCGTGCCGGCGCTCGTCCGCCCCGGCAAGGGGCCGGCCGGCCGCGACCACACCGTCCGGACCGACCACCATGGCCTCCCGGTCCTCGGCCGGCCCGGACAAGCACACCAGGGTCGACGTGCTGACCTCGCTCCAGCCCGCTGCACCCGCCGGCCCGCAGTCCGGGTCGGCACCGAGCGGGGCCGTCCAGGCCACGCCGCCCGTGGCCGGGTCGAGCGCGACCAGCTCGCCGTCGGACACGAACGTGAGCAGGTCACCGACCAGCGCCACCTCGTTCTCCCGTCCTTCGCTGATCGCCCGGGCCGAACCGACGGGGCCCTCCCACGTCCACTTCTCCACGAGCGGCGACGACACGTCGACGATGCCCCCTGGCACGTCGCGCATCCGCTCCCTCCGGGCATCCTCCCGCAGGCCGTCGACGACGAACCCCGTGCCGAGTGCGACCGCGAGGAGCGCGGCGACCGGAGCGAGGACTCGCGCCCGGCCGCCCGGCCGGCCCGACGCCGCGGCACCCGCCTCGCCGTCCGGTGCCTCGCCGCCGTCCGTGCCGGAACCGGCGAGGGGTGCCTTGTGATCATCAGCAGCACCGTCGTCGACCAGGTCGAAGACGAACGCACCGCCCTGGTCCGGATCGCGTGCCATGCGGTCGAGGGTATGCCGGATGGCCTCCCCCTTCACCCGAGGCCACGGACTCCGACGTGGGTGATTTCCAGCAGGTGGCCGTCCACAGCGACCAGCTCGCCGACGATCCCCTGCTCGACGGGGCCGCCGTCCGTCGGCTCGGCCGGGGAGATCGCACCGTCACCGCGCCGGTCCCAGACCACGGCTCCGGACTCCGCGTCGAGCGCGACCAGGCTCCGTGCGCCACCCGTGTCGCTCTCGATCAGCAGCAGCACCGACTCCCCGTCGGTGAAGGCCTGCGCCACGTAGGCGCTGCCGAAGTACCCGCCGTCGCCCCCGGAGGCACCGTCCCAGGCCCACTTCTCCGCCCCCGTGGCGACGTCCAGGCCGCGCACGCCGCCCGCCCCGGTCGTGACCACGGCCGTCTCGCCCACCTGGGCGAGGAAGTCCTGGCCGCCCGACTGCAGCGAGATGTCCCACCGGGGTGCGCCGTCCGGTCCGTAGGCCCGCAGGCGCCGCGCGGGCTCGTCCACCCCGAACAGCAGCGTCGGCTCGGCCTCGTCGACGGCCCGGGGGACGAGCGGATAGCCGGCGATCTCGCCGACCACCTCGCCGTCGGCGGCGTGCACGGTGGCACGAGCCACGCCCTCGAAGGTCACCGCCGCGTACCGGCCCCCGCCGAGACTGGTGACGCCGCCCCTGCCCGGCTCGGCCTCCGTGCCGAGCACCGCCCCGTCCGGCGTGACGCCCGCCTGGATGCCGCAACCGTTCAGGTCGATGCGGTCGGGCAGCGGCCAGCCGCCGAAGGCGTCCGGCGCGATCTCTCCGCTGAACACCAGGCGGGTCTCCGAGCTGCCCCAGGATCCGCCGAAGGTACGGGCGCACTGCGTGGCGTCCGCCGCCCGGAACGGGAGCGTCACCTTCCAGCGCTCGGCGCCGGTCGCCGCGTCCTCGGCCCGGAGCACGAGGTCCCTGCCCCCTGTCACGACCCCGGTGCACTCGCCCTCGTCGGTGCACCGGACGCCTCGCACGTCGATCGCGGACAGTGATCCCACCCGTTCCGCACGCAGCACCGTCCCGTCCGGCCCGATGTGCGGTGAGCCGTGGCGGCGCACCTCCGCGTCGTCCAGGAGCCGCGGCGCGGCGGACACGCCCCGAGGTCCCACCACGACGGCCTCGCGCGCGGTGGCCGGGCCCCGCAGGCACACGAGTGCCGAGGTCGCCGGATCGCCCTGCGCGGGGGAGAGGGTGGGCCCGCAGCTCGCGTCGGCGCCGAGGGCGACCGTCCAGGCTTCCTCCCCCGTGGCCGGGTCCAGCGCCACCAGCTCGCCGTCGGACTCGAACGCCAGCACGTCGCCCAGCACCGCGACGTCGGTGGTGCCCCCGCCGAGACCGACGGTGCCGTGCCACGCCCACGTCTCCGCGAGGGGCGACGACACGTCGGCGACACCCCCCGGGACGTCGCGCATCTGCTCGATCCGCGCGTGATCCCGCACGCCCTCGACGGCGAGCCCTGTCCCGAGCACCACCGCCAGGACCGCCGCAGCCTGCGCGACCGCCCGCCACGTGCGTCCAGGGCTGCCCGACGCCGCAGGACCCGTGGCACCGTCCCCGGCGCCGGGATCCGGGGTGTCGTGCGGTCCGGCCGGTGTCGTCGGCGCAGCGGCGGCCGCGTCGTCGTCGACCAGGTCGAAGACGAACGCCTCACCCTCGTCCGGGTCGCGCGCCATGCGGCCGAGCGTAATCCCGGGCCCCGCGCGGTTCAGCCGGTCCGGCGGGACTCACCCCCCGACGCCGGAGCGGCCTGCAGCATGCCGTCCAGACTGCGGACGATCTTCCCTGCGGCATCCACCACGACGGTGGACGTTCCGCTCCCGCTCAGGGCGTAGCGGCCGGTACCGAGCTCGTTCACCCAGACGGGCAGCTGTACCCGGCCGCCTGGTCGAACTCCTCGGTGTCCGCCCCGCCGCCCGGCTTCCGGCCCAGGCCGGTGGCTCAGCCCAGACCCACCACACCCTGCTGCGTGATCTGTGCGAGGTGCCCGTCGACGCTGATGAGCTGGGTGTACGGCGTGTCCTGCGGGATCTCCCAGCGCACGGATCCGTCGTCGAGGTCCACGGCGAGCAGCCGCAGGCCGGGACTGCTGCCGCTCGGGTCGGCGGCCACCGGGAGCAGCAGCGTGTCGCCGTCCGTGTAGACACCGAAGATCGCCGCCTCCGCGGACCAGGCCAGGTCACCGAACGAGAGCACCTCGGGGTCGAGCGTCCAACGGTTCGCGCCCGTGCCGAGGTCGATGGCACGTACGGCACCCTCCTCGTCCACGACGACGGCGGTTCCGGACACGCGGGCCAGCAGCGACGTGGCACGGAGCTCGTCCGCCGACCAGAGCCGTGCCCCCGCGTCGCTCTCGTCGGTGGACCTGGCCTCGACGTGGACGCCGACCCGCTCGAGCAGCAGGCCGGGGTCACGGCCGTCGGTCGCCCAGGGCACCAGGACCTGACCGTCGAGCGCGAAGCCCGCCCCGTGCGGCAGGTGCACCCCGTCGGGCCTCTTCGCCTCGGTCGCCTTCGTGTCGGGGCCCACCCAGCCGCCGTCCGGCAGTGGTGCGAACGACGCCGTGTGCACGCCGTCGGCCGGCGGGTCCGTCGGGTCCTCCGGGTCGTCGAGCCGGGTGCCGTCGAGCAGGAACGCCGCCGAGACGCCGCAGCCCTGGACCTCCAGGACCTCGCCCTGCAGGTCCCAGCCCAGGGCGCCGACGATGTCGAGGACCGGTGCGGCGTTCTCGTCGTAGGTGACGCAGCTGTCGGGGCGCGGGGCGCCGAAGGCCACGGTCTCGCTCCAGCGCTCGGCACCCGTCGCGGCGTCCTCCACGCGGACCGTCAGGTCCGGTCCGGCGAAGTCCTTCGGAAGGTGCGGCGCACCCAGCTTGTCGACCACGACGGGGCGTCGCTCCTGGTCGCCGCCCGTGGGCTCCAGGTGGATCAGCCGCCCGCCCGCGACGGGCAGCACCAGGGCTTCCGAGTCGAGCTCGCGCGTACGCGCCGCGCCGTCCGCGTCGATGACCGTGACCGTCCGCGCGGTGCCGCCCGTGCCGTCGCCGTCGCCAGTGGCGGAGTACGCCACGCAGACCAGCGGGGCGGCTGCCCCCACCGGCGCCGGGCCGCCGGTCCCGAGCGGTGTCGTCGGGCCGCAGCGCTGGCCGTCCCCGACGTCGACCGTCCAGCGGACGTCGCCCGACGCCGGGTCGACGCCACGCACCTTCCCGTCACCGGCGACGGCGAGCACCCCCGGCATCTCCACGAGGGTCGAGGAGATCGGGTCGTCGAGGTCGATCGACCACTGCTCGACCGGCTTCTCCGCAAGGCTCCGCACGCCACCAGGGGTGGCGAGGAGCGCTCGCTCGCGCAGCTGCGCGTTCACCAGCACGCCGGCCGCCACCGCCAGCACGACCACCGACGCCGTGCCCCCGACCAGCAGCATCTTGCCGCGACGGGTGGTGGGCAGCCGTCGCCGGACCGCTGCCCCACCGCGCCGCGCGGCTCGCCCTGCAGCGGCTCGGGCGTCCGCGACCGCGAGCGCGACCCGCCCGGCTTCACGGGGAGCCGGCTCGGCAGCCTGGTCCGGCTCGGTGGCCGGCTCCTCGGGGTCGCGGTCGGCGCCGTCCGGGTCGGCGCCGTCGGAGACACCGGGAACCTCGTCGATCAGGTCGAAGGTGTGCACCTTCGACGGCTCAGGGCTCCCGGGCGCGGCGTCGTCGTGCTGGGTGCGTTCGGTCACGCCCCGAGGGTAGTGCCCCGGTCCGCGGCCAGAGCCGACTTCCAGGTCACCCGGCCGCCGGTCTGCATGAGCGACCCGCGATAGGCCCGCTCGGCCAGGAGCACGGCCCCGAGGGTGGCCACCACGAGGACGAGGAGCGACACGAGCGGCTCCCACCAGAGCGCGTCGCCGCCCAGCACCCGCACGGGCATCGAGACGATGGACGCCGGCGGGATGTACGACAGGACGCGTTCCAGCATGCCGTCGGCGGAGAACGTCACCACGTACACACCCATGAGCAGCATCATCAGGGGGCTGGTCGTGTACTGGAGGTCCTCGGTGCGCGACGCGAGCGAGCCCGCGACCGCGTACAGGGCGGCGACCGCGACGAACCCCACGGTGAAGAAGACGACGAACCAGAGCATGGTGGTGGTCATCGCGGGCAGGATCGCCGACAGGTCGGTGAACGAGGCCCCGATGAGCCCGACGGCGGCGAGCAGCACATTCTGTCCCAGCGCGATCACCGAGCTGCCGATGATCTTGCCCGCCAGCAGCTGACGCAGGGGCACGGCGGTCGCGATGATCTCGACCAGCCGGGACTGCTTCTCCTCGATCACGCTGCCCGCGATCATCGCGCCCGAGCCGACGGCCCCCATGAAGAACAGGAACGCGAGCACGAACCCGGCCACGAACACGATCTGCGGATCCACCGGGTTGCCGTCGAGCCGTACGGTCTCGACCTCGCTGCCCGCGGTGAGGGCGTCCGTCGTGGTTCCCGCGTCGGCCGCGCGGTCGGCGAGGACCTGGTCGCGCACCGTGGTCTCGATCAGCTGGGTGAGCTCCATGTCGGGCTCGCGCCAGCCGGACAGGGTCCAGCCGTCGGCCCCGGAAGTGGCGGCGGAGCTCAGCCAGGCGTCGGCGGTCTCCTCGTCGAGGGCTTCCTCTGCCGCGGCGGCGGAGTCCACGCGCACCACGCTCAGCTCGATGTTCCGATCGTCCGACGCCGACTCCACGGCCGCCGACTCCAGAGCGGTCCGGGCCGGCTCGTCGCCCGAGACGACCGCTACGTCGAACGACTGGGTGCGGCCGTCCAGGTAGGCGGTGAAGCCGATCAGGCCGCCGATCATGGCGACCGTGACCGCGAGGCCGATCAGGAATCCCTTGTTGAGCGCGCGGACCACGATCTCGCGGGTCGCCACGACCATCCAGGCGTTGCTCACACCATCGACCTTTCGGCTCGTTCCAGCGGCCCGGTCCAGGACGCGAGCCTTGTCCCCAGCGGCGCGCCGCCCGCTCATGCGGTCACCTCGCGGTAGATCTGGGCCAGCGTCGGCCGCACGGGCGTGAACTCCTTGACGGCGCCGCGTTCGAGGGCCGCGGACAGGAGGCGGCCGGCCGCCGCGTCGTCGGGCACCTCGACCAGCGCGGTCGGGCCGTCCACGTCCACCGCCAGGACACCCGGCACACCGCGGACGAAACCCGCGTCGCCCGAGAGCACCAGCCGGTGCCGCGTCACGCCCTGCGCCCGCAGCCCGTCGGGCGTTCCGTTCGCGAGGACCTTGCCGCCGCCGAGGATGACCAGCCGCTCGCACAGCCGCTCCACGAGGTCGAGCTGGTGCGAGCTGAAGAGCACCGGCACACCGCGCCGGGTGTGCTCCCGCAGCAGGTCCACCATGGCGTCGACGGCCGCGGGGTCCAGGCCGCTGAACGGCTCGTCCAGCACGAGGGCCTTCGGCTGGCCCATGATGGCCGCGACGATCTGTACGCGCTGCTGGTTGCCCAGCGACAGCTTCTCCACGTGCTCCTTCGACCGGTCCGCGAGCCCCAGCCGGTCCAGGTGCTCGAGCACCTCGCGCCGGGCGGCCGGTGCGGCGATCCCGCGCAGCCGGGCCAGGTAGACGAGCTGCTCGAGCACGGGCTGCTTCGGGTAGAGGCCGCGTTCCTCCGGCATGTAGCCGAACTCCCGGCGGTCGTTCCGGGTCACCGGTGACCCGTCGAACCGCACCTCGCCGCTCGTGATCGCCAGCACGCCCATGATCATGCGCATGGTCGTCGTCTTGCCGGCGCCGTTGCCACCCACGAACCCCGTGAGCAGGCCCGACGAGGCCGTGAAGGACACCCCGTCCACCGCTCGGCGGGGCACGCCGCTCGTCGAGAACACGCGGGTCAGGTCCCGCACCTCCAGATCGCTCATGGCAGCACGCTATGGGTCCGGTGTCCGCCGCGGGATCCGCCGCAAGGTGGACCTTCCTCCGCCTCGTGGATGGCCTGTGCGGGCCATCCACGCAGGTGATCGGCAAAATGTCAGAAGATCGGCATTTCGAGTTGCCGATCTCGTGACATTCTGCCGACCACAGTTGTGCGCACCACATCTGACCTGGTATTACACGCCCCGGTTGCCGATGGTGTTCTGCCACGTATTGTCCCATCCGGAACGCCGCGAGAACGAGAGCGGCGTTGAAAGGTTCGACAGCCCTTCCCGGGAAATGCGCGACGCCCTCCCGGGCGTGTTTCGCGGCTCGGTGCACCACGGCCGGGACGGCGCGACACAGGGGCCACGACGCAGTATCTGAACCCGCAGGGGGAGCTCAACGTGCGCAAGCGTTTGATCGTCACAGGCACAGCCGCAGCCATGGTGCTGACGGCGGGAATCGTGGGTGCCGTCGCAGTGCAGCCAGGACAGGACCAGGACCGGGAGACCACAGCCGCGCCGGCCGAGCCCGACGTGTCGCTGGGCCTGCCGCCCATGATGGTGAAGCGCGACCCGACGACCGGCCCGGGTGAGAAGGGCACGGTCGACGTGCGCTCGAACCCGGAGCCGCAGGGCAACCTCTTCACCTACACGCCGCCGCCGGCGTCGACGTACACCCCCAAGCACATGGCGAACCCGAGCGCTGACCAGCCGGGCAGCAGCTTCACGATGACGCCGCCGCCGACGGTCGACTTCGGTGGGGGATCCTGGCCCAGCACGCCCAGCACGCCCACGAGGCCTTCGGACGGGACGACCGTGCGGCCGACGATGCCGCCTACCCAGGGGCCGACCACCCCGCCGTCGCAGTCGCCCGAGCCGACGCCCACACCCACGCCCACGCCCACGCCCACGCCGGAGCCCACTCCGACGCCGACGCCCACCCCGGAGCCGACGCCGACCGACCCGCCGTCGGAGGAGCCCACGACCCCGCCGTCGCAGGAGCCGACCGACCCGCCGCCGGCCGAGCCGAGCGCCGAGCCGTCGGAAGAGCCCTCGACCGAGCCTTCTCCGGACCCGTCGACGGACCCTTCGACGCAGCCTTCTCCCGAGCCTTCCACCGAACCGTCTGAATAGTCCGTTTTATCGAGCGCCGCTCCACAGAAAGAAGCGGGCCCTTTTGCCGAGGGTCCGCTTCTCTGTGCTTTCCCTCCCTTTCCGGGAGAGGCTTATCTCGCGATGCGATGCCCGATTTGCCGGAAAGCACGACCCGGCAATGTCACCGATCGGCGACATGCGTCATGAATGACAGCGGTCGATGACACCCTGCTACCGCAGGGCTGCCCCGAACTGCTCCAGTCCCGCGACACCCGTGACCTCACCGGGCAGCAGCTCGCACTCGATGCGCGGCAGGTCACCCAGCTCGGCGTCCAGCACGGCCAGCCATTCGTCCTCGTGCGCGCGCCGGGCCGCGAGCAGCCCGCCCGCGCCGTCGGGCGAGCGCTTGTTCACCACCAGCCCACCCACCGGGACCCCCAGCTTCCGCAGGGTCCCGGCGAGCTCGACGGTCTCCAGCACCGGCAGCCGCTCCGCGGCCAGCACCAGGAGGAACGACGTCGTCCCGGGATCGGTGAGCACCGACCGCAGGCGTTCGAAACGCTCCCGGCGCCGCAGCAGCGTGCGCCGGATCTCGCTGTCCCGCTCCGCCTTCGGGTCGCGCACACCGAGTCCGGAGAGCGCGCCCGAGAACTTGTCGGCCCGGTCACGCCGCCGCAGGAGGCCCTCGGTCCAGGCGGACATCGTCTCGGGCAGCGCCATGAGCCGGGCGGTGTGTCCCGACGGCGCGGTGTCGAACACGACGAGGTCGTAGCCGGCGAGCCCGGTCTCCACGGCGTCGGCGATCCGTTCGAGCACCGCCGCCTCGTGCGTTCCCGGAGCGTCCCTGGCGAGGTCGAGGTGCCGGTCGACCTCCTTGGCGAGGTGATCAGGCATCAGACGGCGCAGCGTGGACCCGACCTGGGCCAGATGTGCGTCGGTCGTGCGCCGAGGGTCGATCTCGACCCCGTCGAGCAGCCCCGCCGCGCCGTTCGGACCCGCGCCGTTCGACGGGCCGGAGTCCGCCTCGACCCGCCACAGCGGCACGACGGCGTCGCCGACGTCCCGCTGCCACAGATGACCCAGGTTGTGCGCGGGGTCGGTCGAGACGACCAGCACCCGTCGCCCGGACTGTGCCTGCGCGAGTGCCAGGGCGGACGCCGTCGTGGTCTTGCCCACGCCGCCCTTGCCGCCGAGGAACAGGACCCGCCGGCCGCGTATGACGTCGGTCAGCAGCACGACACGTCCTCCAGCGGTGATCGGTCCATGCCCATCCGGGTGTGCCACTCGTGCACACGCTCGTAGACGAGCGGCAGCAGCTCCGCCGTGTAGTACGACGCCGGGTTGGGCACTCCGAGGGCCTCGCTCAGGACGAGCAGCATGAAGAGGTCGTCCTCGTCACGCTGGGCCCGCGCGAACGTGCGGCGGTAGGGCGCCACGTAGAACTCACGCAGCCCCTCGGAGACAGCGCTCAGCCGCCGGCGGGCGGTGCCGAACCGGCGGCTGAGCACAGGTCAGCCCTCGACGCTCGCGACGGGCTTGTTGTCCGCGTCGTCCTCGTCGATCACCCCGCCACGGGCCTTGCCCATGGCGATGAACGCCTCCAGCGCCACCCAGAGGGAGGCGATGAGGATGATGACGTCGAGCACCAGCAGCATCCAGTTCTGCTCGGCGTAGAACGTGCCGAGCTGGAGCACCAGCGCGTAGATCGACATGACCATGACCACGGCGAGCGGGATCACGACCGGCAGCGGGTTGATCTTCTTGCGCAGCAGGATCACGGCGATCACCGACAGCGTCAGGGACGCCAGCAGCTGGTTCGTGGTACCGAACAGCGGCCAGATCAGCATGCCGCCCTCGCCGTCGGCGCCGAGGCTGAACACCAGACCGACGGCCACGACGAGCGCGATCACCGTACCGAGGATGCCGCCGACCTTGACCTTCGCGAGCTCGCCGGCCTCCTGGACCACGAAGCGCAGCAGACGCACCCCCGTGTCCATGGTGGTCGCGGCGAACAGGACGGCCATGGTGGCGAGGATCGTGGCCGACAGGCCAAGGGGGATACCGAGGCCCGCGTTGAGGATGTTGCCGCCGCCCTGGACGAACGCGGCAACACCGCCCTCGTTGAACGCGGTGTAGACGGCTTCCCAGTCGGCGAGCGTCCGGTAGCCGGCCGTGGCCGCGATGATCGCGCCGAGAGCCAGCAGACCCTCACCCACCGCGCCGAAGTAGCCGACGAACCGGGAGTCCGTCTCCTTGTCGAGCTGCTTCGACGACGTGCCGGAGGACACCATGCCGTGGAAGCCCGAGATGGCGCCACAGGCGATCGTCACGAACAGCAGCGGGACCAGCGGCGGTGTGCCCTCCGGGACGTTCTGGTTGATCGCGGGAGCGACGATCGCCGGGGCCGACAGCAGCACGGAGCCGAACAGGATGCCGAGGCCGATGAACAGCTGGACGCCGTTGATGTAGTCGCGCGGCTGCAGCAGCACCCACACCGGCAGCAGGGACGCGATCCCCGCGTAGACGAACAGCGCCACGATCCAGAAGGTCGCCGGCGACATGCCGAGGATCGGGTCGGGCAGGACGATCGGGTTGGCGTCACCGACGATGATCAGCGTGTACAGCGCCACGACACCGATGATGGTGGTGACCAGCAGGTTGATCTTCCAGCGGTAGATCATCTGGCCGATCACGAGGGCGACGAGGATCGCGCCCCACACCGGGATGACCGCCGTCGGCGTGCCGATCAGCAGGTTCTTGATCACCACGGCGAACGCGGCCACGACCATGAGCAGCAGGAGGAAGATCACCACGAGGAACAGGGCACGGCCACGGCGGCCGATGTACTTGCCTGACAGCATGCCCATCGACTGGCCCTTGTGGCGCTGCGACGCCCAGAGGGCACCCATGTCGTGCATGCCTGCGAAGAAGATGGTGCCGATGGTCACCCACAGCACAGCGGGCAGCCAGCCCCAGATCACGGCGACGGCGGGGCCGACGATCGGTGCGGCGCCCGCGACGGAGGTGAAGTGGTGGCCCCAGAGCACGAACTTGTTGGTGGGGACGTAGTCCACACCGTCGTTCAGCTCGTGCGCGGGGGTCTTGAACGCGGGGTCGAGCCGGAAAACCTTCTTACCGAGGAATTTTGAGTACAGCAGGTATCCGGCGAGCATCAGTGCAATACCGATGACGGCCAGGACGAGGGAGTTCACGGGGGCCTCCAGGGTCATCGTCGACGGGGGACCGGCACACCATACTAGTTTCGATGGTTACCTATACAGAGGGTTGACCGATCAGGCCGTCTCACCCGTCTCACACCAGCCCGGCCCGGTGGGCGAGGACCACCGCCTGGACCCGGTCCCGCAGGTGCAGCTTGGACAGCACGTTCGAGACGTGGGTCTTCACGGTCGCCTCGCCGAGGTACAGGGTCGCGGCGATCTCCGCGTTCGACAGGCCGGTACCCACCAGCTCCAGCACCTCGCGCTCCCGTGGCGTGAGGAGCAGGAGACCGGCAGGCGTCTCGACCACCGGCCGCAGGCTGGTGGCGGCAGCAGCGGGCTCGGCCTGCCGGAGCGCACCGGGGTCGCCCTGGGCCGGCCGCTCGCCCGCCACCATCTGTTCGATGACCCGCCGCGTGATCTGCGGCGCGAGCAGCGCGTGCCCGGCCGCCACCGTCCGTACGGCCTCGACGAGATGCTCCGCGTCCGAGTTCTTCAGCAGGAACCCGGACGCCCCGGCCGCGAGCCCGTCGAACACGTACTCGTCATGGTCGAACGTGGTGAGCACCAGCACCTTCGCCAGGTCCTCCGCGACGATCCGGCGCGTGGCCTCGATACCGTCCATGACCGGCATCTGCACGTCCATGAGCACGATGTCGGGGCGCAGCTCCCGCGTCAGCTCGATCGCAGACGCGCCGTCGGGAGCCTCGCCGACCACCTCGAAGTCGTCCTCCACCGAGAGGATGAGGCTGAAGCCCGAGCGCACGAGCGCCTGGTCGTCGGCCAGCAGCACGCGGATCATGCGTCCTCCTCCGAGCCTGTGGTCGCGGCCTGCGTGGCGGTGTCCGGGGACGGCCGGACGCCGGATCCCGGCGCGGGCAGCGGCAGCCGCATCCGGACCCGGAACCCTCCGGTCGCCCGGGTGCCGATCTCGACCACGCCCTGGTGCGTCGCCGCACGCTCCCGGATCCCGAGCAGCCCCAGCCCGGAACCGGAGGTTCCGCGGCGCGGCCGCCCGTCATCGAGCACCTCCACCTCGGCGTACCCGTGCGCGAACCGGTCGCCCTCCGACGTCGTGGCGTCACGGACCACGCGGAGCGTGACCGTCGCGGACCGCGCCGTCGAGTGCTTGCGCACGTTCGCCATCGCCTCCTGGGCGGTGCGGTAGAGGCTCAGCCCCATCGGATCAGGCACGTCGGCCACGACGCCCGGTGGTTCCTCGACCTGGTGGAACGTGGTGTCCAGACCGTCGTGGTCGGCCGCGGTCAGGGCAGGGAGGTCGGCGATCCCGGGCTCGGGCGCCCGGGACGCGCCGTCGGCCCCTGGCGCGTCCGTGGCTCCGCCGTCAGGGACCGAACGGAGCGTCCCCACCAGGTTCCGCATCTGCGCCACGCCCTCGCGCGACTCGCGCTCGATGGTGACGAGCGCCTCGGCGGCCAGGGCCGGGTCGCGGTCGAGCACCCGGCGAGCGGCCGCCGCCTGGATCCCGATCACCGACACGTGGTGCGCGACGACGTCGTGCAGCTCCCGCGCGATCCGCACCCGTTCCGCCACGATGGCCTGGTTCGTCAGCGCGGCCGCCTGCTTCTCGATGGTGACCGCCTGGTCGGCGAGCTGCCGCCGGCGCCGGGCAGCGTTCCACTGCATCTGGCCCGCCACCACCGCGCCCCCGAAGAACGCGATGTTCATGATGAGCTGGTAGACGGCGTTCGCGAGGTAGGGCTCGAGGAGGCCCGGCCAGTCCGCACGGGTGGGGAACTCCTCGAGCAGCGTCTCCATGCCCTGCTGCACCGCGAACATCCAGATGAGCCACGTGAACATCATCAGCACGCAGAGGCTGACCACCACGAGCATCGCCCGCCGGTCCCGCGCCCACGCCACGGCGGTGAACAGCGACACGAAGTAGAGGATCTGCATCGGCATCAGCACGGTGATCGCGCTGATGGTCAGGCCGAGCGCGAGCCAGATGCCGTACACGAGCACGAGGGAGACCAGGGGGTAGCGGCGGCGCCAGGCCAGCGGCAGCATGCTGGCCACGCCGAGCAGCATGATGAGCCACAGCGGCTCCCGGGCCCCCTCGAAGAGACCCATGCTGCGGCCCAGCTCCACGGAGACCGCCGCGAACACCGCGAACCCGGCGCCCAGCAGCAGGTCCTTGCGGTAGGCGTCCCTGCCCGCAGGCACCCGCTCCCAGTCGGAGTCCACGCCGAACCAGTCGAGCAGGCGTGCCATGCGCCCCGCGGTGCGGGGGGCGTCGGGGCCGACGGCGGGCTGCTCGCCGTCTCGTTGCCGGACGTCGGGCCGGGGTGGGGCGTGGACCATGCCCTCAGGGTAGGAACTCCGGGGCGTGCCCGCTTCCGCCTGAAGGTGGAGCCGGCGAACCCGAGTGCGGTACGAGACCGGGCCCGTGTCGGACTGCGGCACTGACTCGCCGTACCGGTACGGCGAGTCAGTACCGCAGGACATCTCGGGGGCCACGGGCCGTGGCGGGTCAGCAGATGTTGCGTGCGCCGTTCCCGCTCAGGTTCCAGGTGGTGTTCTCCCCGCACGGCGACTCGCGCACGGAGGTGTTGTCCACACGGAGCGCGATGTGGATGTTCCGGTTGTTGGGGAACTCGGAACGTGCGGCGAGCCGCACCTCGCCGCCCCCGTTGACCGTGCCGCCCGCGATCGTGATGTCCGAGCAGTTCTCGATGAGGACCGAGTTGTTGCCGTTGTTCGCCAGGTCGACCGAGTTGATCCGTGCGCCGCGCGAGTTGGACACGCAGAACACGCCCCGGCCGCCGCCCCGCGACCGCACGTGGTCCACCGTGACGTTCGGCCCGTTCTCGTTGGCCATGCGGAAGGTGGCGTAACCGGTGCCCGTGCCGACGTTCTCACCGTCGACCGTGCCGATGACGGCGTCGCTCGTCCCCTGGATCAGAAGCCCCGACTCGCCGACGTCCCGCGCGGTGAGCGTGCCGATCCGCAGGCCGTCGATGTGCCAGGTCTCGATCGCGTGGCCGGGCATGCCGGAGGCGTAGACCGAGTCGATGCGCACGTTCGAGCTGCCGGGCAGGTCGCGCTCGAACCGGATACCGATGCCGCCGGTCATCCGCAGGTCGATCTGGCCGAGATGCAGGTCGTCGACGTCGGCGAAGCGCAGACCGAAGTACGGTGCTCCGGTCATGTTCAGGGTGGGGATGGACACGTCCCGGACCCCGATGGCCTGGATGGCGCCCCGGCCCGCGACGTAGCCGGTGTCGAGGGTTCCGCAGACCTCGAACGCCGTGTGGCTCGGCAGATCGATCGTGTTGTCGCCGATCCAGGCGCTGGCCATGACCGACACCTTCTCCTGGCTGGTCCGGTTCGGGTCGAGCGCGCCGATCGCCTCCCAGATCGCGGTGATGTAGTACTCGCCCTGGTAAACGGTCTGCCCGTGATAGGTGGCGGTGAATCCCGACGCCTGGCTCCCCGTGACCAGGGCGTCGGCACCGTCACCGCAGGCGGCGGCACGTGCGACGGCGGCCGTGCCCGCCGCCGGGCTGGTCGGCGCCGGGCTGGTCGGCGCCGCGGCGACACCCGGCGCGGCGAGCAGGGAGACGACTACCGACAGTGCTGCGGCACCGGCGGCGAGAAGCCGGTGGCGACGCTGTGACGTTGGTGCCATGGTCACTCCTCCGTGAGATCCGGCCCTACAACGTTGTAGAGCCACGTGGCCACGAGCGTAGGGACCGCGAGCCCACGGCACCAGGCCGACCGGCGTTCCGAAACGATTCACCCCGCGGCACGCCGGTGCGGCGCGCCGCGAGGACCCGCGAGCCGGGCGGGCCGGCTCCCGCGAACGAGCGGCCCGGACACCGGCAGCATTCGCGACGGGACGAAAATGCTGGACACGGTTCGCACCGAGGCGCATGGTGACGAGACATCGGATCGAACGAAGGGGACCCGTCGACATGACGTTCTGGATCTGCCGCACGTGCGGCGTGGAGCACGAGTCCCGCCCGGACGTCTGCGCCATCTGCGCCGACGAACGCCAGTGGGTGCCGGCCGACGGCCAGGTCTGGACCACGCTCGCGGAGCTCGCGGCCGAGGGGCAGAGCATCGCCGTCGAGGAGCTCGAGCCCGACCTGTTCGCCATCGACACCGTGCCCGACGTCGGCATCGGTCCCACCGCGAAGATCGTGCGGACCGCGGCGGGCAACCTCATGTTCGACGTGCCCGGGTACGTCGACGACGCCGCCGTCGCCGCCGTCCGCGGCCTGGGCGGGCTCGCGTACATCGTGGCCAGCCACCCTCACATGTACGGGGTTCAGGTCGAGTGGAGCCGCCGGCTCGGCGGCGTGCCGATCCTGATCAGCGAGCCCGACGCGAGCTGGCTCGCCCGCTCCGACGACGCCGTCGAGCTGTGGAAGGGCGACCGCGAGATCCTCCCTGGTGTGACGCTGAGCCAGCCGGGCGGGCACTTCCCGGGTTCGTCGGTCGCGCACTGGGCGTCCGGCGCCTCGGGCAAGGGAGTGCTGCTGAGCGGCGACACGATCTTCGCGAACCCTGACCGGACGTCGGTCTCGTTCATGCGCAGCTATCCGAACCGGATCCCGCTGTCCGGACCAGTGGTCCAGCGGGTGGCGCACCACGTGGCACGGTTCGCGTTCGACCGGCTCTACAACAACTTTCGCGGTGTCATCCCGTCCGACGCCCGAGAGATCGTGCTGCGTTCCGCGGACCGGCACGCGGCCTGGACGAGCGGTGCCAACGATCACCTGACGTGACGCGCCCGGGCGCACCGCACGGCTCCACACCGCCGGGCCGGGATGTGGGAGCCTCGTCCCCGTGAACCTCTCCCTGCCTGCCTCGCTGGTCGGCCCAGCGCGCCTCACCGCCGCCTTTCTCGTCTCGGCGTCGGCGATCCTGCTCTTCGCCATCCACATCCGGCCGGTCGCCTACGTGCCGCTGGTGCTGGGCATCGCACTGGGCCTGTGGGCCGACCGGGCGCTCGGCCGCGACCTCGCACTGATCGGCGTCGGCATGGGGATCATCTCGTTGATCTCGCTGGAGGCGGACCTGTCCGACGCCGGCATGCTGCGCTTCACGCTCGCGCTCGGCGGGTCGGTGCTGGTGCCCTGGGCGCTGTCCCGGTTCGTGCTGCGGCAGGACACCATCCAGTTCCCGGTGCTGACCGGGCGCCGCTGGACCCGCGGGCAGTGGGTCTACCTCGCCGCCGTCGTCGCGCTCGGGTACGTGCTGCTGCCGTTCTACTTCCTGGGCTCCGGCGCGTACCTCAACTGGCCGGACCTCGAGGGGTCGCAGGACATCTGGCGGCTGTTCGTCGGTGTGAACGCCGTCGGCATCTGGGACGAGCTGTTCTTCATCTGCGTGGCGTTCGCCCTGCTGTGCAAGCACTTCCCGATGTGGCAGGCCAACGTGCTGCAGGCCATGATCTTCGTGTCGTTCCTGTGGGAGCTCGGCTACCGCGAGTGGGGTCCGCTGCTCACCATCCCGTTCGCGCTCGTCCAGGGCTGGATCTTCGCCAAGTTCAAGTCGCTCAGCTACGTCGTGGCCGTGCACCTGCTGTTCGACGCCGTCGTGTTCGCCGTGCTGGTGCACGGGCACCACCCGGAGCTGTTCGACATCTTCGTGACGGCGCCCTGAGCTTCCCGCTACGAACCCGAGCCGTCGTTGGACCCCGGCCCCCCGATGGCGGCCAGCACATCGCGGATCTCCTCCACCTCGACACGGCTCGCGTCGGCCTCTGACTGCGCGAGCGCCTTTGCCTCGGCGTCCTTGCCCTCGGCGATCTGCTCGTCGGCCGGCTGCAGCCCGCCGTAGTGGTGCTCGACGAGCGCGGACAACAGCGCGATGTCGAACTCCGAGCCGTCGAGCGACGCGATCGCGTCGACCTGCTCGTCGGTGAGCATGCCGTGGTTACCGCCCTCGTGCGAGTGCGCGCTGGCCCCGGCGCGGGGCCCGCTGCCGTTGTCGGGCAGCTCGGTGTCGAGGCCGTCCGCCGCGAGTGCTAGCGCCTCCCGGCCCGCGGCCGGGACCGCGATCTCGCGTTCCTCGAGCCACGCGGCGAGCTCGCGGACGCGCCCGGCCGAGGCCTCGCCCATCGTGACGGACAGCGCGAGCACCGCATCGTCGGTCGACCGCCCCGGCGCGAGCGCGGCGAGCTGCACCGCCTGCGCGTTGTGCTCGATCGCCACCGCCGCGTAGGCCGAGTCGGCGGCGGAGTACCCGGCCGCCTCCTGCTTGGCCGGGACCAGCACGCCGAGCCACAACAGCAGGGCCAGCACGACCGCGAGCCCTCCGGCGAGCACGGCACCCATGATCCGGAGTCGCCGCCCCAGCCCGTAGGCCGACGGCGTAGCGGCAGCCTCCTGGTCCGGCGCGTCGCCCGACGGCGGGGTCGTGTCGTCGGTCGTGGCGTCCCGGGTTGTCATGGAGGGGAGATTCCCATACTTCGGCGAGGGAGCGCCAGGCCCGGACCTGCCGCCGGCCGGCCGGGACCGTCCACCGGACGCTCCCGCCGGCGCAGCAGCGAGGGCCGCACCCGACCCGTGGGGTGAGTGCGGCCCTCGCTGCTACGGCACCGCTGATCAGCCGCGGAACGGCTCCTGCATCTGCGGGTTGAGCGACTTCTGCCGCACCTTCTCGGCCGGCCCGTCGATCGAGTCGTCGATGTCGAACGTGTCGAACCCGATGCCGAGGTCGTTCGAGTAGGCGTACCCGTTGTAGTAGTACGTGGACCAGGTGCCGCCGCTGCTCACGCCCTCGCCACGGTCGAACCAGGCGACCTCGCGCGGGTTGCTGGAGTCGGTGAAGTCGAACACCGAGACGCCGCCCTGGTACCAGGACTGGACCATCAGGTCCTTGCCCTTGACCGGGATCAGCGAACCGTTGTGCGCCACACAGTTCTCCGCGGCGGTGTTGATCCTGGGGATCTTGTAGTAGGACGCGAACTCGAGCTCGGTCTTGCCGTGGCGCGAGCGCTCGATGTCGTAGATCCCGTTGGCGCCCAGCTCCGGTGCGAACTCGTCGGTGCAGGTCGCCAGACCGCCTCCACCGAGCTCGTCGGTGAAGACCACCTTGGTGGCGTCGTTGTTGAACGTCGCCGAGTGCCAGAACGCGAAGTTCTCCGTGTCGCGCACCTGGCTGATCACGCGGGGACGCTCGCGGTCCTTGATGTCCATCAGGATGCCGTCGCCCATGCAGGCACCCGCGGCAAGGTCGTACTTCACGTAGGTGGTGATGTCGTGGCAGCCGCTCGTGGTGGAGGCACGACGATCCGGGTCACCCTCGTAGCCGCCGTCCGGGAACAGGTTCGGCGTGGCGACCAGCTCGG
This sequence comes from Promicromonospora xylanilytica, assembly GCF_054782895.1. Taxonomy (NCBI): domain Bacteria; kingdom Bacillati; phylum Actinomycetota; class Actinomycetes; order Micrococcales; family Promicromonosporaceae; genus Promicromonospora; species Promicromonospora xylanilytica. The sequence continues at coordinate 359,662 of NZ_BAAGRP010000001.1, forward strand.
CCGAGGCCGGGTTCTTCACCGGGATCTTCACGATCGAGATGCTGTCGTGCGGGGGCTGGCAGTCCGGGTAGGTGGCGCTCGGCGAGTACGACGACACGTACGCGTAGACCGTCCGGCCGTTCTTCGACGGGGCCAGGGAGTGCGTGTGCGAACCGCAGCTCGTCTCGACGGACTGGACGTACTCCGGCTCCAGCGGGTTGGAGATGTCCCAGACCTTGATGCCCTCCCAGGCTTCCTTGTTGGTTGCTGCAAGCGACGTCGACTCGCACGAGTCGTCGCTGCGCGAGGAGTCCGTCGACAGCACGAGGACGTTCTTGTAGACGGAGATGTCGTTCTGCGCGCCGGGGCAGGAGACCTGCACCACCTGCTCGGGGTTCTCCTTGTCCGACAGGTCGTAGACGGTGAAGCCGTCGTAGTTGCCGGCGAACGCGTACTTGCCCTGGAACGCGATGTCCGAGCCGGTGCCCTGCAGCGCACCGTTCTTGGGCTGGTTGCTCAGGTGGGTCATGTTGGAGGACGCGGTCTCGCCGGGCGGGACGTCCGGCTCGGCGGCCGATGCCGCGACGGGACCCGCGAGTGCCACGGCCGCCGCAGCGAAGAACGCTGTGAGGGCGACGCCAGTGGCACCCCGAGCGCGAGATCGAGTAAGGGTTGGTCGACGCACGGGCGTCACACCTCCTAGGTCGGTTGAGGCAGTCTCACCCACAGCAACCTCCCAGCACCAGGATTCTTGGCGTTTTTTTACACAGTGGTGACAATTGCCCCAAGCGACACCAGACCGCCACCTCCTTGGTAGGGTCCATCGCACGTGTCGTCGAGCACGCCAATTCGACGTCGCATTCGGGTCAAGCCTTAACAGTGCAGTGACAAAATCGCCGGGAGGCTCGTCGCGTGGAGACAGAGATCGAGGTCCGTTCCCCGAAGGCCCTCCGCCGCAGCCCGGCGCGCGGGCAGCGCACGCTCCGGCGGTTCGCGCCGACGCCCCGGACGGCCGCGGTCGGCCTGGCCGTGCTGCTGCCGCTCACGCTCGGCCTGTCCGGCTGTACCGGGTCGGACGACGAGCCGGAAGCCGCCTCGACGCCCAGCTCCGTGGTGCTGCAACCGGGAAGGCCCGGCGAGAAGGCCGAGACGATCGCCCCCGAGGACTACGAGGGCCAGGCCTCCCAGGCACCGTTCACGAAGGCCGACGCCGACTTTCTGAGCGACATGATCCTGCACCACGGGCAGGCGACCGACATGGCGGGCCTGGTCCCGGACCGCAGTGCGTCCGAGCAGGTCAAGAAGTTCGCCGCCCGCATCGACGTGGTCCAGGACAGCGAGATCGACCTCATGTCCGGCTGGCTGGAGGAGAACGAGTACGCCGTCCCGCTGGACGTCGAGGGAGGGGACGGCTCAGGCCCGCGCGCCCCGGAGCACGGGCACGACGCCGACGACATGCCAGGAATGCTCACCGACGGCGAGATGGCCGCGCTCGAGGAGGCGTCGGACGCCGAGTTCGACCGGCTGTTCCTCCAGGGCATGATCAAGCACCACGAGGGCGCGCTCACCATGTGCGAAGAGGTGGCGGGCGCCGGCAGCGAGGAACGGGTCCTCGAGCTGGCGACCAACATCGCCGCCGACCAGATGGCCGAGATCGACCGGATGGCCACCATGCTCGCCGACCTGTGACGTGACTCCTCGGCTTCTGGCCGGGGAGCCCTTCGATCGCCGGGCGGGAATGCTCCGGCCCGGCGATCGTCAGGTCAGGCGCGGCGCCGGTTCAGCAGGATCAGACCCGCGAGCACCGCGAGCAGGCCGACCGCGGCGGCGATGATGACGCCGACGCCGATGGGACCGACCAGCGAGCCGCCCACGTCGGTCCGGAGCTTGCCCGTCCCGTCGGAGAGCCGTTCCGTGCCGGACGCCAGCTCGGTGGTCCCGGACGCCAGCTCACCGGACCCGTCGGCGAGCTGCTGGGTACCGTCGGCGAGGTCGCTGGCACCAGCCGCCAGTGCCTGCGTGCCGTCGTCGAGCGCGCCCGTGCCCTTGGCGAGCGTTCGGGTGCCCTGCCGGGCGTCCCTGAGCCCGTCGCGGACCGTGACCGACCCGTCGGCGAGGCGCTGCGACTTCTCGACCTTCGGGACCACGCGGTCACGAACCTCGATGATGCCGTCGACGAGCTTGCCGGACCCGGTGTGCAGCTGCTCGACGCCGGAGACGAGAGCCGGCGTCCTGCCTGCCAGCTCTGCGTTGCCGTCGGCAACCCGTGTGGCGCCGGAGAGGAGTTCCGGGAGGCCACCCTTGAGCCGGCCCGTCCCTGCGGCCAGGTCTGCGTTGCCGGAGGCCAGCCGCACGGCACCGGCTGCCAGCGCCGGCGTCTTCTGGGCGAGAGCGGCGCTGCCGCCGGCGAGGCGCTGAGCGCCCGCCGCCAGCTCCGGCGTCTTCTCCGCCAGGTCGGCATTCCCACCGGCGACGCGCCCAGCACCCGCGACGAGCGCCGCGCTGCCGTTGTGCACGGTCCCCACACCTGCCACGTACTGCTGGATCCCGGGAGTGAGCCTGGCGACACCTACCTGCAGCTCGGCGCTACCTGCCTTCAGCTGTTCCGCGCCGCCGGCGAGCCGGATCCCGCCGTCCGTCAGGACTCCGATACCGCCGGAGACCTGTCGTGCTCCATCCGCGACCCGGGCGGCACCTGTCGCCACCCTGGACGAGCCGGTCGCGACTTCCGTTGCTCCACTGGCCATGGTGCCCAGCGATGCCCCCAGGGCAGCGGTCCCGGCCTGGGCCTCTCCCGCCCCTGCACCGACGTCGCCGGCACCCGCCGCCAGGTTTCCTGCCGAGGCAGCCAAGGCCGTGAGCTGCTCTTTCAGCGCTGCGTCAGTGGTGGAGCGCGCCAGCTCGGTCAGGCTCTCCTGCAGAGCAAGGTTTCCGTTCTGGACCCCTTCGGCGCCGACACCGAGGCCACCAAGCTTTGTCTCCAGCTCCCCCGCACCGCCCTGTGCCGATCTGATGCCCTCGCTCAGCGCAGCAGCACCGGCGGCCACGTTCTTGGCACCGGTCGAGACATCCGCGGCACCTTGCGCGACCGTCGGTGCGACGGCGTGGAGCTGCCCAAGACCATCGGCAAGCTGGTCGGCGCCTGCGTCAAGTGCCGTGGCGCCGACGGCCAGGTCGCCCGCGCCGGCCTGGACGGCAGCCGCCCCGCCGAGCAGGATCTCGTTGTTCGCGGTGATCTCGGCCAGCCCGCTGTTGAGCGACTGGTTGCCGAGGTAGACCTGCGCGGAACCGTCGGCGAGCTGCGCTGCGGCGGAGTGAGCCCGCGCAGCGCCAGCAGCAACGTCGCCCGAACCAGCGGCGAGCAGCCCGGCGGCGTCATCGGCCCGTGCGGCCCCGGCCGCGACGTCGTCCGCGCCTGCGGCAGCCTTTGCGGCGCCCGCGGCGAGCGGCGTCACACCATCGCTCGCCCGCACCACACCGGCCCGCACCAGGGCTGAGCCGGCCGCCAGGTCCTCGGCCCCGGCCGCCAGGTCCGGCGCCCTGGTGTTCATCTGGCCGAGCCCCTCGTTCAGCCGCGTCGAACCGTCGGTCAGCAGCAGCGACGCGTCCGCGAGGTCGGAGACGTCCGCAGCGGTCTCGGCGGTGCCGTCCGCGATCTTCTTGGATCCGTCGTGCAGCTTGATCACGCCCTCACGAAGCGCCGAGGCCCCCGAGTCGAGACGTCCGGCGCCGTCGGCCAGCGCCTCGACGCCCGGCACCACGTCGTTCTGCACACCGGAGTTGAGCTTGGTGGCTCCAGCGCTGAGCTCGCCGACACCGGAGGCCAGGCTGGTCTGGACGCCGTCGTTGACCTGACCCGCGCCGTCGGCCAGCCGGTCCGCGCCGGACGCGACCTCGCCCTGGAACACGAGCATGACGGCCGTGGCCACGATCGCGCCGATGAGCAGGAGGGCCACACCCACTGCCATCAGGATCGTCGGTGCTGGACCTGGCTGTGCTGCTCGGGATGCATGCAACTGCGTCATCGGTTCGCCTCTCGCTCCGCGGGCTTCCTTGCCCCGCGAAAAGTTGTCCGACCGGCGCCACTGTCCGCCGGGCCCGCCGCCGTTGGCGAGCACGAAGCCCGTCATCTCGGGCATCTGCGCTGAAGGTACCGGCGGACCGTGCCGTGCGGAACGCTTCTACTGATCACAACTCAGTAAAGGGGGGAAGATCACCCACGAAGCGCCGCGGGGATCGAACCACCGCACGGGCACCCGGAAGGTCCGACACGTGCGACCGGTCCGGTGCCCGGGGAACCCCGCGCACGCAGAAGGCCCCGGCCCCCCGCAACAGCGGAGGCCGGGGCCTTCTCGATCAGACGATCGACCGAGCGCTAGCTCAGTCGGCGACGACCTTCACGCCGATCTTGGCCGACACCTCGGGGTGCAGGCGGATCGCCACGGTGTAGTCACCGGTCGTCTTGATGGACTGGCCGATCTCGATCTTGCGCTTGTCGACGGACGGGCCACCGGCAGCGGAGACCGCGCCGGCGATGTCCGCCGTGGTCACCGCGCCGAACAGACGGCCACCGGGGCCGGCGTTCGCCGAGACGACGACGGGCTTCGCGGACAGCGAGGCGGCCAGCGCCTTCGCGTCGTCGAGCGAGGCGATCTCGCGGCTCTTGCGAGCCTTGCGGATCGCGTTGATGTCAGACTCGGCGCCCTTGGTCCAGGGCGTCGCCAGCGAACGCGGGATGAGGAAGTTACGGGCGTACCCGTCCTTGACCTCAACCACGTCGCCGGGCTCGCCCAGGCCGGTCACCTCGTGGGTCAGGATCAGCTTTGCCATTGTTCTCGATCCCTTCCTCAGCGAGCCGTCGACGTGTACGGCAGCAGGGCCATCTCGCGGGCGTTCTTCACGGCCTTCGCGATCTGACGCTGCTCCTGCACGGAGACGCCGGTGACACGACGAGCGCGGATCTTTCCGCGGTCGGAGATGAACTTGCGCAGGAGCGCCGTGTCCTTGTAGTCGATGTTGTGGATCTTCGCCGACTTGAGCGGGTTGATCTTCTTCTTGGGCTTGCGCACCACAGGCTTCGCCATGGCGTTGCTCCTTTGTCAGGTGCTGCTCACTCGGCCTGGCGGGCCGGCGAGCGAAAAAAGGTGAACGGGGTGGTGCCGATCAGAACGGCGGGTCGTCCGAGAACGAACCACCGGACGACGCCGGGCCTGCCGTGGCCCACGGGTCGTCATTGCTCTGACCGCCACCGGAAGAGCTGAATCCTCCGCCGGAACCGCCGCCCTGCTGGGCGCCGCCTCCGCCGTTGTAGCCACCGCCGCCGCCACCGAAGCCGCCGCCACCACCGGACCGCTGGGCCCGGGTGACCTTGGCCGTGGCGTAGCGCAGGGACGGACCGATCTCGTCCACCTGCAGCTCGACGACGGTGCGCTTCTCGCCCTCACGGGTCTCGTAGGACCGCTGGACCAGGCGACCCTGCGCGATGACGCGCGTGCCCTTGGTCAGCGACTCCGCGACGTTCTCCGCAGCCTCTCGCCAGATCGAGCAGCGCATGAACAGGGTCTCCCCGTCCTTCCACTCGTTGCTCTGGCGGTCAAAGGTGCGCGGGGTCGACGCCACCGTGAAGTTGGCGACCGCAGCACCTGAAGGGGTGAAGCGCAGCTCCGGGTCCCCGGTCAGGTTCCCGATCACTGTGATGACAGTTTCACCAGCCATGCCAATTCCTCGATTCAGTCGACGTTCCGTGCGCGGTAACTAGGTTCGCGGTGAATGCAACCACGGACCACTGACACTCGCGCGGGCGCAGGAAGGTTCAGCTCCGACGACTCACTTGTCGCCGGTGCGCAGGATCTTGGTACGCAGCACGACCTCGTTGAGGCCGAGCTGACGGTCCAGCTCCTTGGCGGTGGCGGACGTCGCGGTGAAGTCGACGACGGCGTAGATGCCCTCGGTCTTCTTCTGGATCTCGAAGGCCAGACGGCGGCGCCCCCAGATGTCCACCTTGTCGACGGAGCCACCCTCGGTCGAGATGACCGTCAGGTACTTGTCGAGCGACGGGGCAACGGTGCGCTCCTCGACCTCCGGGTCCAGGATCACCATCAGTTCGTACTGACGCATGTGTATACCCACCTCCTCTGGTCTCAGCGGTCACGGTCGTTCCGTGACAGGAGGGTTCACAGCAAGGGCCAAGCCTACCTGCCATGTGGACGACGGCGGAATCGAGCGGGCGAGACCCCTCTCACACGCGAGATCTCGCCGCTGGGGCGACGACGCTACGGGCTGCTGTTCCTGCCCCCGCCACCACCGTTCCCGTTGCCGTTCCCTTCGCCGCCCGTCGGCTCGTCGGTCGGGAAGATGCCGCCCGACGACCCGGAGGACACGAGCACCCGCACCTGGCTACCCGGCTCTACCTGCGAGCCCTCGCCCGGGCTGACGTTCATGACGATGCCCTCCTCGTGGTCCTCGGACGTCTGGTACTCGACGACCGGCTCGAGCCCGGCACCTTGGATCTTGCCCCTGGCGTTGCCCTCGTCACCGCCGATCAGGCCGCCCGGCACCTGCACCGCCTGCGGCTGGGGCGGGCCCGACGAGACCTCGACCCGGATGCTCGATCCGCGCTTCACCTCCTGGCCCTCGTGCTGCACGGACAGCACGGTGCCGGGCGGTGCCGGGTTCTCGACCTCTACCGGGACCGGGGCCACTCCGGCGGTGGACAGCGCGGCCGAGACCGGCGCGATCATCTGGCCGACGAGGCCGACCGGGACCAGCACCTTGTCCTCCGGGTCGTCCGACATCGTCGGCGAGGGGTCCGGGCTCGGCGTGGGCGGCGGCGGCGGGAGCGGCGGCACGTACTCCGGGAACTCCTGCGCCTCCATGCCCTCTGTCACGGTCTTCATGTACTCGGTCCACGCCCAGACGGGCCAGGTACCACCGGTCAGGCTGCCGCCCGCCCACTGGCCGAAGGGCGTGATCGTGTCCTGCCCGCCCTCCTCCGTCGACTGGTAGAGGCCGACGACCGTCGCCACCTGGGGTGTGTAGCCGGCGAACCAGGCCGCCTTGTTGTCGTTGGTCGAGCCCGTCTTGCCGGCCACCGGGCGCGGGTTGCCGTCAGGACCGAGGAGCTCCAGCGCGGGGGTACCGGACCCCTGCTCGACCACCTGCTGCATCGCGTACGTGGCCTTGGTCATCACCTCGGGGTCGATCGCCCCCTGCTCGGGCATGCCGTTCCACTCGTACCGGAACTGCTCGCCGTCCTTCACGGACGTCACGATGTGCGGCTCGGTGCGCGTACCCTGGGCGGCGAACGTGGCGTACGCGCCGGCGAGGTCGACGGCGCGCACGGTCGAGGTGCCGAGCACGTTCGACAGCTCGGCGTTCGTCGACTTCTCCGGGATGCCCGCACGGATCGCGACGTCCTGCGACTTCTCCGGGCCGATCTCCACGTTGAGCTGCGCGTAGACCGTGTTCACCGAGTTCGCGGTGGCGTCGATCAGATCGATGTCGCCGAACGACTCACCGCCCGACCCCGGGGCGCCGAAGTTGGTCAGCTCCACCTCGGGTCCGCCCGGCGTCTCGGTCCAGCCCGGAATCTGCATCGGGCTGTTGCCCGTGTAGTACTCGTCGAGCTCGTGCCCCTCCTCGAGCGCGCCGATCAGGGTGAACGGCTTGAACGTGGACCCGCCCTGCGCCATGCCGTCCGTGGCGGCGTTGTACTGCACCTTCTCGTAGTCCTTGCCGCCGTACAGGGCTCGGATGGCGCCGTCCTTGGGGTCCACGGTCACGATCGAGACGCCGAGCCGCTTCGAGGCGGCGCCCTCACCCTCCATCGGGATGGTGTTCGCCGCCTCGACCGCGGCCTTCTGCCACTTCGGGTTGATCGTCGTGTGGATCTCGTACCCGTTGTTCATGAGGTCTTCCTCGTCGAGGCCGGCCTTGTCCGCCAGCTCCTTGCGGACCTCTTCGAGCAGGTACCCCACCTGGCCGGCACGGGACACCGGCTTGTACTTGACCGGCTCGGGGAAGGTGGCGGAGGCGCGCTCCTCCTCGGTGATGACCCCCTGCTCCGCCATGTTGCGCAGCACGCGGGCCCACTTCTCCTCGGCGACGGCCCGGGACTCCTCACCGAACCGCGGGTCCCAGTACGACGGCGACGGGATGATCCCCACCAGCATCGCGGTCTCGGAGACGGTCAGCTCGGCCGCCGGCTTGTCGAAGTACGCCTTCGCGGCCGCCTCGAAGCCATAGGCGCCACGCCCGAGATAGATGCTGTTGACGTAACCCTCGAGGATCTCGTCCTTCGTCTTCTCCTGGTCCACCTTGACGGCCAGGACGACCTCGCGGAACTTGTCCGCGTACGACGTCTGACCGGGCTCGAAGTAGGTGTTCTCCACGTACTGCTGCGTCAGGGTGGAACCGCCCTGCCGCGGGCCGCCGGTCACGTTGCTGATCAGTGCGCGAACCATGCCCAGGGGGTCGACACCCAGGTGGTCCCGGAAGTTCTGGTCCTCGGACGCGAGCACGGCCTCGCCCACGTAGGGAGGCATCTCGTCGAGGCTCCGGATCGTGCGGTCCACCGCCGCGAACTTACCCATCACCTGGTTGTTCGCGTAGTAGACGGTCGTGGTCTCCGAACCGATCCCCTGGCGCTCGTCGGGTACGGCCCAGCCGATCCACCCCGCGGTGAAAACGCCGACGACCAGCGACAGCCCGGTCAGCAGAGTTCCGACGACAACACGCCACGACGGCACCCACGCACGGAGTCCCGTGCGGTGCGGTCGCGGATAGTTCCAGATTCCCCGACGACGCCGGGGCGTCTGCGGCCAGATCGGAGAAGGACTCCAGTTCGCCACGTCTTCCTCGTTCCTCGTATCGATCCAGTGATCGCACTGAACCCGGAAACGATAGAGGATCGATGTTCACGGCAAGTAGCACAAACGCGGTTTCTGTGTGTACGCCGCGTGTTCAAGCAGCGGTCTCACGGACCTTTCACCCGCCGTCCGACGGGCCCGACCAACGCTGTGCGACGCGTCACCGGTCGAGCCCGTCGAGGCAGCTACCCGAAGATCCCGCCGCCGTCCCCGCCGTCTCCCCCGCCGGTCGGCTCGCCCGTCGGCTCGCCCTCGCCCTCCTCGGGCCCGGTGGAGATCACGAGCGTGACCTGGCTGCCCTCGGGCACCTCGGTGCCCTCGGCCGGGTCGACCGAGATCACCCGCCCCTCGGGCACCGAGTCGGACGGCGCCTCCTGGGCCACCGGCTCCAGACCCGCGGCGCTGACCTGCTCCTCGGCGTAGGCCTGGTCCTGGTTGGTCAACCCCCAGGGCACCGCCGTGGTCTCCTGCTCCACCTCGGAGCCGTTCGAGACCTCCACCCGGATGGTCTCGCCGCTCTCGACCTCCTGGCCCTCGCGGTCGACGGCGAGCACGGTGCCCGCCGGCTGGTCGCTGTCCACGTCCACCTGCTGGGGGATGAGCCCGGCGCCCGCGAGCGCCGACGCGGCGGCCGGGTACTGCTGGCCGACCAGCCCCGTGGGCACCGTGACCATCTCGGGCTCGGGCTCCTCCGAAGCGCTCTGCGTCGGGGACGGCGAGTGCGTGGGCTCGGGCGGCGCGGGCGGCGTGTACGTCGGGAGGTCGACGACCTCCATGCCCTCGGTGGCCAGCGCCATGTAGTCGGTCCACGCCTCCACCGGCCAGGAACCACCGGTGATCTGCTCGTAGCCGCCGAACGGCTTGATCTGCTCGTACCTGTTCTCGTCGATGTTGTACTCGTAGAGGCCGACGACCGTCGTGAGCTGCGGCACGAATCCCGCGAACCACGCCGACATGTTGTCGTTGGAGGACCCCGTCTTGCCGGCGACCGGCCGGTCGAGCTCCAGGGCAGGTGTGCCCGAACCCTCCTCGACCACCTTGCTCATCGCGTAGGTCGCCGCCGCCATGACCTCGTCGTCGAACACCTGCTCGCGCGTCGTCGGACCTTCGTGGCGGAGCGTCTCGCCGTCGGTCACCTTGACGACCATGTGCGGCTCGGTGCGGTAACCCTGCGCCGCGATGGTGGAGTAGGCGTGGGCCAGGTCGACGTTGGTCACGTAGGCGGTGCCCAGCACGTTGGCCAGGTTGCCGCCGATCATGCAGCAGTCGCGCGTCTCCGGGTCGTCGTCGGCCTGCGGGATGCCCAGCTCGTAGCCGACCTGCGCCGTCGTCTCCGGGCCGATCTCCTTGTTGAGCTGGCCGTACACGACGTTCACCGAGTCCGCCGTGGCCGCCGTCAGGTCGAGGCTGCTCCACGACTCGTTGTCGAAGTTGTACAGGGGGACGTCGGGGCCACCCTCCTCCTGGTTCCAGCCCTCGATCACGGTGCCGTCGACGGCCCCGTAGCGTTTGGTGAGCGGGATGCCCTGTTCGAGTGCCCCGATCAGCGTGAACGGCTTGAACGTCGAAGCGCCCTGGGCCTCGAACGTCGCCGCGTTGGTCGGCTTCTTCGAGTAGTTCGGCCCGCCGTACATCGCCTTGATCTCGCCCGTCTGCGGGTCGATCGAGGTCAGCGATGCACGGGCGAAGTCGTTCGCGTCCTCCGGCAGCTTCATCGTCTCGTACGCGGCGGCCTGCATCTTGCGGTCGATCGAGGTGTGGATCTCATAGCCGTTCTTCGTGAGCTGGTCGGCCGAGATACCTACCTCGTCGAGCTCGTTCGCCACCTGCTCCATCAGGTAGGCCGTGCGGTTGTCACCCGACCCCTGCTGGTACTTGACGAGCTTGGGGTACTCCGCGGCGTCGCGGTCCTCCTGGGTGATGGCACCGGTCTCCACCATGAAGTCCAGGGTGCGGTTCCAGCGCGCCTCCGCCTGGGCCTGCGCGGCCTCGCCCTGCCGCGGGTCCCAGTACGTGGGGTTCGGGATGATCCCGGCGAGAAAGGCTGACTCCGAGATGGTCATCTCCGTCGCCGAGTGCCCGAAGTAGGCCTGCGACGCCGCGTCCACGCCGTACGCGCCACGTCCCAGGTAGATGGAGTTGAGGTAACCCTCGAGCACCTGGTCCTTCGACTGCTCGTCCGTCACCTTGAGCGCCAGGATCACCTCGCGGAACTTGTCCACGTACGTCGCCTCGCCGACACCGACGTAGTAGTTCTCGACGTACTGCTGGGTCAGGGTGGAGGCGCCCTGCTGGGCGCCGCCCGTCAGGTTGTTCAGCGCCGCCCGGACGATCGCCTGCGGATTGATGCCCGGGTGGGTCCGGAAGCCCTGGTCCTCCGACGCGATGACGGCGTCGGGCACGTGGGACGGGAGGTCCTTGAGGGACACCAGCGTCCGGTCCTGCGCCGCGAACTTCCCCAGCGTCTTGCCGTCCGCGTAGTACACGGTGGTGGTCTCGAAGTCGACGCTGTCCAGCTCCGCCGGCACGGTGACGTTCACCCAGGCCGCCATGACGATGCCCGCCACGAGCGACGTACCGGTCAGCAGCGTGCCCACGACGACCCGCCACGACGGGATCCATGCGCGGATCCCGGTGCGATACGGACGGGGGTAGTTCCAGATTCCCTGCCGCCGTCGGGGAGTTTGCGGCCAGATCGGAGGGGGACTCCAGTTCGACACGTCAGCCTCTTCCTCGGTTCGACTTGTGCCCGCCGGTGCGGACGACGCACTGCCACGGCGGACAACCCGAAACCATAGGGGATCACTCACAGATGCCAACAGCCCGCAACCGCTGAGCACCCTCTGGCGGGACATTTCACCCAGGTTTAGCCCACTCCGTCTGCCGCCGCTTCACATTTCGTCCACGTACAGGCCGTCCGGGACCGCCTCGGGGGCGCGGATTGCGCTGCGCGATCCGGATGCTTATCCTCACGATGTATCGAGTCGATACATCGTGAGCAAGTGATTCGCCCGGGCAACCGCAACGGGCCCGAGGAGGAGGCCACCGTGCGCAGCCGGTCCGACGTGCTGGAGACCGCCGTCCTCGGCCTGCTCAACGAGTCCCCGCTGCACGGCTACGAGCTGCGCAAGCGCCTCAACCTGGTGCTCGGCTCGTTCCGCGCCTTCTCGTACGGCACGCTCTATCCCGCACTGAAGGCGCTGGTCACCCGCGGTCTGATCGCGACGACGGAGAACGATCCCCTGCCGCCCCCGCCCCGCAGGGCGAAGACCGGCATCCCGGGCCGGACCGGCAAGCCCAAGCCCCTCGGACGGCGCCGCGTCGTCTACGAGCTGACCGCCGAGGGCAAGGAACACCTCCAGAACGTCCTGGCCACCGCCGGCCCGGCGGCCTGGGAGGACGACAACTTCGACGTGCGGTTCGCGCTCTTCGCGCAGACCGACGCCGAGACCCGCCTCCGGGTCCTCGAAGGCCGCCGTACCCGGCTGACCGAGCGCCTGGAGACGTTCCGCCAGGCCGCGACGCATCCCCGCTCGCGGCTCGACGAGTACGCACTCGAGCTCCAGCGGTTCGGGCTCGAGAGAGTCGAGCGCGAAGTGCACTGGCTCGACGGCCTCATCTCCACCGAGCGGGGACGCGCCACGGCGCAGAACCGCCCACCGCAGCAGGAACAAACGAAGAAGGAGCGAGGATGACCTCCATCCGCGTGGGCATCGTCGGCGTAGGAAACTGCGCCTCGTCCCTGGTCCAGGGCGTGCACTACTACCGTGACGCCGACCCGGCGAGCACCGTCCCGGGCCTTATGCACGTGCAGTTCGGCGACTACCACGTGTCGGACCTCGAGTTCGTCGCGGCGTTCGACGTCGACGCGAAGAAGGTCGGCTTCGACCTGGCCGAGGCCATCAACGCGTCCGAGAACAACACGATCAAGATCGCCGACGTGCCGCCGACCGGCGTGACGGTCCAGCGCGGTCCGACCCTCGACGGCCTCGGCGACTTCTACCGCGACACCATCGACGAGTCCACGAAGGAGGCCGTCGACGTCGTGGCCACGCTGCGCGAGGCAGCGGTCGACGTGCTCGTCTGCTACCTGCCGGTGGGCTCGGAGGAGGCGGCCAAGTTCTACGCGCAGTGTGCCATCGAGGCGGGCGTCGCCTTCGTGAACGCACTGCCGGTGTTCATCGCGTCCGACCCCGAGTGGGCCAAGAGGTTCGAGGACGCGGGCGTGCCGATCGTCGGCGACGACATCAAGTCGCAGGTCGGCGCCACCATCACGCACCGCGTGCTGGCCAAGCTGTTCGAGGACCGCGGCGTCGTTCTCGACCGCACGTACCAGCTGAACGTCGGCGGCAACATGGACTTCAAGAACATGCTGCAGCGCGACCGCCTGGAGTCCAAGAAGGTCTCGAAGACGCAGGCCGTGACGTCCAACCTGACCGGTGCGCTGGCCGGCAAGAAGGACGACCGCAACGTCCACATCGGGCCGTCGGACTACGTGGCGTGGCTCGACGACCGCAAGTGGGCGTACGTGCGCCTCGAGGGTCGCGCGTTCGGTGAGGTGCCGCTCAGCCTGGAGTACAAGCTCGAGGTGTGGGACTCCCCCAACTCGGCCGGCATCATCATCGACGCGGTCCGGGCGGCGAAGATCGCCAAGGACCGCGGGGTCGGCGGGCCCATCCTGTCGGCGTCCACCTACTTCATGAAGTCCCCGCCCGTGCAGATGGAGGACACCGCCGGGCGCGCCCAGCTGGAGTCGTTCATCCGCGGCGACATCGAGCGCTGAGGCGCGGGCGGTCGGCAGAAGGTCAGGTGATCGGCAGCTCGGGCTACCGATCACCTGACCTTGTGCCGAACACGACGGGTCAGACCCCTACTTGATCGGGTCCAGCTCGAAGTCGGTCACGACGGTGGTGCGCGGCGCCACCTTCGCGGAGCCGACCTCCGGGACGTACCCGTTCGCCGTGGCGATGATCTGCGCCGTCTTCTCCGACCGGTCGAACCAGTACTCGTAGGTGCCGTCGGACCCGGTGATCAGGGTGACCGCCGAGTACGCGCCGTTCACCTGGACCACGGCGTCCCCGAGGGAGACCACGCCGTCCGGGGTGAAGCCCGACACGGTGCCGGCGAGCTTGCCCCAGCTGCGCGGCGGGTTCACGGTCATGGTGACGTCGACGGCGGGGGCGTCGTACGGCGTCTCCGCGCCGGCCACCAGCGAGCCGGTGAAGGTGCCCGGCTGGGCCACCACACCGCTCATGGCCGCCGTGATGGTCTTGGACTGGCCCGGCTCGAGCGTGAACTCCGTCGGGTCCATGGTCAGCCACTCCATGCCGCCACCGGCGGTGTCACCGGAGACGTTCATGACGATGTGCATGTCGGGCCATCCGATGGAGTCCGTCGTCGCCGGCTCCGGGAGGGAGCAGTCGGTGGCGGAGAGGTACGACGGCGCGGACTGCCCCGCGGCGTTGGACCCGATGTAGAAGACCCCACCGTTCGACTGCTGGTTGGGCGAGACGACCTCGACCACGAGCGTGGCGCCCGCGGGCACCTCACCCGTCACGGGCACCGAGATCATCGTCAGGGTCGACGCCGGGATGCTCGCCTCCGCCGTCCCGATCGAGGTCAGGTTGGCGAAGGTCAGCTCACCGTCCAGCGTGTAGAGGTTCACGGTCAGCGTCTGGGCGGTGGCCTTCTCGACGCCGAAGGAGACCTCCGAGACCTCGAAGTCACCGTCGATGCCGAAGTCGCTCAGCGTGAACGTCCGGAAGAAGTGGTTCTCCGTGGTCCCCGCCAGGCCACCGCACGACGCGGAGTTGAGCTCCGTGATGTCCTGCGACGCCGAGTGGGTGATCGTGGTCGCGTCGGGCGAGACCGGGATCGACTCGGGCGTCACGGTCGCACCCGTCGCGCCCTTGCCCGCGGCCTGGAACCGCGAGTCCGAGCTGCCGAACGAGCCGCCGAGCGTGGCCGAAGGCTTCCTGGACTCGGCCACGGTGGCCTTGCCCTCGGTGTGCTGGATGACGGCAGCGCCCTCCGTGCCCAGCATCTCGAACCCGCCGCCGGTGCCCGCCATCTCGACGGCGGCCGGCGCGGTGCCCTCGTTCGTCACCGTGAACCGCTTGGTCGTGGAGCTGCCCAGCGGCAGGGTGGCGCCGATCGACTCCGTGCTGACCGCGAGCATGCCCGCCGCGAGCGAGGCGTCGAACGTGCTGGTGCCCTCGGGGGCGAGGCTCACCACGCCGGACTCCGTCTCGTAGTCGGGGGCGGTGATGTCGACCGTGTACTCGCCCGGCAGGGCGATGGCCGAGTACGTGCCGTCCGCCTTCGACGTGGCGGTGCGCGTGACGTCGTCGGCCACGGCGGTCACCGTCGCACCCTCGACGGGCTCACCGGTGTTGCGGTCGGTGACCGTGCCCTCGAGGTACGAGAGCACCGGTGCCGTGTAGGTGACCGTGAGGCCCTCGGTGACGACCGGCGTGTTGGCCGAGTACTGGAGACCGACGGTGCCGGACTCGTTCTCGATGCCGATCGTCGCGGAGCTGCCCTTGGCCGACTCGGTGTCGGTGACCGCGCCGTAGCCGAACAGCACCGTGCCGTCCGCGACGAGCGTGACCGAGAAGTTCAGGCGGTCGGTCGCGGGCGAGTACTTGCGCACGTTGCGCCACTCGACCACGAACGCGTCCTCACCGTCGACCGTGGTGGTCCCGGTGTAGAGGCCGGACTCCGCGTCGAGGTTGAGGTCGTCCCAGAAGGGGTACAGGGCGGCGTTGGGCACCGCGCTGCTCGGGATCGTCCCGTTCGAGTAGACGGTGCTGGCGGCCAGGAAGTTCAGGTGACCGTTGGACGTGACGAAAGCGGAGTCGTAGCCGACGCCGTAGAAGGGGAAGGCGAACGGCAGGTCGAGCGACGTCTGCACATCGTCGCCCCGGAGGTCGACCAGGGTGTCGCCCTGGAGGTAGTCACCGGTCGACGTGGCGCACGAGTAGCCGAAGTCGTCGGTGACCGCGGTGATCTCGACCGGCACGTCCTCCGCGCCGTCGACCACCACGTCGCTCTCGTACGACGAGGCGCAGCCGCCCATCGTCACGCTGAGCGGGTAGGTGCCCTCGGGGACGTCGGCGAAGGCGAAGGTGCCGTCCGCGCCGGTGGTGACGTCCTCGAAGTGGCTGCCGAGGCTGACCGGGGCACCCGCGACGGGGTCACCCGAGCCGGCGAAGGTCACGGTGCCCGTCACGGTGTGCGACGGGGCGGCCTCGAGCGTGATCGGCACGTCGACCGTGCCGTCCTCGACGACGGTGGCCGCGGCCGGCTCCGAGGCGAGGTAGCCGAAGGCGGACGCGGAGACCGCGTAGTCACCGGTGGCGACGCGCGCGGTGAACGTGCCGTCGCTGTCGGTGCGGACGTTCCGGTCGTGCTCACCGTCGATGACGACGTCGGCGGACGCGATCGGGGCGCCGGACGCGTCGGTCACGGTCCCTGCGACGTAGCCGGTGGCGCCGATCGGTGCCGCGTCGATGAGAGCGGCGGCGTCGAGCTTGCCCTCGCCCCAGACGTTGTTGTTGTCGGCGGTGCCGCCGCAGGAGGTGTCGTCCGTGTCAACGGCGGTCTCGTCGAGCAGCGCCTGCGTGCCCTCGATGTCGCCGACGAGCGCGGGTGCGGCGCTCCACAGCAGCGCGATGGCGCCCGCGAGGTGCGGGGCCGCCATGGAGGTGCCGTTGAAGGCCGCGTAGCCGTCACCGGGGACCGCGGAGCGCACGTTCACGCCGGGCGCCGCGATGTTGGGCTTGACCATGCCGTCCTGGCCCGGGCCGCGCGACGAGAAGTCCGCGATGGCCCCGGAGACGCCGAACGCACCGACCGAGTAGGAGCCGGTGTTGGCACCGGGGGACGACGTCGTCTGGCACGACGGCCCCGAGTTGCCCGCCGACCAGGTGCCGAAGACGCCCGAGGCCTCCCAGGCCGCCGTGGTGTCGGTGTACCAGTCGTCGATGGACCCCGCCGCGACGGCGCCCCACGAGTTGTTCACGACGTGCGGCCGCTGCGCCGGGTCCGGCTCCGAGCCGTCGGTGCGGGTCGGGGCGATGATCCACTGGCCCGACTCGAGCAGGTCCACGTCGGAGCAGGTGTCACAGCCGTTCGTGGCTATCCACTCCGCGCCGGGGGCGACACCGATCTGGTTGCCGGCGCCGTCGTCACCGACCATGGTGCCCACGGTGTGGGTGCCGTGCCCGTTGTCGTCGAAGGGCAGCTCGGCCGACCCGGAGGTGTCCTGCCAGTTGTAGTCGTTGACGACCGTGCCGTCGGGCTGCATGCCGCGGTAGTGGTCGGCGAGCGCCGGGTGGTCGTACTGCACCCCGGTGTCGATGTTCGACACGGTGATGCCCTCACCCGTGTAGCCCATGTCCCAGACCTCGGGCGCGTTGATGGCGTCAAGACCCCACTCGACGGCCTGCGTGCCCTGGTCGCTGACGGGGGCGCGCTTGACCGGCTCGACCAGGTTGAGCTTGACCGTCTCGCTGATCCGCTGGACCTCGCCACTCTTGGCGAGCTTGTCCGCGAGCGCCAGCGTGCCGTCCTCGACGAGGATCCGGTTGCTGATCCAGTAGCTCTCGTAGTCGGCGTCGACGGCCTCGAGCTCCTTGATGAGGCCTGCCTGGGATGCCTTGGCGGTGCTGGTCAGCGCGTCGTAGACGTACTGACCGCGCTCGCCCCAGCTGCTGATGCCTCGGGCGTCCGACAGGTCGGCCTCGTCGGCCAGCTCCACCCAGAAGTCGGCGGTCTTGCGCTCGGTGAGCATCTCTCGCGCGAAGTCGGTGAACTTGTCTTCGGAGTTGGCCGCGACGGCCTTGGTCGTTGTCGCTGCCGTTGTCGGGGACGTTCCTGCGAACGCCGCCGGGGCGACGCTCAGCGCTGATGTCGCAACAAGCGCGAGAACCGCTGTAGCGGTTGCCGAGCGTTGTGCGAGAGCAGTTCGACGGTGCATGAACCCTCCATTACCCGGCGCATCCGCGACATCGGATGCGCTTGGACGGACCACGGTCGTGGGCCAGCCCTAACCGTCGTTTGCATAGTTCCGCCCGACAAGGTCGGTTCACGGTCAGGCAGGGGTCACTTCTCGGTCAAACCAGGGTCGAATAAATGGCAATTGCCCATGTCAATGGTTTCGGTTCTTTTTCACCCCCTTCAACAGAAGAATTCACCCTCTACCGGTACGTATGTGGCGTAAAAATGCCAACCAGGCGGGAATGTGTCATTTCCGGCACGCAACGGGAAGGTAACGAAAAATTGACCTCGACGGTACGACTCGGCGGCACACTGGCACGCGCTGCCCGGGCCGACCCGGCATGCGCCTGAACGGCCGACCCACGGAGGGTGACGCACGTGACCAACGACCCCGCACCAGGTTCCGCCCCCGGCCTCGTCGTCTGCGTCGGCCTGCCCTCGGACCAGATCATCGAGATCGCTCACCTCCTCCGTGGCCGGGCGACGGTGCTCGCCACCCCCGACGCGGAAGGCGCCCGCGCCGTCCTCGACAACCAGGCCGCACCCCGGCCGGGCGGCGGCACCGCCCGGCGTGGTCTCGGCGCGCAGGCCGAGCGGTACGACAACCCCGGCCCGTCGGTCGACCGCGGTTACGGCCGCCATCTCCCCGAACACCCCGTCGACGTCGAGCACGACAACCTCACCGAGACGCCCACCGACTCCGACTCCCTGCGCTCGACCGCGCTGTCCTCCGCCGCACGCCGCCCGGCACCCGGCAGGCCCGACGCCGCGGCCGGTGATCGGCGCGGGCGGTTCCGCCCGGCGCCGGGAAGCGTGCTGGCGCAGCCCGTGCCGAGCTCGACGATCTCCGCTCCGACGCGGCCGGGCGCGGGCGGTGCAGGGAGTGCGGGCGCCGCGGCCGGCCGGTCCCGTGCCGGGCGAACCGACACCGGTGCGGTGCCGGTCGTCACGGGACCGGTGCCGATGATCGCTCCGCCCACCGTGGAACCGCTCGTGGCCGGCCCGCTGCTGGTCGACCTGGCCGGCCGGGAGGTCACCGCGCTGGGCCGGCGCGTCTACCTGTCGGCGCGGGAGTTCGACCTGCTCGCGACACTCGCCCTGGAAGCAGGCCGGGTCTGGTCGTTCGCCGAGCTCACGGCGCGGGTGTGGCAGCTGCCCTACCTCGGCGACTCCGACCCGGTGACCTCCGCGGTGAAGCGGCTGCGCAAACGGCTGGCGCCGGTACGCGACGTGGAGGTCGCCTCGGTACGCGGCGTGGGCTACCGGCTCAAGGTCCGGGTCTGAGAGTGCGGGCCGGGGCCTCGGGGCGCGAGCCGCGGACGGCGCGCCTCGGCCCGTGTCACGCGCCCGTGACCAGCCAGCGGTCGCCGCGGGCACGCCACCCCGTCGTCACGGCGCGAGCCGCCATGAACACACCGGCGAACGCGAGCCAGAGCCAGGCGAGCCCGTGCGCGCCGTCCGGCGCCCAGGCGGAGACGGCGAACGCGAAGGGGACGTACACCACGAGCGTCGCCATACCGGCCCAGGCGAGGTACCGGCCGTCCCCCGCACCGATGAGCACGCCGTCGAGCACGAAGACCCAGCCGGCCATGGGCATCAGCACGCCGCACACCGCGATGCCGAGGGCGATCGCGACCCGCACGTCGGGGTCGGACGAGAAGAGCGGCGCGATCCACCAGCCGGCCGCCGCGAGCACCACGCCGATCACGGCACCCGACCCGATGCCCCACTGCAGGCAGCGGCGCAGCACCAGGCGGACGTGGCCGACGTCGCCGGCTCCGAGCCCGTGCCCCACCAGCGCCTGCGCCGCGATGGCGAGCGCGTCGAGCGCGAACGCCGCGAGCCCCCACAGCGAGCTCACCACCTGGTGCCCGGCGAGCGCGACGGCCCCGAGGTCGGTCGCGACGACCACGGTCAGCAGGATGGCCCCGCGCAGGCTGAGCGTGCGGACCACCAGCGGCAGGCCCGCGCGAGCACCCGACAGGATGCCCGCACGATGCGGGCGCAGGCTCGCGCCACGCGCGCGGGCACCGCGCACCACGATCACGCCGAGCACGACCGCCATGAGCAGCTGGGTGACGGCCGTGCCCAGCCCGGACCCCGCGATCCCCATCCCCGCGCCGTACACGAGCGCGACGTTCAGCACCGTGTTCAGCAGGGCCCCGGAGGCCGCGACGACCAGCGGGGTGCGGGTGTCGCGCAGGCCGCGGAGCACACCGGTGGCGGCCTGGACCACGAGCATCCCTGCGAGGCCGGGCGCCGACCACCGCAGGTAGGTCACCGCGTACTGCGCGACGGCGCCGTCAGCACCCAGCGCGGACACGGTCGCCGGCGCGGCGAGCAGCAGGACGGCGACGAGTGCGACACCGATCCCGAGCGCGAGCCAGATGCCGTCGATCCCCGACTGCAGCGCCTCCCGCTCCTTGCCCGCACCCGTGAGCCGGGCCACCGACGCCGTGGTCGTGTACGCGAGGAAGATGCACAGGCCGACCAGCGTGAGCAGCACGTTGCTCGCGAGCGAGAGGCCGGCGAGCTGGGCCGTGCCGAGGTGACCCACCACGGCGCTGTCCACCAGCACGAAGACGGGCTCGGCGATGAGCGCGCCGAGCGCGGGTACGGCGAGGGCGAGGATCTCCCGGTCGATCGACCGCCGAAATCCGGGGGTGTGGCGAGGCTCGCCCAACTTTTCTTTCCTCCACAGGCTGGGGGTTGCGTCAACGCAGGTCAGAGGCAATGGTGATGTTTTACACAGGGTTTATCCACAGCTGGGGACAGGGTTGTCCACCCGCTGTGCACAGCCCTGGGCCACCTTTCCACATGGATGTGCACAGGCTTGTCCACAGGTCTCGTTGCGTTCGGCTGCGCAGGGGCTTAGCGTCAGCGGAGCCTTCTCGCTGACCCAGAGCTCGCAGGACTGTCGCACACGACACAAAGGCGTGTCGTGGCCCAGGTCCCGGGAGTCCGAGCGGCGAGGAGTAGAACAGATGTAGGACGTCGACGGAGCGCACGCGCAGCGTGCGCCGAGGCGTCATGAGATGAGGAAGGTAGGGGGTGCGATGTCGATCGAAGAGCTCGAGTCGAGCTATTCCGACCGGAGCCCCGGCCTCGACCGCACGCCGCCGCAGGACGTCGCCGCAGAGATGAGCGTGCTGGGCGGCATGCTGCTGTCCAAGGACGCGATCGCCGACGTGATCGAGCAGATCCGCGGCAACGACTTCTACCGGCCGGCGCACGAGGCCATCTACGACGCGATCATCGACCTCTACGGCCGGGGTGAACCGGCCGACGCCATCACGGTGCTCGCCGAGCTGCAGCGCCGCGGCGAGCACGCCCGCGTCGGCGGGGCCCCGTACCTGCACGACCTCATGGCGGGTGTGCCGACCGCCGCGAACGCCGGCTACTACGCCCGGATCGTGCGCGAGCGCGCCATCATGCGCCGCCTCGTGGAGGCAGGCACCCGCATCGTCCAGATGGGCTACGCCACCGACGGCGGCGAGGTCGACGACGTCGTCAACAACGCGCAGGCCGAGGTCTACGCGGTGACCGAGCGACGGGCGTCGGAGGACTACCTGCCGCTGGCCGACATCATCGGGCCGACGTTCGACGAGATCGACGCCGCGCAGGGCCGCGGCGAGGGGCTCACCGGGGTGCCGACCGGGTACTCGGACTTCGACCGCCTGACGAACGGGCTGCACGGCGGCCAGATGATCGTCGTGGCGGCCCGGCCTGCTGTGGGCAAGGCATTGGCACTCGACACGCCGCTTCCGACGCCCACCGGGTGGACCACCATGGGCGAGGTCGCCGTCGGCGACCTGATCCTGGCTGCGGACGGCACCCCGACACGGGTGGTCGGGGCAACCGAGGTCATGCACGGACGCCCCACCTATGAGGTGGAGTTCGACGACGGAACCGTGATCGTCGCTGATGCTCAGCACCAGTGGGTGACGAGCACCCGCACGCAGCGCCGCAAGGTTCGCGTGGGTATCGCACCGGACGCTTCGGTTCGCACCACCGAAGAGATCTTGGCATCGCTGCGGACGGCTACGGCTGACAAGCGTGCCAACCATTCAGTCGCCACAGCTCAACCACTCCATCTGCCGGACGCAGATTTGCCGATCCATCCCTATGCGCTCGGCGTCTGGCTCGGCGACGGCACGTCCCGACGCGCCGAGTTCACGTCGGCCGACCCCGGGATCGCGATGATGATCGAAGGCTTGGGCTACGTAGCCCAAGCTCGGGGCGCGGTGAAGGGCTCTGCTCGCACCTACTCGATGCTGCTTCCCCAGCCCGAGGCGCGGTCGCAGCCATGCATCGCCTGTGACACCGAGTTCGTGCCGAAGATGGCATCGCTGCTCGCCTGCAGCAACGCTTGCGCAGCACGTTCCCGCGGTATGTCGCGTCCGGAGCAGCCGACATGCCCCGACTGTGGCAAGCCCGGCTGGGGCTTCCGACGGTGCCAGGAATGCCACAACACCCACGGCACGATGGGCGGTCGACTCCGCAGTCTGAACCTGCTCCAGAACAAGCACATACCGACCGAGTACCTTCGAGCAAGTGAAGAACAGCGGCGTGCGCTGCTCGCCGGGCTGCTCGATTCTGATGGAACGGTCGATCCGCAAGGCAGTATCCAGATCGCCGTGACCAACAAGCAACTGGCGCTCGACACACGCGAGCTGATCCTGTCCCTCGGCTACCGCACAGGCTGGTCGGAGAAGCGAGTCAACGGACGGACCGAGGCGTCGTCGACGGCGTTCACGATCACTTTCACCACCGAGGACGACGTCTTCGCTCTGGAGCGAAAGCGACTCGCCCACAAGTCCCGCCGTCGACCCGCAACGGCCAAGTTGACATCACGATTCGTGGTGAACGTTCGAGCGATCGAGTCGGTGCCCGTGCGTTGCGTCGAGGTGGAGCACCCGTCGCACCTATATCTGGCGAGCCGGTCGATGGTTCCGACCCACAACTCGGTGCTCGGCATCAACGTCGCCGCTCACGCCGCGATCCACCACAACCAGGCGGCGGTGATCTTCTCCCTGGAGATGAGCCGCAACGAGATCGTCATGCGAATGCTCGCTGCCGAGGCGCGCGTGCCGCTGACCAAGATGCGCAGCGGCAACATGGACGACGGCGACTGGCAGAAGCTCGCCGCGACCATGGGCAAGGTCTCCGACGCGCCCCTGTTCGTCGACGACTCGCCGAACATGTCACTGATGGAGATCCGCGCCAAGTGTCGGCGGCTCAAGCAGAAGCATGACCTCAAGCTCGTGGTCATCGACTACCTCCAGCTGATGTCGTCCGGCAAGCGCGTCGAGTCGCGCCAGCAGGAGGTCTCCGAGTTCTCGCGTTCGCTCAAGCTGCTCGCGAAGGAGCTCGAGGTGCCCGTGATCGCGATCTCGCAGCTGAACCGTGGCGCCGAGCAGCGCAGCGACAAGAAGCCGCAGATGTCGGACCTTCGTGAGTCGGGCTCCATCGAGCAGGACGCCGACGTCGTGATCCTGCTGCACCGCGAGGACGCCTACGAGAAGGAGTCCCCGCGCGCCGGTGAGGCGGACTTCATCGTGGCCAAGCACCGTAACGGCCCCACCGACGTGATCACCGTGGCCTTCCAGGGCCACTACCAGCGGTTCGTCGACATGCAGGTGTGACGGCCGCCCTCCGCCGAGGCCAGCGTGCGGCCCGGACACTACGACAATAGCGTCAGGTAGTCCGGCCCCCGGACCCAGCACAAGGAGGACAGTCGATGGGTCTCTTCGGCCGCCGCAGACCGCCAGCCGCCCGCACGAGCGACGACGTCGAGGTGCGCCTACCGGTGACGCGCGGCGCACGCGGGGCGTCACGGCTGTGGTCGGACGGCTTCGGCCGCGTCGGTACCCGGTCGCTGCAGATCCTCGCGGTCATCGCGGTCATCGCGATCTTCGGATACGTGGGAACGCGCCTGACGCTCGTCGTGATTCCCGTGCTCATCGCACTCGTGCTGGCCGCGGCGATCTCCCCTCTCGTGGCACTCCTGAGGCGCCGCGGCCTGCCGTCGATACTCGCGACGTGGATCTCGCTCCTTGCGCTGGTCGCGCTGCTGTCGGCGACCGTCTGGCTCGTCGTGCTGGCCGTCGCGGACCAGTGGGACGAGCTGCAGAGCCAGGCGCTCGAGGGCTTCAACTCGCTGCAGACCTACGTCGAGGGCCTGCCCTTCGACATCACCGAAGAACAGATCGCGTCGGTACGCGAGTCCGCGCTGAGCCTGCTGCAGTCCGACGCCGTGGGCTCGGGCGCCATCGCGGGCGTCTCCCAGACCGCCAACTTCGTCGCGGGCTTCTTCATCATGATCGTCGTCCTGTTCTTCTTCCTGAAGGACGGTCCCGCGATGTGGGAGTTCCTGCTGCGGCCGTTCGAGGGCCAGCAGTACGAGCGGGGGCAGCGCGTCGGCGCGGCGACCATGCGCACGCTCGGCAGCTACGTGCGGGGAACGGCGATCGTGGCGATCGTCGACGCCGTCGGCATCGGGATCGGCCTCGCGATCGTGGGCGTCCCGCTCGCCATCCCGCTCTCGGTGCTCGTCTTCCTGCTCGCCTTCATCCCCCTGGTCGGCGCCACCCTGGCCGGCATCCTCGCGGCCCTGGTCACGCTCGTGGCCGTCGGGCCGGTCGAGGCGCTCGTCGTCGTCGCGATCGTCGTCGTCGTGAACCAGCTGGAGGGCAACTTCCTGCAGCCGATCGTCATGGGCAGGACCCTGCGGCTGCACCCGCTCGTGATCCTGTTCGCCCTGACCGCGGGGACAGTGCTCGCCAACATCATCGGTGCCGTCCTCGCCGTGCCGATCGCCGCGTCGATCTGGCGCGCGATCCAGGTGTGGGACGGGCCGGACCTGCCGGCCCGGTTCGCCCGCAAGAAGCGCGCCGAGACCGTCTGACGCGGCTCAGAGCCGCGCGAACCGGGCGCGCGCGAAGGAGTAGCCGCCGAACGCGGCGATCCCCAGCCCGACCACCAGGAGCAGCACCGTGCCGTACGGCTGGTCGCGCATCGTCCGCAGCGCCTCGTCCAGCCCGCCGGCACGCGACGGGTCCGTCGTCACCGCGGCGGCCACCACCAGCCCGCCGACGACGGCGAGCGCGATCCCCTTGGCCACATAGCCCGCCTGACCGAGCCGCACCACCACGGGACGCACGGAGCTGCCGCCCGTACCGGTCAGATCCTGCAGGAACTTCTTCCGCGCGCCCTTGACGACGTGGTACGCACCGACGGCGACGATGACCAGGCCCGCGACGCCGACCAGCCAGACGCCACCCGGCATGCCCAGGACCCCGGCGGTCATGCTCTCCTCGCTGCTGCTCGATCCGCCGGCACCCTGCGCGTTCCGGATACCCGTAGCCGCCAGGACCCCGTAGAGCACGCTCTTGGCGACGCTCTTGGCCCGTGCCGCCGCCTGGTGCTTCGTGTTCGGCACGCCCACGACGGCCGTGGCGAGCTGCCACAGCGCGAGCGCGGCGAACCCCACGGCGACCGCCCAGAGCACGACGTCGCCGCCCGGCATCTGGGCGAGCATCCTGAAGGCACCGGACCCGTCTGCCTGGCCCGCGGGCTGGCCGAGCGCGAGCTGGACCGCCAGCCAGCCGACCAGCAGGTGCAGCACGCCCGAGGCGACGTATCCGGCTCTGGCCAGGCCTCGCACGGCATCGCTGTTCCGGGCGCGCCGGACGGCGTCAGGGGCATCCGGAAAGGATTTCTCGGACACGTTGGCACCTCCGTCACGCGCGCGGATCGCGGTGGAGTACACATTCGCGTATTTCACCGTATTCCGCACCCCTACCTCGTCCTGGTGTCGTCAGTTCGTGGGGTGGTTCCCGCCCGCGTAGCTCATCGTGCCCCCGCACGCGGCCACGACCTCACCTTCGGCGATCAGCCGTACGTCGAGCAGCAGGTCCGTCCCGAGGCGCACCGCTACCTCGTCGGAGCCGGTCATCTCGACCTTCGCGACGTGCCTGTCTCCGTCCGGCGAGACGCTCCGTGAGTGCGTGGCGGTGTCATCATCCATCGGGCCGGCGACTCCGCCCGTGCCGATGTTCCAGGACCGGGGGACCACCGGGCCGCCGCTCTCCGAGCGCGACCGGGCATCGAGCTCGACCCGGTAGTCGACGTCGCGCACCGACGGATCGCTCGTCCAGGAGAGCGTCGCGCCGGGGAGCGCCGTCCGGGTCTCCCGGACCGTCCACATCCGGCGGTCCCGAGCAAACTCCACGGACCCGCCGAGCGAGATGTCCCCGGCGATCAGAAGAGGCCCATGGCGCTCCTGCCGGCACGAGATCACGTCGTCCACCGGCAACGAGCCGGCGCTGCTGATCGGCACGCATCCGTATCCGAGCCCCAGGACGCAGACGACCAGCGCCGCCGAGTACGCCGTGATCCGTGGACGCCGGGAGAGCTCGGGCATCGCCCGCACCACGACGGTGTGTGCGATGCCGTCGGCGAAGGTCTGCCGTTGCTGGTGCCAGAGGGGGCGCAGGTATCCGATCAGCAGGATCGCGTCGAGGAGGTGCAGGACCCACCGAGCCGCCGTCGTCCACAGACCTGCCGGCTCCGCTCTCCCGTCCGGGTCGTCCCGGACCACCCGAATACCCAGCACCAGCTTGCCGGGCGTCCAGCCCGTCGTGGCCTGCAGGACGAGCAGGACCACCAGCGCACCGATGGGCACAAGGATCATCGGGTCGGTGAGCGAGCCGCCGTCACCGTTCGCGACGAGCCCGGGCGTGAGCGTGGGCTGCGTGATGCCCGTCCCCAACGCCACCCAGGTGACCGCGGCCAGGATCGCGTTGTCGAGCACCGCGGCGATGACCCGTTCTCCCCAGGTCGCGTACCCGGGTGCGGTCACCGCACCGACGCCGACGACGGTGGCCACTGGGCGGCGCCCAGCTCCCGGGAGATGTTGCGGGCGGTCTCGCGCAGGTCGTTGAGCATCGTCGGCGCGGGTGGGAACTCGGTGGTCGGCATGACCAGGGCCACGGCCGCCACGACGGCACCGGAGTGGTCGACCACCGGTGCCGCCGCGGAGGACTCACCGAGGATCGCCTCGTTCTTCTCCGTCGCCAGCGCCTCCTCGGCGACCTTCTCCAGGTCGGCGCGAAACACCCCTGGATCGGTGATCGTGTCGCCCGTCAGGCTGCGCAGGCTCAGTTCCGCCGCCTGTTCGTGCGGCTGGTACGCGAGCAGGACCTTGCCCATGGCTGACGCGTGCGCAGGGATGGCCAGGCCGGTCTCGGGCATCTGCTCGCTGCCGTCGGGCCGGCTGTCGTGGTGGATGATGACCACCTCGTCCAGCAGCCGGACCCCCAGGCGCACGGCCAGCCCGGTACGCCGCGCGAGCTCGTGGGTCCACCGCATGCCACGGGCACGGACGTCCAGGGTGTCGAGGTAGACGTTGCTCAGCTTCAGCAACGCCGGACCGAGCATGTACCTGTTGCCACCGGGCTCCTTGGCGACCAGGCCGTGCTGCTGCAGCGACTTGACGATGCCGTGCACCGTCGACGGCGGCAGGGTGAGCGCTGTCGACAGCTCGGAGATCCCCAGCCGGCGCGCCCCCTGCAACGACGACAGGACCTTGGCGGCGCGGTCGATGGCCTGGATCACGGGTCTGTCCCTCCTCGGATTCCACCTCTGCGTGAGGGTCCCTGCGAGGCCAACCGTACACAGGACTCTTGACACGCTCCCGCCACAGCGGAGAGGCTTCGGCATTACCGAATGAGGTTCCGACGACGGGGCCCGTGCCGTCACTGCCGGCCGTACCCCCGAGCCGGGGTACGCACCGTATGGCACCCTCCCTACAGGGACCGGCGCGCGCGGTGACACGGTCAGGTGCCACCCATCCGGAGCTCCACGGGAGGACAGAGCATGGCCACCGCAGTGACCAACGAGGTGATCATCGACTGGTTGGCCCGGTTTCACGACATCGTCGCCAAGCAGCGCGCCTACCTGACCGAGCTCGACTCGGCGATCGGGGACGCGGACCACGGCGTGAACATGGACCGCGGCCTGGCCCAGGTCGTGGCGACGCTGGACCGGCCGGACGGCGGCCCCGACGGCTCGACCGGCGCCCTCCTGCGGCACATCGGCGACGGCCTGCTCGCCTCCCTCGGCGGCGCGGCCGGCCCCCTGTACTCCGCCCTCTTCCTGGGAGCCGGTGCGGCGGCGGCGGACCGTACCCGGCTGGAGGCGGGCGAGCTGGCCGACAGCCTGCGGGCCGGGCTGGTCGAGCTCGTGCGCCGTGGTAGCGCGGAGAGCGGCGACAAGACGATGTTCGACGCCCTCGACCCCGCGGTCGAGGCGCTACGGAAGGCGGCCGTCGACGGCGCGGGGCTCGGTCCGGCGACCGCGGCCGCCGCGGCGGCGGCCGTGGCCGGACGCGAGGCGACCGCGCCCATGCTCGCGCGCAAGGGCCGGGCCAGCTACCTGGGCGAGCGGTCGGTCGGCCACGTGGATCCTGGGGCCGCGTCGGCGACGATGCTGGTCATCGCCCTGGTCGAGGCCGTAGCTCAGGGCTAGGCGGGGGCGGCCCACGCCCGCACGCCCCCTGGCGCACGTCCGCGCTCCCGCCCACGACAGCACACCGCACGCCCGACACTCCCCTTGACAACATCCCGCCGTCGGGACAGCATTCGATAATGTCGAATGCCATTCGGTGAAACCGAAGACGGTCGCACCGCGGTTCAAGGGAGAGCAGCCATGTCAACGTCCGCACGCCGCCAGTTCATCAATGCTCCGGACGACGTCATCGACGAGGCCCTCGAGGGCCTCGTGCTGGCCAACCCGCGCCTGCTGAGGCTCGACCCGGCCGAGCGCCTGGTCTCCCGTGCCGAGCCGGCCCCCCGGAAGGTCGGGCTCCTGTCCGGGGGCGGCTCGGGGCACGAGCCGCTGCACGCCGGACTGGTCGGCACCGGGATGCTCGACGTCGCGGTGGCCGGCGCCGTGTTCGCCAGCCCGACCGCCAGCCAGGTCCGCGCGGGAACGCTGCTGGCCGACAGCGGTGCCGGCGTGCTGCACATCGTGAAGAACTACACCGGGGACGTGCTCAACTTCCAGATCGCCGCCGAGCTCGCCGAGGACGAGGTCACCGTCGAGTCGGTGCTCGTCGACGACGACCTGGCCACCACCAGCGCGACCGGGGGACCCGGCCGACGGGGCACCGCGGCGACGGTCGTCGTCGAGAAGGTCTGCGGCGCTCTTGCCGAGGCCGGCGCCGACCTGGCGACGGTCGCCGCACGCGGCCGCGACGTGGTGGCCCGCTCGCGCAGCCTCGCGATCGCGCTGGACGCCTGCGCACACCCCGGCGAGTCCCGGCCCGCCTTCGACCTGCCCGACGACGAGGTCGAGTTCGGGGTCGGCATCCACGGCGAGCGCGGCACGGGACGCATCCCGTTCGCGTCGGCCGACGAGCTGGTCGAGCAGCTCGTGGACCCCCTGGCGCAGGACCTCTCGCTGGGCCGCGGGGACGGCGTGATCGCCGTGGTCAACGGGCTGGGCAGCACCTACCCGCTCGAGCTGGCCGTCATCACCCGCCAGGTCCACCGGCTGCTGGCCGCGCGCGGCATCACGGTGGCCAGGACCCTGACCGGCTCGTACGTGACGTCGCTGGACATGCACGGTGCCTCGGTCACCCTCACCGTCGCCGACGACGACCTCGTCAGCGCCTGGGACGCACCCGTCCGCACGCCGTCACTCACGTGGTGACCCGCACACCGACCCACGCCGACCGCGCGGACCCGCACCGCACGGACCCGCACCGCACAGACCCCACCGAGCACAGGAGACGGACATGACCGACCACATCGACGGCGCGCTGGCGCTGGACTGGATCACCAGGTTCACCGCCGACTTCCACGACGCCCAGCAGGCCCTCACCGACCTCGACCGCAAGGCCGGCGACGGCGACTTCGGCACGAACATCGCCTCGGCGCTGCGCAAGGTCGACGCCGAGCTGCCCACCGCCCGGGAGGCGACCTTCGCCTCGGTGTTCACGGCCACCGCCAACGGGTTCCTCGCCACCGGTGGCACCAGCGGCCCGCTGTTCGGCATGTGGTTCCGGGCGATCTCGAGGTCCGCCGACCCCGAGGGCGCCGGTACCGACCTGCTGGCCCAGGGCGTGGCAGCCGGTCTGGCCAAGGTCCAGCAGCTCGGTGGTGCCTCGGTCGGGGACAACACGATGATCGACGCGCTCGCTCCGGCCTCCCAGGCCCTGCTCGACGCGGCCACGAGCGGTCTCACGGTCGACAAGGCCCTTGCGGGGGCAGCCGAGGCGGCCCGCGCCGGCGCCGCCTCGACCGCGGACCTGCTGGCCGCGCGCGGCCGGGCCAGCTACGTCGGCGAGCTGGCGCGCGGCGTGGAGGACCCCGGCGCGGTCACCGTGGCCCTGTTCTTCGAGGCGGGCGCCGCGGTCGTCAGCGGCTGAGCCCGGCCAGGCCGGCCAGCACCTCCGCTGCCGGACGTGGCCGCACGAGCCACTTCAGGTGGCTCGAGTCCAGGGTGTGCACGTCGTACGGGTTGTCCGGGGTGAGCGCGTCACCCTCCCGGATCATCCGGTCCTGCATCGCGGGCGGGACGCTCGTGTCCGCGCTGAGCCGTACGTAGGTCCTGGGGATCGTGCCCCAGGTCTCGGCCTGCGCACGGTCGGCCGAGGTGCCCATGTCCAGGTTCTCGTCGGGCTGGAACGTGTTGAGGAACGCGAAGAACTCGTCGTCGGTCCCGTCGGCGAGGAACGCCTCCCTGAAACCCGCGAGCGCTGCCGGGTCCGCCGTGCGGAAGTTGGACCGCAGCAGGCCGACGGCGGCGGGGTCGGCGACCATCGCGGCCGCGAGCGCCCCTGCGTCGACGGAGGCCATCTCGGGTTCCGCGTAGTAGTCGCCGACGTCGAGGTCCACGGGCGCCCAGGCGGCGACGTACACGATGCGGTCGATCAGGTCGGGCCGGGCGTTGCCGACGGCGGTCAGGGTGGCGCCGCCCCGGCTGTGGCCGACCAGGATCACGGGTCCGTGCTGCTTGGCGCGTTCGAGCGTCTCGATGACGCGGGCGGCGTTGTCGGCGAGGGTGACGCCCTTGATGCTGCCGGGCGTCGTCGCGAGTCCGGTCAGGTCCTGCGGGGCCTGGTATGCGGCGGGGTAGGTCGCCTCGAACCCGTGGCCCGGGAGGTCGACGGCGGCGGAGCGGTGACCCAGCAGGGCCAGCTCCGCCTGGAGTGGTGCGAACGAGAACGAGTTGGCGAAAGCGCCGTGGACCAGCACGAACGTGGGAGACATGGGTCGGATGTTACTGGCCCACGCGGCCGTCGATCCGTTCGCGCAGGAGGTCCGCGTGCCCGCAGTGCCGCGCGTATTCGACGATCTGCCCCACGAGGGCGTCGCGAAGCTGCAGGTCCCCGCCCTCCGGCCCGAAGTCGGACGTGCCGGTGTTCCACCTTCCGAGGTCGGACTCGCCGTCGAGGTACCGGTCCGTGGCGTCCATCTCGGTGTGCCACTGCCGCCAGGCGTCCTCGACGACCGCCGGGTCGGCGACGGCGCCGTTCCACTGCGCGTCGCGGTCCTCCTCGGTGCGGTACAGGTCGGGGGCGTCCTCGCCCGCCATGACGCGGCGCAGGTGCCGTTCGCCGTCGGCGAGGTGCCGCACGAGCCCGAGCAGGGACATGGTGGACGGCGGGGCCGAGCGGCGGGCGAGCTGCTCGGCGTCGAGGCCTCCGCACTTCAGCTCCAGGGTGAGCCGGTAGTAGCGGAGGTAGTCGAGCAGCAGGCCGCGCTCGTCGTCGGGCGGGATCTCGGTCTCGCGCGGGTCGTCGTCGGGGTCGGTCCACATGTCGGGGAACACCGTGGACTGCGTCCAGCGGCTCGCGGGGGACTCTTCGGACTGCTCAGATGTGCCCATCCCGACATGATGAACCCGGGCCGGAGCGCCCGCCATGGAAAATCGGCCGTCCGGGCCCCTGGCCGCTTCGGCCTCAACCACCCGCCTGGTCGAGGAACGCTTCCATGCCGCCGCCGTCCGCGAGCCCGATGATGTTGCCTGCCGGGTCCGTGAACCAGGCGCCGTCGCCTCCCTCCATGAAGCCGCGCGCGATGCCCTTCTCGTCCTGGTCGAACCCCTCGTACCGCTCGAACGCCACGCCCTTCCCGGCGAGTTCGTCGACGGCGAGGTCGACGTCGTCGACCGTCAGGTGCATGACCGTGAAGGAGGCGGGGGAATGGTTGTCCTTCTGGTAGACGAACGCCGCGGCGTCGCCGCCGTTGTGGAGCAGCAGACCTGCTCCGTCGCCGAGTGGCACTGCTCCGAGCCCGAGCGTGTCGGCATAGAACGCGCGTGCCGCGTCCAAGTCGTTCGCCGAGAAGCTCGGTAACACCTTGCGCACAGTGAACATCGCTGTCTCACTCCCTTGTGAACACCGGCAGCCTCGCTACGGGGCACCGTGCTCTTCCAGAATCCCACCGTCGGGCACCGGCGCAACGCGACTACCGCAGGTTCACCCCCGGTAGTGGAACGCGTCCCAGGCGCCGAGGAGGTACTGGATGCCGAGTGCGCGGTCGTAGAGGCCGTAGCCGGGGCGCGGCTTGTTGGTGGTGTTCTCGTCCCACAGGTGCCTGCCGTGGTCGGGCCGGATGTAGCCCTGGTAGCCGGCCTCCGCGTAGGCCTTCATGATCCCGGTCGTGTCGACGCTGCCCTCGGACGCGCGGTGCGCCACCTCGGTGAAGTCGCCGTTGTCGAAGTGCTTGATGTTGCGCACGTGCGAGAAGTGGATGCGGTCGACGAAGGTGCGTACGGCGTCGACGGCGTCGTGCTCGGGGTTGGCGGAGAAGCTGCCCAGGCACAGCGTGAGGCCGTGGTACGGGCTCGGGTGCAGGTCGAGCACCCGCGCGATGCGCTCCTTGCTGGAGACGACGCGCGGCCAGCCGAAGACGTCGAACGGCGGGTCGTCGGGGTGCACGCCGAGCTTGACGTCGTACTCCTCGCAGGTGGGGATCACCGCTTCGAGGAAGTACTGGTAGTTGGCGTACATGTCGTCGTGGGTCACGCCCTCGTAGGCCGCGTTGAGCTCGTGGAAGCTCGCGAGCCGCTCCGGCTCCCAGCCCGGCAGCGTGAGCCCGTGCGTGTTCGCCTCCATGTCGGCGATGAGGCTCTCCGGCGACATCTTGTCGACGACCGCCTTCTCGTAGTACAGGGCGGTCGAGCCGTCGGGCAGCGGGTGCCACAGGTCGGTGCGCAGCCAGTCGAAGACGGGCATGAAGTTGTAGCAGACGACCTTCACCCCGGCCCGGCCGAGGCGCTCGATCGTCGTGATGTAGTTCGCGATCGCCTCGTCCCTGCTCATGCCGAGCACGGTGCGGCCGAGCTTGATCGACTCGTGCACGTTGACCGACTCGACCACCTCGGCGTCGAACGTCCGCGTCACTCCCTGGGCACGTGCATCGGAGGACAGGCCCGTGATCCGCGCGACCTCCGCGTCGATCTCCGCCTGCTCCCACACCTCACCGGCCTGCTTCTGGTGGAGGCTCCACACGATGGTCTCCACGCCAGGGATCTGGCGTATCTGGTCCAGGGTCACGGTGTCGTTGCCGTCGCCGTACCAGCGGAAGCCCATCTTCACGGTGTACTCCTCGTCGTCGTCTTGTATGACCGCCCTTGTATACATCATGCCCGACCCGCCGGGCGGGTCGGGCACGTGTTCACAGGGCGGTGAACCGCAGGCGCATCCGGACGGGCGCGGCGTGCAGCCGAGCGTTCGGCAGGACGCCGGGTCCGCACGCGGCGCTTCCCACACCGTGCTGTGCGGCGTCGAGGTGCAACCACAGCTTGCCGTCCGGCACGAGCTCGTGCGGGTGGGCCGCACGATCGAGCGCCTCGTCGGACCACGGCCGCAGCGACAGCTCGATCCCGAGCTGGGATCGAGCGCCGACGGTCACGTCGCCGGCCTCGATCCGTAGGCCGGAACCGTCGACGAAGGACAGGACGGCGCTCGTGACACCGCGCCGGGCACCGTTCTCCTGGGGGTGGGTGTACCGGGTCTGCCAGTCGGCGACGGTGTGCTGCCAGCTGCCCCCGAGAGCCGCCTGCCTCGAGTCCGCGTACGACTCGTCGGGACCGAGACCTGTCCAGCGCACGCCCGTCCCGGCAGCCTGCGGCTCGTCGAGCGCGAGCACCAGGCCGAGGCGGGCGACGCACTCGGGCCAGCGGCCTTCCGGTCGCAGATCGACGAGGAGGTCCACGGCGTCCGGCGCGTCGGTGACGGGCTGCCAGCGGTAGCGCGTGGCGAAGCCCGCCCGCGTGGCGGGTCCGGCCGTTCTGGCGGCGATCTCGAGCGCACCGTCGGCCGTGACGCCCACGCCGGCCTTGCGCTCCGCGAGCAGGTGCAGACCCGCGCCGCGCCACGCGGCGACGTCGGCGTCGCCGGGCCCGCGCCCCTTCGCCGGGCGGCGGTCGTTGTCCGTCGGAGCACGCCAGGCATCGACCCGGAAGCCATGCACCGTCCGGCCGGCGAGCTCACGAAGGTCACCGCGGGCGTCGAGCACGGCAGGGCCGGCCCGGAAACCGCCGTCGGCCCCGACGGACACCCGGCCGGCCGCAGCGGCGAGCGGCGCGGGCGCCACGAGGAGGAGCTGGCCGGCGCCGAGCTGGAAGCCGGACTCGAGCCACCCCTCCTCGAACGCGTCCGCCTTCTGCTGCACGGCGCGCACGGTCCACCAGACCGGGTCCTCGCCCGGTTCCGGCAGCACCAGGTCGGACGGCGGCCGCACCACCGTCTCGGCCCCCGGCTCCAGCACCAGGTCGAGGACACCCGCTGCGAGCTCCTCCGCGCCGCGGTGCAGCGTCCAGCGGAGCTCGGCGTGGCTCGTGTCCCGGAAGGAGTAGCGGTTGCGGACCAGCAGCGAGCCGTCGGGCCGGGGGTCGATGCGGACCGGCGCGAACACGGCGGCCGTCTCGAGCAGGCCCGGCGAGGGTGTGCGGTCGGGCAGCAGCAGGCCGTCGGCGATGAAGGTGCCGTCGTGGAACCGCTCGCCGAAGTCGCCGCCATACGCGGAGAACAGGTTCCCGTCGGCGTCGGCACGGGTGATCCCGTGGTCGATCCACTCCCAGATGAAGCCACCGAGAAGCCGCGGGTACCGGTCGACGATCGCGTCGTAGTCGGCGAGACCACCGGGGCCGTTGCCCATCGCGTGCGCGTACTCGCACAGCACGAACGGCATGGCCCGGCGGCGGGCGTCGGCGGCGGCGCGCTCCAGCGGTGGCTCGATGCCCTGGCCGATCAGCTCGACCTCCGCGCTGTCGGCGTACATCCGCGAGTACACGTCCACGTGGTCGCTCGAGAAGTCGCCCTCGTAGTGGACGGGCCGGCTCGGGTCGAGCGCCCGGACGGCGTCGGCCATCGCCTGGATGTTGCGCCCGCCGCCTGCCTCGTTGCCGAGCGACCACATGATGATGCTCGCGTGGTGGGCGTCGCGGCGCACCGTGCGGGTGACGCGGTCGACGAGCACCTCGGTCCAGTCCGGGTCGTCGACAGGGTTGCCCGCCCAGCCCTCGTCGAGGAACCCGTGCGTCTCCAGGTCGTTCTCGTCCACGACGTAGAGGCCGTACCGGTCGCACAGGTCGAGGAAGTGCGGGTGGGGCGGGTAGTGGCTCGTGCGGACGGCATTGATGTGGTGTCGCTTCATGAGCAGCACGTCCTCGAGCATCCGCTCGGGCGTCACCGCGCGGCCGCGCAGCGGGTCGAACTCGTGCCGGTTGACGCCGCGGAGCTTGACCGGCCGGCCGTTGACCAGGAACACCCCGTCCTCGATCGAGACCCTGCGAAAGCCGACCGCGAGCGTGACCGTCTCGGTGTCGGTCGCGACGACGACGTCGTAGAGGCGGGGCCGTTCGGCGCTCCACGGCTCGACGGGTACGCGCACCTCCTCACCGGCCGGTACCTCGACGGCCAGCTCGGGTACCGCCACGCGGGCCGCGACCGGAACCGACGCACCCACGACCGTCGAGGCGTCCACCCGCAGCGTGCCGACGCCGGTCGTGTGGTCGTAGTCCGCGTGCACGCGGACGTCGTCGAGCCCCCCGTCTGGCCGGTGCTCCAGGGAGACGCTGCGGAAGATGCCCGACAGCCACCATTGGTCCTGGTCCTCGACGTAGCTCAGGGCCGACCACTTCGTGACCCGGACGGCGAGGAGGTGGTCACCGTCCCCCAGACGGTCGGTGAGGTCGATCTCCGTGGGCAGCCGCGACCCGTGCGACGTGGCGACCACCTCGCCGTCGAGCGCCACCTGGAACCACGAGTCCACACCCTCGAACCGCAGCACGGTGCGACCGCCGGCCGGCCAGTCCGCGGGCCGGCGCACGGTGGTGCGGTACTCGCCGGTCGGGTTGTCGTCCGGCACGTGCGGCGGATCCACCGGGAACGGATAGAGCACGTTGTTGTACGCGGGGACGCCGTAGGGCCAGGCGTGCGGTGCCCCGGCGAGCTGCCAGTGCCCCGGCACGGCCAGGCGGTCCCAGTCGTCGCCCCGCTCGCCGCGGTCCACACCCGTGTCGGGGTGCGGGAACAGCCTGAACCGCCACTCCCCGTCGAGCGGGCTGGTCGACGCGCTGGAGGCGCCGGCCGGCGGGCGGAACCGTGCGGCGACGACGCCGTCGGGTGTGGCGACGGACTCGTGAGAAAGGGTCATGTCTCCTCCAGGCGGCGGGATCTGTCGGGGGGTTGCCCCGGAACAGGTTGGGGTTCACGCTGTAGGTGTTGGCTTCCTGCACCGAGGTGATGACACCTCCGTCGCAGGAAGTTTCGCATTTTGCCATCCCGGCACGCGCCGGCAACGAGGAGACCACAACAGACCCTTTTGTACGACCTGAAGAGGTGCGGCATGGACATGACCCCGTTCGAGCAGTCCGAATCCAGCGTCCGCGGTTACAGCCGCGCGTATCCCACCGTGTTCGCCTCGGCGTCAGGTGCACGACAGACGGCCGAGGACGGCACGTCTTACATCGACTTCTTCGCCGGGGCGGGAGTGCTGAACTTCGGGCACAACGACCCGCGGATGAAGGCGGCGATGATCGCCTTCCTCGAGAGCGACGGCGTCGCCCACAGCCTCGACACCTACACGACCACCAAGCGGGACTTCATCGAGAAGTTCCGGGACGTGGTCCTGCGGCCGCGTGGCATGGACCACCGGATGCAGTTCACGGGCCCGACCGGGACGAACGCCGTAGAAGCGGCCCTCAAGCTGGCCCGCCTGACCACCGGTCGCCGCGAGATCGTGGCCTTCAGCAACGGGTTCCACGGCATGACCCTGGGGGCGCTGGCCGCCACCGCCAACGACGCGTTCCGGAAGTGGGCCGGTGTGCCCCTGACCGACGTCGTACGCCTGCCGTTCGAGACGTCACCCGGTGGCGACACCGCCGTCGCCGACTACGGTGCCGCGCTGCGCAACGCGTCCAGCGGCCTCACGCCACCAGCGGCTTTTCTCGTCGAGGTGGTGCAGGCGGAGGGCGGCGTCAACCTCGCCACCGCCGCGTGGCTGCACCAGGTCCAGGACCTCGCCCGTGAGGTCGGTGCGCTGTTCATCATCGACGACATCCAGGCCGGCTGCGGCCGGACCGGAAGCTACTTCTCGTTCGACGGCATGGGGCTGGACCCCGACATCATCACGCTGGCGAAGGGCCTCGGCGGCTTCGGCACCCCGATCGCGATGAACCTGAACAAGCCGTCCGTCGACGACAACTGGTCCCCCGGCGCGCACACCGGGACGTTCCGTGGCCAGGGCCTGTCGTTCGTCGCCGGCACCGTCGCCCTCGACTACTTCACCGACGACGTCCTCATGAACGAGGTGGCGGCCAAGGGTGCGGTCATGCGGGAGCGCCTCGAGGCCATCGCCGCCGCCCACCCGGAGCAGGGCTGGGAGGTGCGCGGCCGCGGCATGATGCAGGCCCTCGACACCGGCGACGGCGCCTTTGCCAAGCGGGTGCAGCAGGCGGCCTTCGAGACGGGGCTGCTCATCGGCCCCTGTGGGACCGGTGGCCAGGTGATCAAGCTGATCCCGCCCCTGACCATCCCCGAGGAGGACCTCGCGGAGGGTCTGGACATCCTCGACAAGGCCATCACGACGGCGGCGGGGGTGGCGTGATGCGCGCCCGCGACGACATGACCTTCCCGCCCCAGGAGTACGAGCGCCGGCTCCACGACCTGCGGGAACGGATGGCCAAGCGACGGCTGGACGCCGTGGTGATCACCGACCCCGAGAACCTGATGTACCTGACCGACTACCAGACCACCGGGTACTCGTTCTTCCAGGCGCTGGTGGTCCCCCTCGACGGCGAACCCCTGATGATCACCCGGGCCATGGAGGAGTCCAACGTCGTCGAGCGTACCTGGGTGGAGCACACGCGGCCGTACCCCGACACGGGCGACGCCATCCAGGAGCTCGTGCTGGCGCTGAACCAGTCCGGGCTCGGGCACAAGCGGGTCGGCTACGAGCGCAACAGCTACTTCTTCCCCGCCTACCAGCAGGACCGCATCCACACGTCGTTCCAGCACGGCGTGCTCCTGGACTGCTTCGGCATCGTCGAGGCGGGACGGCTGCGCAAGTCGGATGTCGAGATCGAGGTGATGCGCAAGGCGGCCCGTGCCACCGAGGCCGGCATGGCCGCCGGCCTCGCCGCCGCGATCCCCGGGGCCACCGAGAACGACGTCGCCGCCGCCGTCTCGTCGGCGATGTTCCGGGCCGGCGGTGAGTTCCCGTCGGTGATGCCATACGTGGCGTCCGGGCCCCGGTCGATGATCGGGCACGCCACCTGGGAGGGCCGCGTCATCCAGCCGGACGACCACGTGCTCCTCGAGATCGGCGGCTGCTACCGCCGGTACCACACGGCGATGATGCGCACGGCGGTCACGGGTGAGCTGTCGGACTCGATGTACCGGTCGCAGGAGCGGATGAAGGCGGCCCTGGCGGAGCTGAAGAGCCTGATGGGACCGGGGATGACCGTGTCGGACGCCGACTCGATAGTGCGGCGCATCATCTCCGACAACGAGGTGGGCGCCCGGCTGGTGACCCGGTCCGGGTACTCGATCGGGATCGCCTTCCCGCCGTCCTGGGACGAGGGCTACATCCTGTCGCTGAACCCCGGCGACTTCTCGGTGCTCGAACCGGGCATGACCTTCCACGTGATCCCGTGGATGTGGGGGGTCGACGGCGACAAGACCGTCGGCATCTCCGACACCATCCGGATCACCGACGACGGGTGCGAGTCGTTCTTCACGCTGGACGAGGACTTCGTGGTGCACTCCGGCGACGCCACGACCCTGACGTCGGTGGCCGACCTCGAACCGGACACCGTGCCCGCCGAGGCGGTGGACCCCACCGTCGCACCAGCCGCAGGAGCAGCCGTAGGAACAGGAGAACCATGAGCTTCCTCACCGCTACCGACCCCACCTCCGGCGCCGTCGTGCGGCGTGTCGCCGCCGCCACGCCGGAGGAGATCACCGCGACGATCGACCGCGCCCAGTCCGCCTTCGAGAGCTGGCGCACCACGTCGTTCGAGGAACGCGGCGACGTGCTGCGCGCGGTGGCCGCCTACCTGCGCGAGAACGTGGACAAGCTCGGCATGGTGATGACCGAGGAGATGGGCAAGCCCATGGCCGAGTCGCGGGGCGAGGTCAACAAGGCGGCCTGGGCGGCGGAGTACTACGCCGAGCACGCCGAGGCGCACCTGGCCACCGAGGTCCTCGACTCGGACGCGACGTCCAGCTACGTCCAGTACCTGCCGCTCGGACCGATCCTCGGCGTGCTGCCGTGGAACGCTCCGTTCTGGCTGGCCTTCCGCTTCTGCGCACCCGCGCTGATGGCCGGCAACACCTGCGTCATGAAGCACGACCCGCACGTGCCGGGCTGCGCCGAGGCCATCGCGGGCGTCTTCGAGGCGGTCGGCGCCCCGCCCGGCATTTTCCAGGCGCTGCTGGCGGAGACGTCCGACGTGGAGCAGGCGATCCGCGACCCGCGGATCCAGGCGGTGTCGTTCACCGGCTCCGAACGCGGCGGTTCGGCGGTCGCGTCGATGGCGGCGAGCGAGATCAAGCCCACCGTGCTGGAGCTCGGCGGTTCGGACCCCTGCATCGTCCTGGCCGACGCCGACCTGGTCCAGGCCGCCGACGTCATCGCGTTGTCCCGCATCATCAACGCGGGCCAGTCCTGCATCGCCGCGAAACGCATCATCGTCGAGCGGCCGGTGCACGACGAGCTCGTCGAGCTCCTCACCGAACGGCTGGGCGCTCTGGTCGTCGGCGATCCGCGCGACGACGCCACCCAGGTGGGACCGATCGCCCGGTCCGACCTGCGGGACAACCTGCATCGCCAGGTCACCGAGAGCGTCGCCGCCGGCGCGACGTGCGTGCTCGGCGGCGAGCTGCCCGACGGCGACGGCTGGTTCTACCCGGTCACACTGCTCACGGACGTCACGCCCGGCATGGCCGCGTGCGCCGAGGAGACGTTCGGTCCGGTCGCCGTGGTCATGGTCGCCGACGACGCCGACTCGGCTCTCGCGCTGGCCAACGACACCCCGTACGGGCTGGCGGCGAGCGTCTGGACCAGCGCCGAGCGGGGCGAGGCGATGGCCAGGCACGTCTTCGCCGGGCAGGTGACGGTGAACGGGATCGTGAAGTCCGACCCCCGACTGCCCAGCGGTGGCATCAAGCGCTCGGGCTACGGGCGGGAGCTGGGGCCGCACGGCATCCGGGAGTTCGTGAACGCCCAGCAGGTCTGGGTCGGGCCCAAGACAGGCTGATCAGTCCGCTTCGAGAATGCGATCTCGCATGGTTCGGTGTCCCGGAGCGTGCCCGATCGCATTCTCGAAGCGGACCCGCGCACGAGTTCAGCCCTGCCGCGCCAGCATCTCCCCGATCACCCGGGCCCCCTCGGGGAAAGCCCCGGGGTTCGGCCCGGAGTAGTTGAGCCGCAGGTACGCACCGGTCGGCTCGGCGGGGAACCACTCGTCACCCGCGGCCACGATGACGCCGGCGGACTCGCAGTCGCGGACCAGGCGCGCGACGTCGGTGGCGTCGGGGAGCCGCACCCAGACGTTCAGCCCGCCCTGCGGCACCGCCTCCACCCGGGCCGCGGGAACATGCTCCCGGAGCGCGCCGAGCAGCAGGTCCCGCCGGGCGGCGAGCTGCTGGCGCAAGCCACGCAGATGAGTGCGCCAGGCCGGCTGGGTGACCACGTCGAGCGCGACCGCCTGCAGCAGGCCGCTCACATACATGGCCTCGGCCTGCGCGTCCGCGAGGATGCGTTCGCGCGCGGGGCCCCGGGCGACGAGCCCGGCGACACGCACCGCCGGCGACACGCTCTTGGCCAGCGAGCGCAGGTAGACCACGTGCCCACCGTCGTCGCGGGCGGCGAGCGGGACCATCTCCTGAACGATCCCGAAGTCGTGCGCCCAGTCGTCCTCGATCACGAAGGCGCCGTGCTCGCGTGCCAGCCGCAGCACCTCGTCGGACAGGTCGGCCGACCAGCGGGCGCCGGTCGGGTTGGCGAAGTGGGGCTGCGCGTAGAAGGCACGCGACCCGGTCTGCGCGAAGGCGCGCGTGAGCTCGGCGGGGTCCGGCCCGCGGGGACCGCTGGGTACCGGCACGAGCTGGACGCCGACCTGCTCCGCGGCGAGGATCGCGCCCCAGTAGGTGGGCGACTCCACGAGTAGCGGCCGGCCCGCACCGACCAGGGCGCGGAAGATCGTGCTGAGGCTGGCCTGGCTCCCGGGAAAGACCACGACATCGCTCGGGGCCGGCGGCGAGATGCCGACGGGTGTCGCACCGCCCAGCTCTGCCGCGAACCAGGTCTGCAGCTCCGGGAGCCCGGCAGCCGGGGGTCTGGCGACGGCGGCGTCGCTGCGAGCCGCCCTGGTGAACGCGGCCCGGACCAGCCGTTCGGGCAGCAGCTCGCGGTCGGGATAGCCCGAGTGCAGCGCGATCACGTCGTTGGGCGGGGTGTGCAGAGCCGTGGCCAGCTGGTGGGCGGACTTCGGTCGTGGACCGAGGGCTGCCGTCTGCCAGCCGTAGTCGTTGGGGCGCGCCACGCGCACCGCCCGGACGAAGGTGCCGACACCCGGCCTGCTCTCGACAGCTCCCTGTGCGGCGAGGGTGCGCAGCGCCTTCTGCACGGTGACCGGGCCGGCTCCGTACTGCGCGACCAGCGCGCGGGTGGACGGCAGCCGGGCACCCGGTGCGGCGGTGGCCAGCCACTCGTGCAGGCCGGCGACGATCCGTGCACTGCTATCGTCATACATGACAGTCAACAGTAGCGCTACCCTCAGAACAGCGTCACCGCTACCCACCTCGCGAGCCGGACTCTGGTGGGGTCTGCTCGGGGTGGCCGCCTTCTCGTTCACTCTTCCCTTCACCCGCGTGGTGGTCGACGGCGGTGGGATGTCGCCGCTGTTCGTGGCCTGCGGCCGGGCGGTCGTCGCCGCGGCTCTCGCGGCGGCCGCCCTCGTGATCACGCGGCAGCGCCTGCCGCGCGGCGGGCAGTGGCCGCGCCTCGCCGTCGTCGCCGCCGGGGTGGTCGTCGGCTTCCCGGTACTGACGTCGTTCGCGCTCGAGACCGCGTCGGCGAGCCACGGCGCCGTCGTGATCGCGCTGCTGCCCGCGGCGACGGCGGTACTGGCCGTGCTCCGCGGGCACGAGCGACCGCGCACGTCGTTCTGGATCATGGCCGCGCTGGGCGCGATCGCCGCGGTCGGCTTCGCCGCGGTTCAGGGCGGCGGGCTCGGCAGCCTGCACGGCTCCGACCTGCTCCTGCTCGCCGCGGTCGCCGCGTGCGCGGTCGGCTACGCCGAAGGCGGGCTGCTCGCCCGCGAGCTCGGCGCGTGGCAGACGATCTCCTGGGCGCTCGTGCTCGCCGGCGTCCCGATGGCGCTCGTCACCGTCGCCTCGATGGTGCGACAGCCACCGACGGGTGGCCCGCTCGACTGGGCACTGTTCGGCTACCTCGGCGTCGTGAGCATGTTCCTCGGCTTCTTCGCCTGGTACCGAGGCCTCGCGATCGGACCGATGGCCCAGGTCAGCCAGGTCCAGCTGATCCAGCCCGTGCTGACCATCTGCTGGGCCGCGCTCCTGCTGCACGAGCAGCTCGCGTGGCCCACCGTGCTCGGCGGGGCCGCCGTGATCGCCTGCGCTGGCACAGCCGTCCGGGCCCGGTTGCGGTAGCCGCGCTGCGCCGGGCACCGTCCGGAGTCGGGCAGACTGGGGGAGCACCCGCCTCACCTCCGGAAGGTTCTCCATGCCCGCGATGTCCCGCTTCGGCCGCCTGTTCGCCATCGTCGCCTGGATCGAGGCGTTCACCTGGGCCGGCCTGCTGGTCGGGATGTTCCTCAAGTACGTCACCGAGACCACCGAGGCAGGGGTCTGGCTGTTCGGCCGGCTCCACGGCGGGGCGTTCGTGCTGTTCGTCGCGGTCACGCTGTTCGTGGCGGTCAAGCTGCGCTGGGGTTGGTTCCGCACGCTCGTGGCGCTCGCGTCCTCGATCCCTCCGCTGCTCACGCTGCTCGCCGAGTGGTGGCTGAAGCGCTCCGGGCACCTCGCCGACCCGGACGACCGTGCGGCCACGCGGGAGACCGTGGACCTCCAGACCACGCGATAGGGCCTTGAACCTCACGTGACGTCAGGGGGCAGGGTGGCGGCATGAACGACTACTACCCTGCCTTCGAGATGAGCCGCGTCCACGGACTTCTGGACCCGCGGGCTCGGGTTCGTCGACCTGTTCTCCGTGCCCGGCGGCGTCACGCACCTGCGCCGCTGGGCGTTCCAGGACGTGCTGCTCGTCCCGGCGGACCGGCCGGACGCCCCGTCGGCGATCACCGTGAGCTTCTCGTGCGTGCTGAGCCAGGTGGACGAGATCGCTGCGGCCTGCGAGAACCTGGTGCCGGGCAGCACGACGGGCCCGCGGACCACACCGTGGAACTCGATCGAGCTGGAGGTGGTCACCCCGGAGAACGCGCGCGTGGTCATGACGGCGGCCCAGCCCTACGAGCCCGGGAGCGCATCGGCGCAGCACCTGCGGGACATGGGCATCGACGGGCCGGAGACGTGACCCGGTGATCCGAGGGCCCCTGGCCGGGCCGCCCGCGACCGCCTCGGCTGCGAGACTGGACGGGATGACGCATGCGAGCGCCGCCGACGCGGCACCGCCGGACGGCCTGACCGTCGGCGGTGCCGCGTCCGCCGTGGGTGTCACGGTCCGCACCCTGCACCACTGGGACGACGTGGGCCTGGTCCGGCCGTCCCAGCGCACGGCGGGTGGGCACCGCCTGTACGGCGCCGCCGATGTCGCCCGGCTGCACCGGGTGCGCGTCTACCGCGAGCTGGGTGTGTCGCTCGGTGACATCAAGGGTCTGCTGGACGCGCCGGCCGCCTCGGCGGAGCAGTCCTTGCGCCGGCAGCGCGACCAGGTCCGCGAGCGCATCCGGCACCTGGAGCGGTCCGCCGCGGCGCTCGACCGCCTGATCGAGGCGCGCGCCTCCGGCGTCCTGCTCTCCCCGGCCGAGCAGGTGGCGATCTTCGGCGAGCGCTGGCAGCCGTCCTGGCAGCTCGAGGCCCGCGAGCGCTGGGGCGACAGCGACCAGTGGGCACAGTCCGCCGAGCGCGCGGCCGACCGCACCCCGGAGGACTGGGCCCGGATCGCCGCCGACGTCGAGGCGCTGCACGCCGATCTGGCCGGGGCGGTGCGGTCGGGTGTGCGGCCGGGTTCGGCGGAGGCGAACGCGCTGGCCGAGCGGCACCGGACGTCGATCAGCGCCTACTTCGACTGCACCCACTCGATGCAGGTCTGCCTGGGCCGCACGAACGTCTCGGACCCCGACTTCCGCGCCGCCTACGAGGACA
The DNA here is from genome assembly GCF_054782895.1 of Promicromonospora xylanilytica. Classification (NCBI taxonomy): domain Bacteria; kingdom Bacillati; phylum Actinomycetota; class Actinomycetes; order Micrococcales; family Promicromonosporaceae; genus Promicromonospora; species Promicromonospora xylanilytica. Next base: position 404,377 of record NZ_BAAGRP010000001.1, read on the forward strand.
TCGAACCCGGCCTGGCCCGCTGGCTCCGCGACGTCATCGACGCCAACGCCCTGGCCAACGGTGTCGACCCCGAGACCGCCACCTGGGAATGACCACCGCGCGCTGTGTCGAAAACCATGTGTACCGCACGGCGGCCCTGCCGTAGCATCGACGGGTCGGGCGCGGTGACACCGCCGGCCGACTCACCGGACACATGAGGAGCGAGAGATGCGGGTTCACGCCGCGGGATGCGGGGCGGCCCTTCAGGCCTGCTCGGGCAGCTCGCCGGCCCGCGTCATGACTCTCTGAAGAGGGCGTGCGCGGCGTCGTCCCCTGCCCTGCCGCCTGCCGGCCCGGTGACCCGAGCACAGGGTGACCGTGGCGCCGTCGTGCGCATCGTCGCGACGGCCGTGCCGGCCGGTGGCCTCCGAACGATCCGGAAGCCGATACCTCATGAATCCCCTGACCGAGAAGCAGATCCGCGCGTCCTTCCTGAACGCGAGCAAGCGCGAGGCGGCGCAGGCCACCCTGCCCGACCTCGGAGCGCTCGACTGGGAGCAGCTCGACTACATCGGATGGCGTGACCGCAAGGCGCCGCTGTCCGCGTACGTGGTGCTCGAGCTCGACGGAGCACCGACCGGGGTCCTCCTGCGCTCCACCGACGCCAAGGAGGGCCGCGCCAGGAGCAAGGGCGTGTGCGCGTGGTGCGAGGACGTGGTCGTCACCGACGACGTCTCCCTCTACGTCGCCCGCCGGGGCGGTGCCGCGGGGCGCAACGGAAACACCATCGGCACGCTGATCTGCACCGAGTTCGGCTGCTCGCGGAACGTGCGGCGCACACCGACGTTCACGGAGGCGGGCAACGACCCGGCCATGCGTGAGCTGATCACCGACCGTCGCATCGCGGGTCTTCGCGAGCGCGCCGCACGGTTCGTCGCAGAGGTCGGCAGTACGCGCTGACGAACGTGTCGGGCGCACAGGTCCCGTAGGCCTGTGCGTCCGACATCCGCACGTGGGGTTCTTCGTCCGGGGACGCGGAGCACCACCGTCGGTTCATGCCGGCGAACCGACCCCGGTCCGCAGGCGCGCGGCCGCCGCGATCGCGGCCTCGCACCACACGACGGCAGGCCGGTCGACGGCACCGTGCACCACGATCTGGCGGCACAGCTCGCCCAGCCCCTCGGTCGCCGCACGCTCGGCGTCGACCCCCGGGAACATCCGGCGCACGGAGAAGACGACGGCGCGGCGGTGCGCTGCCCACTCCGAGGGGTTCGAGGCGAGGCCGTAGGTCCTGGTCCTGCTCTTTGTCTGCGTCATGCACCACAGACGCGGCGGTCGCACGAATGTCACAGCACTTCGGCGACCGAATTTGTCGGTGCCTCGCAGTAGCCTCCTGGGATGCCCCTCACGCGCACCGCCCTGTGGACGGTCTCGGCCGCAGTCGCGCTCGTTGCGGTGCTCGGCCTGCTCGTGGCCAACGGCGTCGTCTGGCCCAACCGGATCCTCGCCGCCCGGTACGAGGTGCGCGGCGTGGACGTCGCGCACTACCAGGGCGAGATCGACTGGGACGTGCTGGCGGCGCAGGACCTCGACTTCGCGTGGATCAAGGCGACCGAGGGCGCTTCGCACACCGACCCGCGGTTCGCCGAGAACTGGGCGGGTGCCACCCGGACCGACCTGCTCGTCGGGGCGTACCACTTCATGAGCTTCGAGAGCCCGGGGGCCGACCAGGCCGCGCACCTCGCGGCCGAGGTACCGGCCACCGCCGGTACGCTCCCGCCCGTCATCGATCTCGAGTTCTACGGTTCGTTCCTCGAGGACCACCCGCCGGCGGACGAGGTGCGCGCGATCCTCGACCCGCTCGTCGCCGGCGTCGAGGAGCACTACGGCACCACGCCGATCGTGTACGCGACCAAGGAGGCGTACGACCTCTACCTCGCCGGCCGCTACCCCGACCTACCGGTCTGGATCAGGTCGGTGGCGTGGGCGCCGCGGCTCTCGGACGGTCGCGACTGGACGGTCTGGCAGTACTCCAACCGGGACAGGCTGCCCGGATACTCCGGCGTGGAGCCGTACATCGACATGAACGTGTTCGCGGGAACGCGCGAGGAGCTCGCGGCCCTCGCCCTCGACTGATTCGCGTACCGCGGCCCGGTCAGGGAAGCGAGATGGTGCCGATCAGGGTGCCGCCGCGGTCGACCAGCTTGAAGCCGATGCGCTCCAGCGCCCTCCTGGCCACCGGGTTGCTGACCGTCGTGCGGGCGACGAGCCGCTTGGCGTCCATGGTCTGGGCCGCGGCGACGGCCCAGTAGGCCACCTCCCGCGAGATGCCCTGGCCGCGGTACGACTCACCGAGCCAGAGGCCGACCTCCCGGCCCTCCGGGTCGCCGTCGAGGAGCGCGAGGCGTGCGGCACCGACGATCCGGCCCCGGGCCTTGATCGCCCACGTCACCTCCGGCACCGCGGCGTCCCGGTTCACCCGGCACCGGCGGTGGTACTCCCGGAACGCGCCCTTACGCGGCTCGGTCCAGGTGGTGCGGGACTCCGTGACCGACTCCCCCGAGGAGGGCGGCATCACCTCGCCGGGCTGGGCCTCGGCCACGGCCAGGGCGAGAAGCTCCTCGAGCACGTCCTCGTTCACGGGAACCAGGTCGACCATCATCTGCGACGTCACCCCGCGGATGATAGTCGCATTTCGGACCCGCCGGGATTGGTGAAACTTTCAACCACCTGACCACGGGTCAGGAGGGCGCCTACGTGCTCCGGGCGTAGTCGACCCGGCCAAGGCCCAGCCACTCCGCGAGCCGCTCGATCTCCGCGTGCACCGCGTCCATCGTCGCCCCGCTGAACGGCAGGTCCTCGTGCACCGCGAAGACGTTCAGCACGCCCTCCTTGCGGTCCGCCCTGGCATCGAGCTTTCCCACGAACCGTTCCCCGTGCAGGACCGGCAGCGCGAAGTAGCCCCAGCGCCGCTTCCCCTTCGGCTTGTACATCTCGAGCAGGTACTCGTAGCCGAACAGGTCGAGCAGCCGGGGCCGGTCGGCGGCGATCGCGTCGAACGGCGACAACAGGGCCGTGCGGGGCTCGAACTCGTCGTCCGCCCGTTCCAGCAGCTCCGGGTCGACGCGCCACTCGCCGTCGACCCCTTCGACCTCGACCGCCTCGCCGGGCAGGTCCACCCACCAGGCGCCGTCACCCGCGCGGCCCTGCACCCGCTTGCGGGCGATGCCCTCGGCGGCCAGGCGACGCTCCACCCGCTCCCGCAGGGCCTGCTCCAGCGGGACCGCATCGACCCGCGGATACGCCCGCTCCGCGAGGTCCCACAACCTCTGCCTGCCCTTGCGCCCCACGATCGCGAGCTTGCCCTGCATGTTCAGCGCCTCGAGCAGTTCCGCGACGCTACGCCGGCTGCTCCACCCCTCGGCACCCCACGTGTACGGGACCTGCGCGGTGTCGGGCACGTCCTTGGCGAGCACCGGCCCCTCGGCCCGGACGAGCGTGAGCACGTCGCGCTCGAACGAGGCGTTGTCCGCAAGCCATCGCCGCATGGTCTCGTTCTGCGGCCACGCGGCCATCTGCTCCAGGTAGAGGGGCAGATCGCTCATCGACCGCACCGTCCCGCGCAGCTGGAACAGCATGCGGTCGGCGATCGCGTCGTCGACGGCTCCCTGCCAGTACTCGCCGCCCAGCCGCGACCAGGAGATGAGGTCGACCGCCGGAGCCAGCGCCGACGTGGGATCCACCGCGAGGAAGGTCAGGTCCTCGACCAGGTGCACCAGGTCGACCGGACGCCGGGCGTCGAGCAGCTGGGCACGGAGCGCGATGCGGCGTGCCTGCCGCACGGTGAGCCGATGAGTGGCCATGCGGCGAGGATACGGAGGGGCAGCGACAAATTTCCGCCGAGCGGTCCACTCAACCTTTCGCCGGCCTGGACCGTGAAGGACGTATGAGCATGTCAATGACCGCGGGGCGCTCGAGTCCCGGCAACGCCGAGCCGATCGATGTCGTGGTCGTGGCGAGCAAGGACGTCGAGTTCGCCGCCTTCATGTCCCGGTCCGCCCCGGCGCTGGCGCGCACCGCCTGGCTGCTGTGCGGCGACACCCATCTGGCCGAGGAGCTGGTGCAGCAGGCCCTCATGAAGACCTACCTGGCCTGGCCGAAGGCCCGACAGGGCGAACCGCTCGCCTACGCGCGCCGCGTCCTGGCCAACCAGCGGATCGACGGGTGGCGCCGCCGCCGTCGGGAGGTCCTCATGCCCTCGGACACCCTGCCGGACCGGTCGGACGACGGCCGGACCGCGGAGGACCAGCACGCCGAACGAGACCGGCTCTCCCGCGCGCTCCGGCTGCTGCCCACCAAGCAGCGCCGGATCGTCGTCCTCCGGCACCTCGAGGGCCTCACGGAACGCGAGGTCGCGGCAGCGACGGGCGTCTCGGTCGGCACGGTGAAGTCCACGGCGTCCCGCGGCCTCGCCCGCCTGCGTGAGGTCCTCGAGGCAGCGGACGCGGCGGGTACGGCATGAACGATATCCAGCACCACGAGAGAGAGGAGCGGGTCATGAACAACGACGAACAGTTCGCGGAGGTTCTGCGCGACCGGGTCGACCGGGTCGCGCCGACCATCGACGTCGACGTCACGCACGTCGTCCCCGCTGCCCGACGGCGCCGGGCCGCCCGCCTCGGCGGCGCCACCCTGGCCATGGGGCTGGTCCTCGGTGCGGGCGCCTGGGCCGCCACCACGCTCGATGCTCCCGAGGCCGCGCTGCCCGGCGGCTCGACGACGATGGTGGTGGGTCCGTCACCGGAGCCGAGCGGGCCGCCCGAGACGACGAGCGAGGGTGACCCCTTGACCGAGGCGCCCACCTACCCGGCCGTGGAGCCGGTCGTACCGCCCGAGGGTTGGCGGGACGCGACGTATTTCCATGTCGTGACCCGGGGCACACCGAGCCAGACCGGCGGGGAGTCCGGACCTGAGGCGCCGCTGGGCAGCAGGCTCGGCAGCGAGAGCTGGTACGGCAACGGTGTGAACTTCGAGCTCACCACGAACGGCCCCGCGCTGATGGCCATCGGCGACCACATCAACCTCGAGGGGCATGGCATCACCTATACCTGGACGGACATGGCAGCACTGCCGACCGATCCGGAGCCCCTGCACGACGCCCTGCTGAGCCGCTACCTCTCCGATGAGCGCGAGGAGTCGGTGCGCGACGCCGCTGCCCGCCTGGCCACCCAGGCTCCGTCCTCCCCGGAGCTGCGGGCCGCGGCGTGGGATCTGCTCACGAGCCTTGCGGGCGTCGAGGTCACGCAGGACGCCCGTGACTCGGAGGGCCGCCGGGGCACCGCAGCGACGTACCAGTACGCCGACGACGACAGGCTGCGGACAGTGATCTTCGACGAGGCCCGGAACCTGCCGCTCGAGACGCAGGACACGAAGCACGGCACGGACATCTACCTGACGACCGAGTTCACCGGCCTTCCAGAGGAGGTCGCCGACAGCGCCATCGAGGTCCCCGACTTCGCGGCGATGACGCTCGAGGACGCCGGCGTCGCCTGCCAGCAGGCGCACCTCACGTGCACGTTCCAGGACACCCCGTCGGAGACTGTGCCGGAGGGGACGGTCATCTCGTCCGACCCGGCAGCCGGCGCACTGCTCACCTGGGGCGCCCCGGTCACTCTCCAGCTCTCCACGGGTTCCTGACCTGGCACGTCGCCACGGGCCGCAGGCTACGCCGGACGCTCTCGCGCCCGGCGTAGCCTGGGGCTCGTGGCCCACGCCTATCGCACCAGCACCCGGGTCGAGGCACCCGCCCACGTCGTCTGGCAGGTCCTGTCCGACGTCGAGCACATGCCTGCCTGGACCAGCTCCATGACCCGCGTGACGATCCTCGGCCCCGAGCAGGCGATCGCCGTCGGTTCCCGCGTCGAGATCGAGCAGCCTGGTCTGCCCAGGGCGACCTGGGAGGTGGACAGCCTCGCCGAGGGCCGCGGATTCTCCTGGTCGAGCAGCACGCCCGGCGTCCGCACGGGAGCGGCGCACCAGATCGCCCCGGTCTCCGACGCCGCGTGCGAGGTCACGCTGGCCGTGGCCCAGAGCGGGATGCTCGCCGGCCTGACCAACCTGGTCCTGGGCACGAAGGCACGGGAGTTCGTGGACACGGAGCTGGCCGGTCTGAAGGCCGAGTCCGAGCTCCGCGCCACGGGCATGGGCTGACACGCCGCCGGATACCGGCGTGTCGCATCATTTCCTCTGCTGATTGTTTATGCCCTCCAGGGCGTCATTTCGTGCCCCAGAATGGCCATTACCCTGCGAAAAGGCATCTGGGTGAAAAGTTACCCGCGTTTCGGACACCCTGATACTTCACGACAACTGTTATCTGATCGAGACAAGGTGGTAACCCGTATGTAGCGTCGGATCCGTTGTGCCACCGGAGGCACGACCGCGGGCCCTATTCCCAGATCGGTACGGGCCTCGCGCAACCGGCGACTTGGAGAACATCGGTGAGTACCACCGTCCGACGCGGTCGACACCGCGCCGATCACGCTCCTAGCACTCCCCTGATGACCGCGACCCGGACAGCAGCCCGCTCGGGCGCACTGATCGCGGCATCGTCCGGACTTCTCGCGACGGCGTTCGCACCCAGCGCACACGCCGTCATGGGAGACGGTTCGAACCGTTTGGCAAGCGTCGACATGACGGCACTGACGCAGGACGCCCGCAAAGAGGTCGCGGCGGCCCCGGCGGTGCAGGTCGCTCTGGACGCGAAGCTCAAGATCGAGAGCAAGGCCGTCAAGGTCACCCCCGCGCCCGAACCGGAGCCCGAGCCGGAGCCCGTCCTGGAGGCCCTCGCTCCCGCCGAGACGGAGGTGGAGGCTGCCGTCGCGGAAGCCGAGCCCGCCACCCCGGACTACGCGTCCGACGGGTCCATCGGCGCCCAGGCCGTGGCCATCGCCATGCAGTACCTCGGCATCACCTACACGTACGGCGGCGAGTCCCCTGGCACGGGCTTCGACTGCTCGGGCCTGATCAAGTACGTGTACGCCCAGCTCGGCGTCGACCTGCCGCACTCGTCGTCGTCCATGGTGGCCTCCGGCTACCAGGTCTCGTCGCCGATGCCCGGCGACATCGTGTGGACCCAGGGCCACGTCTCCCTCTACGCGGGCGACGGCATGGTGGTCGAGGCCGCCAACTACGGCACGCCGGTGCGCCACACCGCCCAGTGGCAGGACTACGCGGTCTACATCCGCCCGTACTGACGCCCAACCCTGTCGAGGTAGTCAGGCGGCGAGGTAGTCAGGTGGCGAAGTAGTACTACTTCGCCACCTGACTACCTCGCCAGACGACTACCTCGACAGGTTCGGTCAGTAGGCGACGGCCGCCGCCGCGTCGACGATGCCGTACCCGTACAGCGGCGTCCACACGCCGACGAGGCCCAGCAGCGGGTCACGCGAGGTGTACAGGATCGCGCTCTCGACCTCGTCCATGGTCCGGCCCTGCCCGTAGAGCAGCGCCGCGACACCTGCCACGTGCGGTGTCGCCATCGACGTGCCCGCGTAGGAGTCGTAGCTGCCGCCCGCGCAGGTCTCCGACCCGGTACCAACGGGCACGGTGGACCAGACGTCGCCGTCGCACCCGTTCAGACCTCCCGAGCCCCCGGGCGCCGAGACGCTCTTCAGGTCGAGCTTGATCGGTAGCTCCGAGTAGTAGGAGTGGACACCCGCCGAGTCGGTGGCCCCGACACAGATGGCGACGCTGGTGAACGCCGGGTCGCTGCACAGCGGCGTCGACGAGTTGCCGGCCGCGGCGACCGTGAGCACGCCCTGAGAGCGGGCGTACGCGATGGCGTCGCGCATCAGGGTGTCGACGCCGATGATCGTCAGCAGCTGCCCGCCCGGCGCCGTGCCGAGCGAGAGGTTGATGACGTCGGCGCCGTTGTCCGCCGCCCAGCGGATGCCGTCGGCGATGTCCTGCGACGAGCCGGTGCCCGCCTCCAGAACCTTGACCGGAAGCACCTTCGCTCCCGGTGCCACGCCAGCGACACCGATGCCGTTGTCCGCCGCCGCGGCCACGATGCCCGCGACGTGCGTGCCGTGCTCGTCCCCGTCGTTCCTGCCGTCCGGGCCACGGAAGTCCCCCTCGCCGCACGGGCGGACGTCCGCGCAGCCGGCGAACGTGGCGCCGGGCAGGAGCTGGCCCGCCAGGTCGGGCTGGTCGAAGTCGACGCCCGTGTCGACCACCGCCACCACCGCACCTTCGCCGGTGCCCGCCGACCAGGCGGCCTCGGCGTTGATCTGGTCCAGGCCCCACTGCTTGTCCCGGAGGGGATCGCTGGTCGCTGCCTGCGCGCCCGGCGCCACCGCGACGAGCGCCGCCACGGCGAGCACCGCTGACGTGGCGACGCCGACGACTGACATCCTGCTCATATAAGCCCCCATTGTTCGCACAGGGGCGGTTTGCCCCCGAACCGGGCCAAACCTAGGGGTACCGGACAGCCGTAGAACAGAGCAGAAGCCCTGGAGCGGGTGAAATTTACACAATCGCAATCAGTAGTGGCTCGGACTGCCGGTTCTCAGGCCCAGGCCTCGGAGAGCTCGCCCTCGCCCGTCGCCTCACGGGAGAGTCGGAGGGCCGCGATCGCCGCGCCGAGCAGGAGCGCGACCACCCAGGCGCCGAGCTGGTGCCCGTCGGACACGACGGCCGCGGAGGCGAGCTCGTCGCCGATGATGCGCGCCGCTGACAGCGGGTCCTCGGTGAGGGCGGAGCCGGGCCAGAGGTTCTCCTGCACCGCCAGGAGGGCCGGGCCGGCGGCCTGCAGGATCCAGACGACGCCCGCGGCAGGGAGCCAACCCAGCAGCTCGATGGGCTTGCTGTCCACGGCGAGACCGAACGCGATCCCGAGCGCCACCGCGAAGAGCCACCACGTGCCGTGGGGGGACACCTCGTGGCCGGGGAGGAGCCCCCAGAGCCAGCCGTCGAGCAGCACCACGGGCAGAGCGAGCGCGACGCCGCGCAGGGGCGCGGGCCCCAGGGCCGTCAGGAGGCCGGCGCCCAGGCCGAAGGTTCCCGCGACGACGGTGATCACGAGCATCCCGAGGGGCGCGGCGTCACCGGGCACGCTGCCCTGCATCGCGAGCCACCAGGAGATGCCGCACGTGGCCGCCATGGACAGCAGCGTGCCGGTGACCGCAGCACCGGCACCCTTCCCGGCCGACGCCGGCATGCCCGCCGTGACACCGCCGAGCAGGCCCCCGATCAGCGCCATGATGACCAGTCCGACCAGCGGCTCGTCGGCGGTGAACGGGAGCGGCACAAAGCCCGCACCGCCCGCGGTCGACGCTTCCGAAATGCCTGTGACCTCGTATGACGCCTGAAGGAGCCAAGGCAGGAATCCGCAGATCCACCAGGCGACGGCACTGATGAGCGGCACCCACCAGGCGGAGATGCGGTTCGCGCTTTCGGCCATGCCGCCGAACGGTAGCGGATGTATGTGATGTCGGTCATAACCGCTGAAGACCGGAACGCCGTAAATCTGCGTCTTCGTGGGGTCAGACCGTAATGCGTAACCCGATCGTGACTTTTTCCGTGAAGGTGTGTACTTTGACTTCTGCTCCCCCGCAACGGTGGAGCCGTGAGCCGGACGCCGAATCCTGTCACCGGCTCATGACCAGACGTTCGAGACAGGAGCGGGGGACCCACTTCCCGGGCGACAGCGACATCGTCGTCCTCGGGGTGAAGCCGGACGGAACCCCCCAGTAGCCGTGCGGCCGGGTGTGTACTCCTACCCGAACCCGACAGCTGACCTCGCAGGCGGTACAGGAGACATTAGGTGACGAACTCCATTCGCGGCCGGCATCGTGACAGCCGGCCGGCCATGACACCGCTGACCATCCTCGCTCGTACCGCCACGGAGAACGCAGGCACCGTCGCCCGCCGTGGGGCCATCGCCGCAGCCGCTGGTGGCGTTCTGATCTCGACCATCGCGACGACGGCCCACGCGGCCCCCGCGATGAACCTCAAGACCGAGGTGAAGACCGCGAAGCTCAACTCGGTCGACCTCAACTCCCTCACCACCGTGGCCAAGCAGGCCGTCGTGAACGCCCCCACCGTGACCGTCCCCGCCGACGCGAAGATGCCGATCGAGATGGAAACACTGGGCGCGTCCTCGGCGGCCGACGGTGAGAAGGGCGGCGAGGAGGGCGAAGGCCCCGCCGTCGTCTCCGTCGACGCACCGGACCCGATCCCGGTCGGCCAGCAGGCCGTCAACGTCGCGTTCAACTACCTCGGCATCACCTACGTGCTGGGCGGCGCCTCGCCGGCCGAGGGCATGGACTGCTCGGGCCTGATCCAGTACACGTACGCGCAGCTCGGCGTCAGCCTTCCGCACTCGTCCGGCGCACTGCTCAGCTCCGGCTACCAGGTGACCTACCCGGAGCCGGGCGACATCGTCTGGACGCCCGGCCACGTGTCCCTCTACGCGGGCGACGGCATGATCATCGAGGCCTGGGCCGCCGGCATGCCGGTGCGCTACACCGAGATGTGGCAGAACAGCCCGACGTTCATCCGCGTCGTCTGAGCCGTCTGAGCCAGCAGTGCACCGCGAGGCGTCGCCTCCGCGCCGGGTTCCGCCCGACGCCGGAGGCGACGCCTTCCGCGTTCCCCCACGCCGATGACCGGCTAGCGTAACCGTCGGGCGCCAGTCGGCGCCGGTGGGCGAGTGCCACCAGGTCGAACGAAAGCCGACGGTAGCCGGATGCGGTTCAGCAGCCCCGCGGGTCGTGCGGGTGGGCGAGGTGCGGCGCTGCGCCGTCGGCCCGGCCAGCTCGTGATCGGCGGATTCGTCGGTGCCATCGCCGTGGGCACCCTGCTCCTGCTGCTGCCGGTCGCGGCGACCGGTGAGTCGGCCACGTTCATGGAGGCGCTGTTCACCGCCACGTCGGCCGTGTGCGTCACGGGGCTGGTCGTCACGGACACGCCGGTCTTCTGGTCCGGGTTCGGCGAGGCGGTGATCCTCGTGCTCATCCAGCTCGGTGGCCTCGGCGTGATGACCGTCGCCTCGCTGCTGGGCGTGCTGGTCTCGCGGCGCCTGGACCTGAGCTCTCGGCTGGTCGCCGCGGCGTCGACCCGCAGCGTGAGCCTCGGTGACGTGCGCCGGACGCTGGTGCGTGTCGTCATCATCGCGTTCGTCGTCGAGGCCGCCGTGGCGACGGTCCTGACGCTGCGCTTCGCGGTCGCCTACGACGAGCCCCTCGGCCGGGCGCTGTGGAACGGCGTGTTCCATGCCGTCTCCGGGTACAACAACGCGGGCTTCGCCCTGTTCTCACTGTCGCTCATGGACTTCGTGGCCGACCCGTGGATCGTCCTGCCGATCTGCCTCGCCACGATCGTGGGCGGGCTCGGCCTCCCCGTGGTCCTCGAGGTGCTGCGCGACCGGGTGCGCCCGTCGCGCTGGAGCGTCCACACGAAGATCACGCTGCTGATGACCGGGTTGCTGCTGGCGGGCGGCACCATGTTCTTCCTCGTGGCCGAGTGGGACAACCCCGCCACCATGGGCGGGCTCGACCCCGCCGGCAGGATCCTGGCGTCCTTCACGCAGTCCACGCAGGCCCGCACGGCCGGGTTCAACTCCGTGAGCACCGGCGAGATGCACACGGAGACCTGGCTCGGCACGATCATCCTCATGTTCATCGGCGCGGGTTCCGGTGGAACGGGCGGCGGCATCAAGGTGACGACGTTCGCGGTGCTCGCCGTGGTGATCTGGTCCGAGCTGCGCGGCGACCCGGACGCCACGGTCTTCGACCGTCGCATCTCTCCGGCCACCCAGCGCCAGGCCCTCACCCTCGCTCTGCTGGCGGTGGCCATCGTGGTTCTCCCCACCCTGTGGATAACGGCGCTCTCGCCGTTCACGGTGGACCAGATCCTGTTCGAGGTGACGTCCGCGTTCACCACCACCGGCCTGTCCACCGGGATCACCGCGCAGCTCGCCTGGTATCACCAGGTGGTGCTGGTGCTGCTCATGTTCATCGGGCGGCTCGGCCCGATCACCCTCGGCACCGCGCTGGCCCTGCGCGCCCGCACCCGGCTGTACCGGCTGCCGGAGAGCGCCCCGATCATCGGCTGACGGCTATCAGCCGGGCCAGCCGCAGCTGTCCCCGATGAAGTCGTACAGGGCGGCGCGCGCGGCGTCGGGCATCGGGAGGTAGAACACGTGCTGCGCGGTGCCGTCGACGCTCGCCTCCACAGGCAGGAACGTCCCGCGCTTGTCCTCCCCGACGGCGTGGGCGTCGCAGCGAGCCGGGACCACCGGAAGAGTGATCTCGCCGGAGTGCTGTCCCGCCAGGTCAATGCCGGCCCAGCCAGAGCTGTCGCCGCGGGCGGGGTTCGCCATGAGCGTGGTCTCGGTGATGCGGTCGATCGTGACCTCCGGCCCGCCGTCGACCGGCTCGACCCGGACGGTCACCAGCGCCGTCGGCTCGCCGTCGCGCGTCTCGACCGGCAGGCCGGCCGCGACGGCGAGGCGCACGCCGGCCGCCACGGCAGCCTGGGCACAGTCGACCGCGTGGGTGCGGGCGAGATGGCCGGAGGGATCGGTCACCTCGTCGACGGTGATCTCGGTGGCCGGCCCCTGCCCGTCCCCCTCGCCCAGAGCCAGCGTGATCACGGCCGACGGCGCGGTGTCCGGCGTCGGCGCGGCCGGCCCTGCCGGGGTACCGGCGCACCGCGCCTCGCCCAGGCCCAGGTAGACGTCGCGAGTGGCGCCAGGTCGCAAGGCCCGGGGACGATCCTTGGTCAGGTGCGACGGGCCGAAACCGTCGGCGTGCAGGGCACCGGACAGGAGCGTCATCGTCCGGTCCGAGCCGTTGGTGACCTCGAGGAGGATCTCGCGGTCCGCGTACTGCGTGCGCCCCTGGCCCACCTCGACGCTGAGGTGGGCCGCGACATCGCTGGGCACCGGGCCCGGCGTGGACGACGGCGACGGTGCGTCACCTGCCGTACACGACACCGCGGCCGCGCCGACCAACGACGTCAGGAGGACGACGGTGACGGCACGGCCGCGGGATGCTGCGGTCAAGCCTTCTTGCGGCCGAAGATCGCCTGGACGATCAGGATCACGATGATCGCGCCGATCACCGCGAACAGCCAGCTCTGCCAGGACCAGAACGCGTCCATGCTGACGTTGAAGATGAGGCCGCCCAGCCAGCCACCGAGCATGGCGCCGAGCACACCGAGGAGCAGGGTGAGCCAGAAGCCACCCGGCTGCTTGCCCGGGATGACGATGCGGGCGATCACGCCGGCGATCAGCCCGAGGATGAGAAAGGCAAAGAAACCCATGGCGTGTTTCCTCCAGAGTGGTTGGCTTGCTTGCGCACTACCTCAGCACTGATTGGACCGACGTGCCACCGGACCCGCCGAATCAGTCCCATATCGGGACATTGCGCCCAGCAGATCGCGGCGGCATCGTCGCGCTACAGTTCGCCCGGGCAAGGGCCTGAGGCAAGGCCGGAGCAAGGACTCCGGGCACGGGGACAGCAAGGGAGACCGGATGAACAAGGCGATCGGCACACCCGCCGAGCCACGGATCGAACCGCGCACCTGGCGGGGGCGGCTGCGTGCCTTCCTCGACCAGAGATGGTTCGTCAACGCCGTGCTCGTGGTGATCCTGGCGAACGCCCTGGTCCTCGGTGCGGAGACCATGGTGGACGGAACCGCGCTCAGCGTCCTGATCGTGATCGACCACACCATGCTCGGCTTCTTCGTGGTGGAGCTGCTGCTGCGGATCGTCGCCAACGGCCGAGGGTTCTTCCGTGACCCGTGGAACCTGTTCGACGTGGCCGTGGTCGGCATCGCGCTGCTCCCGGCCAGCGAGTCCCTCTCCGCCCTGCGCGCCCTGCGGGTGCTCCGGGTGCTGCGGGTGATCACCGTGGTGCCGTCGCTGCGCCGTGTGGTCGACGGGCTGCTGCGGGCCGTGCCCGGCATGGGGGCGGTGGGCGCGCTCCTGGTGCTGGTCATGTACGTGTCGGCGGTGATAGCCACCGGGCTGTTCGGCAAGACGGCCCCGGAGTTCTTCGGGCACCTCGGCACGTCCCTGTTCACGCTCTTCCAGGCCATGACGGGCGAGGCGTGGCCGGACATCGCCCGGGCAGTGATGGAGGAGCACCCCTCCGCGTGGATCTTCTTCGTGCTCTACATCCTGGTGGTCAGCTTCGCGGTGCTGAACCTGTTCATCGCCGTCATCGTCAACGGCATGGAGGAGATCTCCGAGGAGGAGCGCAAGGACGACGAGCAGAAAGACGCGCGGCTCGACGCCCTGGCCGCGCAGAACCGGGAGATCCTCACCGAGCTCCGCTCCCTGCGCGCGAAGCTGGACAGGGACGACGGCGCCGAGACCGGCTCGACCGCCTAGCCCGGCACGACGTTGACCAGGTGCGGCGGGCGGACGACCACCCGCCGTACCGTCCGGCCGCCCAGAGCTCGCCCGACGGCCGGCCGCTCCAGGGCGGCTCGCTCCAGGTCCGCCGCCACGACGTCGGCGGGTACCGACAGCCGGTCACGTACCTTGCCGTCCACCAGGACCACCGCCTCGACCTCGGCAGTCACCAGCAGCGCGGGATCCACGGCCGGCCACGGCTGCGCCGCGACCTGGGTGGTGCGGCCCAGCCGCTCCCACAGGTCCTGTGCGGTACCCGGGGCGAACAGGCTCAGCAGCACGGCGACGGCGGCGACGGCCTCCCGGTGGGCCGCGGCGTCCGTTCCGCCGTCCGAGACTGCCCGTCGCACCTCGCCCACCAGGCCCATCAGCCGGGCGACGGCGACATTGAACCGTCCGGCCTCGATCAGCCCGTCCACGTCGTGCACGGTTCGATGCACCGTGCGGCGCAGGGCGTCGGTGGCCCCGGCAGGCAGCCGGGCCGGTAGGGATCCGGACCCGTGCGGACTTGGCCCAGGCGGGGGGACGAGGCGCAGCACCCGCGCCAGGAACTTCCTCATCGCGGCGGGCGATACGTCCGCCCAGTCGACGTCGTCCTCCGGTGGACCCGAGAACAGCATCGCCAGGCGCACCGCGTCGGCCCCGTACCGGTCCAGCTCGGCCGCCAGGTCCACGCCGTTGCCCAGCGACTTGCTCATCGACCTGCCCTGGTTGATCACCTGGCCCTGGTTCATCAGCCGTGCGTACGGCTCCGGCGACGGGACCAGGCCCATGTCGTACAGCACCTTGGTGACGAACCGCGCGTACAGCAGGTGCATCGTCGCGTGCTCCACCCCGCCGACGTACAGGGCGGCAGGCATCCAGCGGGCCGCGTCCTCGGGGCGGAACGGCCCGCCGTCGTACCCCGGCGACAGGTAGCGCAGGAAGTACCAGGACGAGTCCACGAACGTGTCCATCGTGTCGGTGTCCCGCTCGGCGGGGCCGCCGCACCGCGGGCACCGCGTCCGCAGCCACTCGTGCGCCCCGGCCAGTGGCGAGACGTCGCCCGGGACCAGCTCGTCGCCCTCCAGGTGCGGCAGCTCGACCGGCAGCTCGTCGTCGGGCACCACCACCTCACCGCATGCCGGGCAGTGCACCACGGGGATCGGGGTGCCCCAGTAGCGCTGCCGGGAGACGAGCCAGTCGTGCAGCCGGTAGGTGGCACCGTCGGGCCCCTCCCGCCGGCCGATCCAGTTGCGCTGCATCGTCAGCACGTGCGCGGGCCAGCCCGGGTCCAGCAGGGACATGTCGTCCAGCAGCCGGTCGGCATACGCGGTGATCCGGAAGAACCACTGCGTCAGGCTGCGCCGGACGACGGCGGTGCCGCACCGGTCGCAGGCTCCGTCCCTGACCTGCTCGTTGGCCAGGACCGTGCGGTCGGCCGGGCACCAGTTGACCTCCGCGGCGGCCCGGTACGCCAGGCCGCGCTCGTACAGGCGGGCGAACAGCCACTGGGTCCAGCGGTAGTAGGCCGGCTCGTGGGTGTGCAGGCGCCGCGACCAGTCGAACGAGGCGCCGTAGCGCCGGATCGACGCCGCCTGCGTGGCGATGTTCGCCTCGGTGAACACGGCGGGATGCTCGCCCCTGCGGATCGCCGCGTTCTCCGCCGGCAGGCCGAACGAGTCCCATCCGACCGGGTTGAGCACGTCGAACCCCTTGGCCCGCCAGTAGCGCGCCACGACGTCGGTGATGGCGAACACCTCTGCGTGCCCCATGTGCAGGTCCCCCGAGGGGTAGGGGAACATCGTCAGCAGGTAGCGCCGGGGACGACTGCCGTCGTCGGAAGCCTGGAACGGGTGCTCCTCCGCCGGGCCTGGGGTGCGGTACGTATCCGTCATCACTGCTCGCTCTCGGGTGCGTCGATCGGGTCCGGGCACGAAAAAGCCCCTCGCACGGAGGGGCTGCCGCACCGGGTGTGCCCGATCGAGGGGCAGGTCCGGCGCGGCTACGTAAGCAGCGAGCGTGCGGTGCGCATGCCTCCACGATAGGTGGGCGACCGCGTCGGGTAAAGGAAGAACGGCCGGGTAAGGAAGACCTGTCAGCCGAGGAAGGCCTGCCAGCCGAGGAAGAACGGGAGCCGTGGCTCGGCGTGCCCCCAGCGCACTCCGAGCCACGGCTCCTGTCCGACGCGCCGGGCTCGGCCCGCCCCCAGCGAGGTCCGAACCCTGTCCGCGTCGCACCTAGGACGCGGACACGTCCCGGATGTCACAGCACTCTGAATGCATTTTCATGTGGCCTGCGTCACAGACCTACCGGATCCGGCGGTGCGGCGCGCGCCGAACCGACGCCCTCGCCGGGCTGCGCACGCCAAATATCGGGCCTAACCGGATGCCGAGGGAGAAATCGAAGAAAAACTCTCAAGTGCTGTGACATCCGGGCTCCTCGCGCGTCTGGGCTGCATGGAACACACCGAGCACCCCGAACTTGTTCGTCTGGGCGCCCAATACCTGCGCGCGTACGCGGACGGCGACGCCGTCAACCTCTACCGCCTCGCCGACGCGTGGGGGGCGAGCGACCTGATCGCCGCCACCTGCGAGGTCGCCCTCGCGGTGATCCACGCGACGGCCGGGCCGCAGGGCCTGGACGCGGTGTCGACGGCGTTCACCACGAACCGGAGGTAGCACCGATGAACCGGACCACGTCAACGGCAGAGGACACCGGGCCTGACGACCCCGAGGACTTGCGCGAAACCGACGTTGTGGTGCGATCATTGGCCAGCGCGTCAAAACCGGACACTATGGGCAGAGGGGGCCGCGGCCACGTGACCACGACTGGTGACCTGCGGATCGATGACTGGGTCGTGCATCGTCCGAACGTGGTGCGTTCGGTCGCTGCCCGCGTACCCGGCATCGACGCCGAGGAAGCCACC